>JACQTY010000127.1 GCA_016210545.1 Chloroflexota bacterium
GCCCACAGAGGAGCTTGTGCCCTGCACCATCACCGTTGCGGATCTTCGATTCAAGCTACTCCCCGCTCTTTCAACCAGACAGCCCCCCTGGTGAGGGGGGGCCTCCTGTTACTCAGTATCAGGTTGGGCCACTCTATCGCTTTCTGCGCATCACGAAGACCACCATCACCACTACAATTATAGCAGCCACGACAATACCCATTATTACCATAGGCGTTGCTCCACCGCCCTTAGGGGTGGGTGGAGGCGTCGGCGTGGGTGGCAGCGGCGTCACCTGCGGAGGGGGCGCCACGGTCGGCGCCTGTATGGGCGGTGGCGCCACGATGGGTGCGGGCGGCGTCGGCGGCGTCGGCGTGGGCGCGGGCGTGGGTGCAGGAGTCGGCGCGGGAGTGGGCGCCGGGGTGGGAGCAGGCGTCGGGGTTGGCGGCGCCACCTGAAGTGCGGCAATCTGCCGGTCCACCCTGACCTCATAGTTACCCGCTGCCCTGGAAATGGTGTAGGTAAGCTTCGCCTTAGCGCCAGCGTCCAGCGTGATGGCCTGGGATGTCTCGACCGTCCCATTGACCCACAGGGGAATACCCAAGCTCTTTGACGTCTTCGCGAGGTTGGTGATATCCGCGGTGATCTTGACAGGCTGACCGGCGACCGGTCTGGGAGGGTCTACCTGCAGGCCGGACACGGCGAACTCGGGGGCCGGCACTTCGGGGCTACCGGATATGGCAAAGGTCGAGAACCTGGGCGTCGTCGCCGTGTAATAGATGTTGGTCGCGTCCTCGTCCACGCGCCTGGTAGGCAGGGCCATCCAGGCATTCGCATCGGCGTCGTAGCGGCTCAACGTGACCGACCACTTGTGGATGTTGTTCGACTTCAGCCAGCTCTTGGCCACCTGGAAACGAATGTGCCCTGCTTCCACGGCTCTGGACGCCGACTGAGCGACCTCGATCTTCAGATAGGCATTGACCTTCTGGCCGGCAGGCTCCGCCTGTATTTGCGCCGGCTTGCCAGACAACTGCTCCAGGACGACCTGCACGTTAGTCAGAGACTCTTTGAACTTGGCCACTATGCCCGTGACCGGGCTGGGTGTGCCAACCAGCACGGACCACTCGCCGGTCCTCGTCGCCGGGACGTTGTAAGTGGCCGATGTAGCCGTCGAGGTCACCTGCGCCGGTTTCTCCAGACCCTTGCCGGGCGTCGGGGGTGACTCTTTCACTAACTGCTCGGTAGGCGCCTGGGGCAACGCCTGGAACACCACCTGCGGCCTCAGAGCGAACTGGGCCCCCGGCGATAGCTCGGGCAGCCGGTCTTGCAGCGCCCTGGCCGGTATGGTGGGTATGATCTGCTCCAGCCGGGCTGAAGGCACGCGCTCCATGGCCTGGCCCGCCTTGTCGGTGGCCATGTTGCTCAATATGTCGGCAGCCCTGGCATTGGATGCCTGGCTGACGATCTGGGCGGCCTTTTCGGTGCCCACCTGTTCGACCACCTGGGCCGCCTTTTGACCTGACATCTTGTCCACAATCTCAACCGTCTTGGCCGTGGGCAGCAGGTCAACAATACGGCCGGCGGCGGCCGGGGCCATTTGCGCCAGCACCTCAGCCGACTTGGCGGCGGGAGCATCCTGGACTGCCTTCACGGCATCCTGCAGCGGGGCCGACGCAATCTGCTGGGCAGCCACCTGCGCCGGCATCGCCTCGATAGACCGCTTCAGGTCATCAGAGGTCGACGCTGCCGGAGCAGCGGGCGGCGCCGGCGGCCCGGCCGAGGGCGGCGGCGCCGCCACGGGCGGAGCGCCTCCCCCTCCTCCGCCACCACTTCCACCGGGCGGGGGAGAGGTAGATGCAGGGGGAGAGGGCAGGGCTGATGGCGGCGCCGACACGGTGAAGCTATCGGTCCTCTTGTCTATGCGGACGCCGTAGGTCCCAACTACGGACTTGGTTACGTTGAAGCTCACCGGCGCCGTGCCGTTGGCCGCGGCCACAGACACATTCTTGGTGCTCTCCACCACATAGCCCGCCCCATCTTTGTTCAGCCAGAGGGAGACCGCGTACGTCTTGTCAGGCTGCCCGCTGATGTCGGCAACCGTGCCAGAAATGGTAACCGCATTGCCGCTGGTTACCTGAGCAGAGCTAACCGTCAGTGCGGTCACACTGAACTCCGGCGGCGGGGGTGTGTCGCTGCCGGTGATGACAAAGTCGGAGAACTTGGGTGTTGTTGCCGTGTAACAGAAATAGGCAGCCTGGTCCGAGGCTCCGCAGTCAACGCGCTTCACAGGCAAGGATATCCACTTGCCGGCGTCGGTATCATATCTGCCGAGCAGCACGCCCCACTTGTGGAATCCCTTGCTCGTTATCCACGTCTGGAGCACCTTGAAGCCTATATGTCCGGACTCAAGGTCGTTGGCAGTGGCCCCGGTGAGGCTGAGGTTAAAGTAGATGGCGTCGGAGGCACTGCCCGGCGGGTTCGGCAGACCCTGGGGCTTGCTGTCCAACTTGTTAAAGGCTGTGCCCACGTTGTTGAGGACCGTCTTTGTCTTAGCCAGTACCTCTGTGAGCGGGAAGGGCGTGTGGGCTATAGTCACCCATTCTCCGGCTGCTGTAATGATGGACAAGTACTGCGCGGTTGTGCCTGTTTCAGACGTCACTTCAAGGTTTGTCACGTACGAAAGATTTGCCGGAGGCGTCGGCGGCAGCTCGCCCACCAGTTGCTCGGTCGGTACGCTGGGCAGCGCCGCGAACAGGACCGACGGCGTTATGGTAGTGAGTTTCGCCGCGGTCATCTGGGGGAGGGCCTCTTTCAACTGCGTCTGCGCCGTTGCGGCGTTGTTCGCTGTCATGGCGGGAATTGCTGCGTTCAGGTTGGTTGTGCTGACGTTCTGCATGGTGGACGCCAGGGCAGCGGCTGGCACGTTGTTGAGCAACGTGCCAGCTTTGGCGCTGTCTGTGGTTATGACCTCGCTTACTACACTGGCCGACTTGGCAGGGTCACTCGCGGCCACAGCCGCCACCGAGTTAGCTGTCTTGACCACGTCGACAGCTACCATTTCCGCCACCAGCTTGCCCGCGGCGACCGTACCAGTGGTAGTAGCAGCTTGCTGAACCAAGATCTGGGCTGTATCCGCAGCGCTCGTTTGGACGAGTATCTTGGCCATCGCCGCCGAGTCGGATTGAGTGCCTGTGGCCTGAGCGGCGATCTTCGCCACATCCCCGGCGTTACCTTGCTGCACCTGCTTAGCAATGTTCAAGGCCGCGGCGGCCACCCCCTCGGCAGTGCCTGCTTGTAGGACTTGAGCCGCTGCGGCAGCGGCGATTCCCACCTGAGTCGTTGCCAGCTCAGTGAGAGCCTGGGCCGCGGCGTCGGTTCCCGCTGCCTGCGTCAGAGCCGCTGCCGCGTTAGCCGTCGATGTCGCGGCCAGGGCTGCCGCCGCCTCTTCCGGCGTCTGGTTGACGATTACACTCACCACCTCGGCCGAGGTGGGCGGAGCGCTGACGGTGAAGCTCCACTCGCGGGTGGCCGTTGTGCCTGGGTTGTTGGTCACGGTCAGCAAGGCCGTATGGGGGCCGACGGATAGCGATGACGTAGAGTAAGAGATTCCTGTAGCTGTGGCCGTAGCTGTAGCAGTTGCAGGTGGAAACACCGTCGTATTGTCTATCTTCAAATTGACAGAGGCGAGATTAATGACTAGCGTGTCGCTGTACTGGGCGGTGACGATCACCGGGAAAGCACTGGTATAGACCGTCCCCTGGGGCAACGGGTTAGTGATCTGGGGCGCGGCGGTATTTACGGTGAAGGTCCACTGGAGATCGGTCTCCCAGTTGACTCCATCCGTCGCGGACACCTTCACCGTGTATTCGCCATTTGTCAGGCCAGAGGCGTTGTGGGTGACCCCTGTGGAAACTACCGTGATGGGCGCTACGTTAGCCAGCGTGTCGCCCGTTTTGGCCAGCTTCACTCTTACCAGCGAGGTATTGATTCCGGACACCAGGTCGTAGAACTGGGCGCTTATGGTGGTGGAGGCGCCGGCCACTGTGCCCACGGGCTGGTTCTTATATATGACCGGCCCGACGGTGTCTACTTTGAAGGTCCAGGAGGAGACCGTGGAGGAGTTGCCTGCGCTATCCTTCACGGTGAGGGACACCGCATGGCTGCCCTGGGACAACCCGGAGGTCGCATAGGACACCCCGGTGGGGCTTACGGTAAGGGAACCATACGGTACCTGGGCGCCGTCCAGCATAAGCACCAGGGAAGCGGATGTGGTGTCGACGGTGGACACCGCGTCACTGTAGCTGGCGCTGATTGTCGGCGATGCTGTTGTCTGCGTCGTGGTAGGCAGGTTAGCCGAAATCACCGGCCCCACGGTGTCTACCTTGAACGTCCACGTGGAGGACGTCGAGTTGCCCGCGGCGTCGGACAGGGTCAGCAGGATGGTGTGGGTACCCTGGGACAGGCCGCTGGCACTGTAGGATACCCCGCTGGTGGTCGCGGTGGCCGCCATTGTGGAGCCGTCGAGCTTAAGCGCCACGGAGCTGGCGTTTACTCCGGAACCCGCTAAGCCATCAGAATACGAAGCACTGATCACCTGCGATGTCGACGTAACCGTACTGCCGTCCGCCGGTTGCCGGTTGCTCACCACCGGGCCGGTGGTATCAACGGTGAACGTCCAACTCTTGCTGGCCTGGTTGCCACTGGTGTCGCTGACGGCAAGGCCAACGCTGTGGACGCCGTCGGCAAGGCCACTGAGGGAGATGGAGACCCCGGTACCGGTGATCGTTGCCTGGCCTGTCCTATCCACAGTATCGATTGTCAGTCCTACCGATGCGGTGTTTATGCCCGTCGGGTCGGCGTACTGGGCGCTCACTACCGTCGACGCGGTGTTTATGATTCCCGTGGGCGACCAGTTGCTTATCGTGGGCGCCTGGCTGTTCACCACGAAGGTCCACGTGAGGCTGTTCGAGTTGCCCACGCTGTCGCTGAGGGTCAGCACCACGGTGTGGGTGCCGTCAGCGAGACCGGTAGCAGCGTAGGACACACTGGAACTATCTACGGTGGCGCTGACGGCGGACCCGTTCAGGGTCAGCGTCACGGTAGATGTGTTGACCGCGGATACGGCATCGCTGTAGCTGGCGCTTATCGTTGTGCTGCCCGTGGTTATGGTGCCTGTGGGGGAGCTATCGCTTATCGCCGGCCCCTGGCTGTCTACAGTAAACGCCCAGGTGGCAAGCTGGAGATTGCCGGCGACGTCGTAAACAATCAACTGCACAGAGTGGGGGCCCTGGGACAAGCCCGAAGCGGCAAAGGAAACGCCCGTCGATGTGGCGGAAATACTCTGAGAGGCGCCGTCCAGGAGCAAGGCGACGGTGGTGGTGTTGATCCCGCTGCTGGCATCGGTGTACTGGGCGCTTATCGTCGGCGATGTGGTCGTTACGGTCCCCGTTGGGGAATTGTTGCTGATTACCGGGGACACCGTATCCACACTGAATGTCCACTGATGAGTGGAGCTGTTGCCGACGGAGTCGCTCACCATTAACACGGCTGTATGGCTGCCGGCTGTCAGTCCCGTCGCCGAGTAGGTTACGCCGCTGCTAGTAACGGTGGACGAGCTTGTCCTATTGACGCCATCTAACGTCAGTGTCACCGAGCCCGTGCTGATGCTTGACAGAGCGTCTGTGTATTGGGCGCTTATCTGAGTTGATGGCAGCTTAATCCACCCGCTGGGGAGGGGGTTGCTGATCACGGGGCCGGTGGTGTCAATAGTGAAGTTGCCGCTGGCGCCCGTGGCGCCGGTGTTGGCCGCGTTGTCTGTAGCCCGCAGCACAAAGGTATGAGAGGCGCTATCCGACAGGGTGGTGGTCAGAGTGTAGGTGGTGACATTGCCGATGTTGACGAACGGGGACCCGTTGAGGCTGAATTCGTAGTAGCCCACGCCGGACGTGGCATCGGTGGAGGCCGTCCAGGTGAAGGTCGGCGTGTTGTCGCTGGCAGCGGTAGACCGCTGGATGTTGGTAGGCGCTGTTGGGGCGACGGTATCCACAGTGAACGAAACGCCCCCGGTGGCGCCTTTGCCGTTTGCGTTGTTGACGCCCCGCACCTGGAATGCATGCACCCCGTCAGCGATGGCAGTCGGCTGCGTGTAGGTACTCGTTGAAGCGCCCACGTTGATGTTGGACGGGGAGAAAGTACCGGAATCAATGCGGGCCTCGTATGTGACAGCGCCGCTGACGTTGGACCACGTAAATACCGGCAGGCTAATCTTGTCGGCGGTGGTCTTGGTGACGACGGGGGCAGCGATATCGGCGAATATGGTGCCGGAGGTATCGATATTGAAAGACACCGAGGAGGTATTGCCCGTATTCCCCGCCGCATCCACGGCCTTCACCGCGAAGCTGTGCGCTCCGTCAGACAGGGCGCTGCCGATGGTGTAGGTGGTGACGTTGCCGATATTGGTGAAGCTCCCGCTGTCCACCTGCGCCAGGTAGTGGCTTATGCCCGCGGTGGCGTCGGACGCGGCAGTCCACGTAAACGTGGGCGTGCTGTCGCTGTCCGGGGTGGTACGGGAAAGACTCGTCGGAACGCCCGGAGCGGTGGTGTCCACAATGAAGCTCAGACTGGCCACGCTGCCCTTGATGGCGCCCGCAGCGCCGCGGACCTGGAAGGTGTGGGCGCCATCAGCCAGCGCGGTCGACTGGGTGAAGCTGAGGCCGCTCCCGTTGTCCGTAAACGAGCCGCCGTTCATCTTCACTTCGTAGGAAGTGGCGCCGGCCACTGCGTTCCACGTAAACGTGGGGGTCGTGGACGTATCCGCCGAGGTCTTGGCCAGACTGCCGGGCGTGGGCAGGGCGGCCGTCACCGTTAGACTGGTTGCGACCGTCTTCCCGAACTGGCTCCCTCCCACATAGCCCGAGGCGCTGCCCCGCACAGCAACGGCGTAGGTCCCTGAGGTGAGATAGGTATGAGGGGCTGTGAAAGAGCCATTGCTGTCTACCAGGGGTACAGAGGTGGAACCGTCCTTCCAATCGATGGTGACGACGGGGCTAGGGACCAGTCCGGCGGGGACGGCCTTATTCATGATTGTGCCATTGGCTGTAACGGTGTCGCCGACATTTATGCTGGACGAGCTGAGCGAGAAAGCGGGGAAGTCTATGACCTTATCCGATGGTACAACCAGGTTCTTCTCACTGTTGGGACCGGATGTGTTTGCAACCGCGAACGTAGTGGTGCTTGCCTGGTAATTATCGACGTATATGAGGATGATATCGCCGTTGATCCCCCCGTCCTTAACGCCGATGGTATCGGTGTTATCGGCAAGAACGGACAAAAACAATTGCGTTCCGTCGGGGCAACCCGCGGTAGGCCCCCCGATTGGTCCAATGCCATAGCTTCCACTGACGGCGACCGTTGACGGCGCGGCGGCGCTGGCCCAACAGCCGTTTGACGGCCAGGTAACCCCGGAAATGTTGGCGCTGACAACTACCCCGTTGGGGGCCGCTGTTCCCGCAATGGTCACAGTACCGTACAAGTTGTGCGGCTGGACGGGAACGGCCCGGGCAGTCTGCGGGAGCAGCCCCACGCCCGTACCCAGGACCAGGAGACTAACGAGCAGTGATCTAACGATCTTTTCCATTCTAACCCTCTGAATCCGCATAGTGTGCTCCCTCAGTTTTTTGCCACGCGCAGGGGCGGAATAGCCCGCGAACCATCTCAATATCTGATTCTACAAATTAGCCCCCCTGGCCACTCCAACGAATGGCTCAGGAGGGCTAATCGACCTAGCTGTTCACATCAGTTTACGACTTCGTATCCCACCAACTCCTATACCTACGGTACGATAGTCCCGTCAGCGGAAGCGAACAACCAGTAACCTTTACCAGGGTTCATCGTCCCGGCGGCGCCGACCGAGCTGAAGGCGCCCAATACAGTCTCCGGTTCCTGCCCCTGCTGCGTGGGGTACGTAATGAAGTTCTTGTACTCCAGCAGTGACGCCCACAACTTGGCTCCGTACGGGCTTGTCAGGCCGGACAGGGCAGTGGACACGGCCGAGTCACGCTCGTTGTGCAGCCCGATCAGGTTCCACCCCGCCTTGATTGCGTAGGTTGGCGGCGGCTGGTTTCCCGCCTGGAGGACCTGACCGGATACGGTCAGCTTCACAGGACGCGGGGTGTCGGGCAGGCCCGGCGCCAACGGCGGGTCGAAGGCGAAGGCGGGTGAGTCCATTCTGACCCAGTAGCCCTTGCCCGCCTCGAACGTTGTCAGGCTGTTGGCCTGGCTGCTGGGGTCATAGGACAACCAGGTATTCGTAGCGGTATTGTAGTACCACACCGACTGCAGCCCCTTCGCTTGCAGCCCTGTCATGACCGTGCCCATCGACGTGTTCGTCGGGATCAGCGGCGTTGCGATCAGGTTCCAGTCCGGCATCAGGTAGACGTTGAAGTTAGACAACGTGGATACCACCTGCCCGGAAACGGTAGCCGTGGCGGTGTTGCCGCCGCCGTCCTTAGCGCGAGCCGTCATGGTGTATGTGCCGGGCGGGGCGCTCGTTGGGAGGTTCATGGGCATGAGCCACCGGTTGGTCACGTCGCCACTTACGCCCCACTGGGTGCGGACAGCCTGCGGTATGTCCGTGGCCTTCTTAAAGCTGATCAAGTTGTACCACGTTCCGCTGATCTTCTGGTACTTCTTGCCGTCCGTGCCGGTCTGCTCGGTCGTATTGTCGGTTACGCCGGCAGGCGCGCTTTGCCCGCCATAGGGACCCAGCAACTGGACGTCGGCCACGCCGATGCCGAAGTCGCTGGCGTCCGCCTGGAAGACGAAGAAGTCACTGGTCCTGGCGGATACCTCGCCCACCGGGTACAGGGTGGCGCCGGCGGTAATAGTAGGCGGAACAATATCATACACTATTGTCGCCGTCGCTGTGGCCGACAGGCCAGCCTTATCCGTGGCCGTCACCGTCATAGTGTTGGTGCCGGCCACCAGGTTCACCGACTGGGAGAACGTCTTTCCCGTGGACGTGGTTGTCAGCGTAGGCGTGGTGTACGGCTTGGTGCCGCCGTCGCTTACCTGGGTCATTGTGATGGTATCGATGTTGGAGTCGACCACCGCGCCGGTCACAGCCTGCGTGGCTGAGGAAGTAGGCGACGTCACCGCATCGATAGTAACTACTGGCGCCGTGGTATCCAGGTATACGGTATTCGTGTCCGTCGCCGTAAGATAGCTCGGTCCGCCCAGGGCGTCGTAATACCCGCTGACCGCTACCACCGTTATGGGGTTGGCGCCCTCACCGATGGTCACGGTTGTCGACCAACTCAGGTCGGGTCCCACCGTGGCCGACTGGCCTCCAATGGATGACTCGGCCTTGAAAATGATGTTGTCAATATACCAGCCTTCCATCATGTTGGCGTACTGGTCCATGGTATCAAAAGCGAAGCGCAGCTTTATGTTCTTGCCGTTAAAGCGATTCTTAAAGTCAAGCACCACATGCTTCCACGTGAACTGCGGCACCTGCACCTGGACAAGCCCGGCAGAGGCATCAACCACGGCTTCTGCATTGTCCACACCCCACACCATGAGAACAGGGCCGCCGAAACCCGGTGGTGGACCAAACATGGGCACACCAAAGAAGCCAGCTTCCACAATCTGAGCGACTGGCTGCCAGGCGCCGTCCACAAATGCCTCGATCGTCTTTTTATCAAACTGGGCCGGCGGTTCGGTATTCCAGCCTGTCCAGAAGGAGAGGCTGCTCTTGCCGCCTACGCTGCGACCGGTCTTGGTCTCCAGGAAACCGCTGTTATGTTGCCCATTATCGTAGTTGGGCGGACCGCCAAACTGGTTGGCCTGGTTGTAGGCCCACGATTTCTCGCCGGCCATCATGATGGTGGCGACGGGCGCCGCCGTCGGCGAGGACTTTTGCAAGGACCGGTCGGTGGTCACATGCCACATGCCGCCGGGTTGCCAGATGTCCGTCGTAACCGACCCGGCGGGGACGACGACGTTTTCCACTTTATCCCTGATGTACTCAGTGG
Organism: Chloroflexota bacterium; assembly: GCA_016210545.1. Lineage (GTDB taxonomy): Bacteria > Chloroflexota > Dehalococcoidia > JACVQG01 > JACVQG01 > JACVQG01. Next base: position 10,011 of record JACQTY010000127.1, read on the forward strand.
CGCCGATGGCCGCGCCCACACTTACCTCAGCGATACTCGGGTCGTTCACTGTACCACTGACGGGGACCGACGTGCTCTGCACCGCGGATTCATCGGACGGAGAATTGATGGTTACGTTGACGGCAGCGGGCATGCCGGCGTCGCCGATCTTCTTCAACGCAAAATTAACTACCGGGCCTTGCGCCAGCAGGCTGCCGGTTACCGTGATCCGGGCCGTGTAGCTGCCGGCCACAGTGGTGTCCAGGGGCGGGGCGCCGGGATGCCTGGCCTTGAATATCCTCTGCTGTCCAGGGTTGAATATGTCGTTGCCAGCCATGTAGGCATAATCTCCCACCATAGCCATGCCTCCTACGAAGAGGCCGGGGTTCAGGGTCTCGAAGTTCTGGACAACCGGATTTGGCGCCGCCATGTTAATGCGGGCAATTTTGTCGCCAATAGACCAGAGAAGGTTGTTGGTGGCGCCATAGAAGGCCAGTCCCTGGGATCCCATCAAGGGTCCGCCGAAGAACGGAGGAACTCCTGGCGGGTTGTCCAAAAATATGGGCGGGCCTACCGTGAGGGGCCCGGAGAATTGCACGCTAATAGTGCCAGGGTTAAGCACGCTTATGAAGTTGGCCCCGGGGAACAGTGGCTGCGAACCGCCCGCTACGTCTGCAGTACCGCTGTTGGCTGTGCCTGACGCGCCGGCGGGATTCACCGGCAGGTTAATGTTGAATGTTCCCGGGTTGAGAATAGTCACAACGTTATCCGTAAATGCCTGCAGTGTCACGGGAGATCCCGAGGCGACGCCGCTGCTGTTGCTCAACTGGCCACTAGGAAACGAGCTCGGGTCCGGGTTGAACTTGAGGAGCTGGCCCATGTTCTGGGCGCCGGCCAGCAGGTTGATGCCGTCAAACGCCAGACCCCCGATCTGCGTCGAAGTCGGGAAGGAGTGATGAGGCGTTGTCTGCCCCGACTGATAATGGAATATCTTTCCGCTGGAGGCATCGGGGTACCAGTTGGTGTCGGCTACATAAAGGCCGGGCATGCTGCCGCTGCCTACATAGTCAGCCGCGGAGGACATATCGCCAGGGAGATTGAAGGAACTTATCAGGGCGCCGCTGGTAGCGTTGAGCACCAGTACCTGGTCAGGTTGGCCCATGGGACCATCCGCCGTTACATACAAGCGATTGTTGGCGCTATCATAGCCCGCGCCAGTCGCGTGCCAGTTGCCCGGTATATCGAAAAGCCCCTGCCAGCCCGGGAGCGAAGGCCCTGGCGAAGGCGGCGGGGGTGTCTTTAGCACCGGGGGCCGCCAGTTCAGGGGGTTATATCGGATGCGGGACGGGCCAGCCGGATTGGGGCCGTAGCCATAACCATAGCCGCTGCTGTAGCCCACGTTGTCCCAGCTTACCGTACCGGAGACAATGCCGCTGTTGAGGGTGGTGATGCTGAATGCGCCGGGTGCGAAGGGAAGGTTCACGCTCGCCGCTTGCGGGCCCTGGATATCAAGAGTCACCTGCTGGATCGGCGCGGCATCGGCGGGGTCGAAGTTGATGTCCGCTGGGAGAGGCACGGTGGCGCCCAGGAGATAGCTGGTGTTGGGGGTAGACTGCGTCACGGAGATAGCCTCGACTGAGGTCGGGAAGGATACAACACTTGAGAGAATAATTGCCGTGACCAAGAGAGAGATGATAACCCTGGAGCTCTTGCTCTTTCCTAGTTTATACATGTGCCGTGTTCACCTTCCCTTTCTGAAATGTCCCAACTGTTCTTCTCCTATTACACAAATCAACACTTGCCTATCAATCCGGGTACGCCTCAGGTACAGTAGGTATAGCGCCACATAGTCTCCTATCAGTACCCAGTGTTACAATATAGGGGCGCTTGCCGTGTTTGTCAATAGGTTTCGACGGTAAAGTTCAAAGAATTTATGTTTACTTAACATTAGTAGGCTTCGGGGTTCAAGTAAATGGTCCCCTTTACCTGCCGGTACGTCCAACGCCCAAAAAGGGGCCATCCCCGAAGGTGTTCACCATTGGGCGCGATGGCTTTCTTTACGAGGGGACGGGGTACCCTGACGGCGCTTTCCTCGAAATTGTGACGAAACTGTCAGGGAAGGTGTCGCCCGGACCTGACCCTCTCCGCCTTCCCAATATGGGAAGCGGTGTAGCGCCTCTCGCTATCTGTCTAAGTACGGGTGCTCAAGGCATCTTGTTGGAACGAGTGCCCCTGAGCCGACCTGAGACCGGTTGTCCTGGCGCTGCGATAAACGGGAGTTCATTCCGATGCATCGGCATCTGGCGGGGTTTTATCCCGATGTCTCGGGACTGAACAAAGAGACATCTGGGCGGGAGGGCAAGCAAGTCCCGATATGTCGGGATCACCTATCTACCCCAGGCTGAAGCCTGGGGCATCGGGGAACGCCTGTTGAAATGGCATGTCCATATGCATCAGTGAAAAGAGGGTTCCCCGAAGCTGAAAGGGTGGCGTCTAATCAGCCTGCCAGGGCGAGCGGAAGCGCCAGGAAGCTCCCTCACCCAAGAGGTGACCATCTTGGATTACAGTCCGCGAATCATGGTCCTATTGGGTGTGTTTGATTACCGTAACGGAAAGTATTATATTCAGAAAGGATGGACGCGCCACTCGTCGAAACCAAAGACCTCACCCGCACCTTCGGGGACTTTACTGCAGTTGACCACGTGTCGTTGAGGGTTGAGCGTGGGGAGATATTCGGTTTTCTCGGCCCTAACGGCGCCGGGAAGACTACTACCATCAACATCTTATGTACCCTCCTGAAGCCTACCTCAGGGCAGGCCCGCGTCTGCGGGCTGGACGTGGTCCGCCAGCAATCGCAGGTGCGCCAGCGCATCGGACTGGTGTTTCAGGACCCCAGTTTGGACGACAGGTTAACCGCCTGGGACAATCTTCTGTTCCACGCCTATGTCTATAACGTGCCCCGCAACGAGCGAAAGCCACGGATGGAGAGCATTCTCCGCATGGTGGAGCTCTGGGAGAGGCGCAACAACCAGGTAAAGACTTTCTCCGGGGGAATGAAACGGCGGCTGGAGATCGCTCGCGGGCTGCTTCACCATCCCCGGCTGCTGTTCCTGGACGAGCCTACCCTGGGGCTGGACCCACAGAGCCGCGCCCACATCTGGCAGTATCTCCATCAACTGCGCAAAGAGGAGGACATCACCATCTTCCTCACTACGCACTATATGGAGGAGGCCGAGAACGCTCATCGCATAGCCATTATCGACCACGGGCGCATTGTCGCTCTGGACACACCCGGGGAATTGAAGAAGAAGGTGAGCGCCGACATAGTCACCATAAAGACCAGTGATGATAAGAAAGCCTCGGAGGAGATCGAGACCAGGTTCGGTATTCACGCCAACGGCGCGGCGCAGGCCTCTGCCCCGGGAAGCGCAAACGAGGGGATCAGCCTTGAAGTGCCAAACGGCCACGAATTCGTACCACGACTGGTGTCCGGTCTGAGCACACCGGTTATCAGTGTCAGTGTGCGCCGTCCCACGCTGGAAGATGTCTTCTTAAAGCTGACGGGACGGGAGCTTCGCGATAGTGACTTGACAGGGAAGGACATCATGAGGGAGCACATGCGGATGTTCTCGCGCCCCGGAGGCCGGCGACATGGCTAGCCTCTCTTCAATATATATTTTCTGGTACCGCGAGGTCCTGAGGATCTGGCGGGACAAGATCCGGGTCGTTGGCTCCCTGGCGATGCCTTTGCTGTGGCTATTGGTGTTCGGAGCGGGATTCAGCCGCTTGGTCCAGGTGGGACCGGGGGTTGATTTCGCCAAGTTCATGTTTCCGGGCATCGTCGGCATGACAGTCCTCATGACGTCCTTCATGTCGGGGGTGTCCATTGTGTGGGAGAGGGAGCTGGGGTTCTTGAAGGAAGTGCTGGTCGCGCCCGTGCCGCGTTCTACAATTGTTATTGGCAAGGCCCTGGGAAGTGCAACAGTTTCCATGTTCCAGGGGTCGCTTGTGTTGGGTCTGGCCCCACTGCTCGGGGTAAAGCTGACCCCGATGCTGGTTTTCAAGCTCTGGCCCCTGATGGCCCTGGTCGCCCTCACGTCTTCGGCCCTGGGCATTCTGGTTGCCTCCCGCATGAAGTCCATGGAGGGCTTCCAGCTCATTATGCAGGCCACCATCATGCCCATGCTCTTTCTGTCCGGGGTGTTCTTCCCGGTGAACAGCCTCCCGCCGTGGATGGGCCTGATCGTTAAGGTGAACCCCATCACGTACGCCGTGGATGCCATACGGCAGGTGGCGCTGGCTGGCGAGGCAGCGCTCCAGGATGTGGCCTCCGTTCCGTGGCGGGTTACTGTATACCAGCATACAATGACGGTCCTTCAGGACACTCTGGTGGTGGTGGCGTTCGGGATTGTGATGGGGGGCCTGGCTGTCTGGTCATTCGGCCGTCAGGATTAGCCTGCACCCCCAGATACAATTTATTAACCGCACACCGAAACATATTGACAAGTATTGACAAAGATGATAGCTTGTCTACCGAATAGACAATTACTCCCGCGGTCGTCCAGGGTCTCGAAAAGTAGTGCAAGTATTTGAAATAGGAGGAGGGGGAGTGAAATTTCTAGTTATCGATGACGCACCCGACGTGGTGGAAGCGGTAAGCTTGTGCCTGGAACTTCGTTACCCCGGAGCTACCTTCCTGTCAGCCGGCGACGGAAAGACCGGGCTGGAACTGGCGAAGAAGGAGGAAACGGACCTCATTATTCTTGACATAGGCCTGCCCGATTCCGACGGGTTCGAGGTCTGCCGCCAAATACGGGCGACCTCCCAGGTGCCTATCATAATGCTGACGGTGCGGGACCGCGATGTGGACGTGGCCCGGGGCCTGGCGGTAGGCGCCGATGATTACATAACCAAGCCATTCAGTCATATCGAGTTCCTGGCCAGGGTGCAGGCGGTGCTGAGGCGTTCCAAGAGCACGGATGGCGCCTCAGAGGGGACGTTTACCGCCGGCGACCTTACCGTCAATTACGACACCAGAGAGGTATGGCTAAAGGGAGATAAGGTAAGGCTGACGGCCACGGAGTTCCGCCTGCTATACCAGTTGGTGCACAATGCGGGGAGGGTGCTTACCCACCAGGAGCTCCTGGTGAAGGTCTGGGGCCAGGAATTCACAACAAAGACCGGCTATCTCAAGGTACATGTCCAGCACCTGCGGCAGAAGCTGGGAGATTCAGCCTCCTCGCCGAGGTTGATCCTCACCGAGCCGGGAGTAGGTTACAGGTTTGTGACCCAGCCTCAGGAGGTCCGACCGAGTTAGGCGTTCGTCGCAGCAACGTGGCGTGTGGCCTCCGTGCAATGTCCGGAACATACCGCTCAGGCTATCTGTATAGAGGCGCACCCGGTGCGTCTCTATACTTGTATGTGGTGGACGTAGGATATGCAGGGGCATATCGGCGCTGGCCACCTGGCACAGGTACTTACAGTCAACGGCCATGCGTCTCCGGGGTGGCCTCGGAGTCTAGCCGAAAACCCCTTTTTGACGTGATTTAGGCTCCAAAATCGTATCTGCGACGGGGCGAACTTTCGGCCATTTTGGACTTTTCGGCTGCGTCTCTAGTGTATTGTCTCATAAATAGCATTACAATATGCGAGCTTATTCTGAATCCACTTCCTATCGAATCTTGCAAGATAGAAGGTTCTCGTACCTGGCTGGTGCAACATCTTGATACGCGGACAGCTTCAGCCAAGGAGCGGGACCAACCTCTCCCTTTCGCAAAGGGAGATTGAGAGGGATTTTACAAAGCGTCAACTCAGAAGGAAAATCCCCCTTTCGTCAC
>JACQTY010000131.1 GCA_016210545.1 Chloroflexota bacterium
CTTGCCCACCCCCATGCCCACCTTGCCCATGCCAACCCCCACCACTACCAGATAACTGAAAAGCAACCGCTTACCGCCTTTTACCACCTTGGCCACGCGGTTGAGATAAACCAGTTTCTCAGTATATGTCGGTTGCCCTTCCTCTGTCGGCCTATGCTTTGTTACCAAAGAGAACTCCTTAGAACTTCAGCCCGGCTTCTCTCGCAGCGTCAGCCACAGCCCTGACCCGGCCATGATACTTGAAGCCGCCGCGGTCGAACGCAACCTGCGTTATACCCTGCGCAATAGCCCGTTCGGCTACCTGTTTGCCGACCAGAACGCTCAGTTCAGCCTTTTTCTTCCCCTTGCCCTCCGCAGCGACCTTCTCGTCCACGGTTGAGGAAGCCGCCAGAGTGCGACCCTTCACGTCGTCGATCACCTGGGCATATATGTGCTGGCTGCTACGGAATACCGCGAGCCGCGGGCGCTGGGTCGTTCCTGCAAGGTTCTTTCGTACCCGGGCATGCCTGGCTGACCGGGCAGCCCGAGGAGTAGCTCTGCTAGCCATTATTTCTTCTTCGCCGTCGCCTTTCCTGCCTTGCCTGGCTTCAGGTGAATCCTTTCGTTGGCATATCTTATGCCTTTGCCCTTATAGGCGTCGGGCACGCGAATTTCCTTCAAATGAGCGGCGACCTGCCCCACCAGTTCCTTGTCTGTCCCCTGGACCTTTATCTTGTTGGTCCCTTCCACTAGCAGCGTAATGCCCGCCGGGGGAACAAACTCCTTGGCATGGGTGTACCCGACCTGCAGGGCAATCTTATCACCGGTTTTCTGGACCCGATAGCCCACACCGCTCAACTCCAGGTTCTTCTCAAACCCCTTGCTGACCCCGTCCACCATATTGGCGACCAGCGTTCTCGTCAGACCGTGCAGCGATTTGTGCAACTTGCTATCGCTGGGACGATTGACAACCAGTTGGCCATCCTGTCTGGCAATGGACATATCCGCATGGAGGGTACGCCGCAGCTCACCCTTGGGGCCTTTTACCACGACCTCGCTGCCCCTTATGTCGACGTTTACCCCCTGCGGCAGGGGGATCGGTTTTCTACCTATTCTTGACATTGTCTCCTCGGTACAGAAAAAGAATGCTCAACAACGGGTCAGTCGGCTACCAGACATAGCACAGCAGCTCGCCGCCCAGATGACGTTTCCATGCCTGCTGGCCGGTCATTATGCCCTTGGAAGTGCTGAGAACGGCTATACCCAGGCCGCCGTAGACCCGCGGGATCTCGCCGCGCTTGACGTACACCCTCAGACCTGGCCGACTCACACGTTCCACACCCTTCACCGATGCTTCCTTCTTCCCCACATACTTGACGTGAAGCCGGATCATGCGTTGCGGCTTGCCGCGTAGCACCTCGTAGTCAGAGATAAAACCTTCCTGTTTCAGGACGCGGGACACAGCGATCTTAGTTCTGGAAACCGGCACCAGTACCACGTCATGGCCGACCATAACGGCGTTGCGTAGCCTGGTAAGCATATCACCGATGGGGTCGTTGACTACCGTACTCCTCTTAGTTCCCATAACCTCATTCCTCGGTACGTCGGACTAGTAGCATGTAACGTTTGCTTTTGATACTGGTGGCACCCCGACTTGTCGGGGCCTGTGCGGTAGCGACAAAGATGCTGTTACAAGGTACTAGCCGCTTCCTACAGCAGACCACAGATTCGTCACCAACTGGATTTCCTGACTCCAGGGATCTCGCCTACGAGGGCAAGTTTCCTGAAGCAAATGCGGCACAGCCCGAAACGGCGCATGTAGGCTCTTGGTCTCCCGCACTGCTGGCACCGGTTGTGCTGCTGCACCTTGAACTTGGGTGGTCTCTTGGACTTTACGATCTTGGATATCTTAGCCATACTTCTCTCAGCCTATTCCTTTTGGAAAGGCATGCCCATAAGCTCCAAGAGGCGCTTGCCTTCCTTGTCGTTGCGCGCCGAGATAACAAAACTTATCTGCAGCCCGCGCACCTTGTCTATCTTGTCATACTCGATCTCCGGAAAGACCAGTTGCTCCTTGAGACCCAGGTGATAATTCCCGCGCCCATCGAACGAAGTCCCCGGTACACCCTGAAAGTCACGGATTCGGGGCAGAACGGAGTTTATGAACCTCTCCACGAAGTCGTACATGCGCTGGCCCCGCAGCGTCACCATGGTGCCGATGGACTGTCCTTCTCGCAGTTTGAAAGCGGAGATAGACCTCTTGGCCTTCGTGATAACGGCATGCTGGCCGGCAATCACACTGAGGTCCCGCTGAGCAGCCTCCAGCCCCTTGGCGTTGGTGGTTGCTTCCCCGGCGCCTATGTTAAGCACGACCTTCTTTAATCCTGGCGCCTGCATGATGTTATTGTAGCCGAACTCCTTCATGAGCGCCGGGACGATTTCCTTCTTATACCTATCTTTCAATCGAACCATAATTGCCTCAGTCTATCACTTCGCTGCAGGCCCGGCAGAACCGTACCTTTTTGCCATCCTCTAGAACCCGGTACCCGATACGGGCCGGATGGCTGCACTTGCCGCACATCAGCATCACCCGTGAAACATCGATAGGGGCTTCTCTCTCTATGATGCCCGCCTGACGCACAGGCCCGCGTGCCCGGGCATGCCGCTTTATGATCCCCACCTTTTCCACAATTACCCGGTTCTCCGCGGGAAACGCCATCAGCACCTTGCCCGTCTTGCCCCTGTCTTTCCCCTTGATAACCAGCACGTTATCGCTTTTTCGTATCTTCATGCTAAAGTACCTCGGCCGCCAGAGAGACGATCTTCATAAAGTTCTTGTCGCGCAGCTCCCGCGCCACTGGTCCAAATACGCGGCTCCCCCTGGGGTTGTTCTTTTCGTCCAGGATTACCGCGGCGTTCTCGTCGAAACGTATGTACGAGCCATCCTGCCGCCGGTAATTGCTCTTGGTACGCACAACCACCGCCCGCACTACCTCACCCTTCTTCACAGAACCCCCCGGCACGGCCTGCTTTACCGAAGCAACGACCACATCGCCGACCCTGGCGTAGCGACGTTTCGTACCACCCGGTACGTTGATGCACATTATCTGCCGGGCGCCGGTATTATCGGCGACCTTTAGCCTTGTGTAGGTCTGAATCATATCCGACCAATCCTCGTAATAATGCCTTCAGGAAACCCCCACGAACTGACGGGGACTTTTCACTGGGCGGGCGAAGCGTCCTCAGCCGGTGGTGGGGCGGCCTTCGGTTCGGGTCCCTCACCTGGTCCAGCGGGTGATTCCGCAGACTGCTGCTCAACCGGCTCCACCTGCTCAACAGGCTCTAGCTTCTCGACCGGCGGGGCCTCCACTACCTCTTTGGGCAGTACCACTATCTCACCCTTGGTCACTACCTCGGCCACCCGCCACCGCTTCTCCTTGGACAGGGGCCGCGTCTCCACAATCCTGACCGTATCGCCGGCCTTGGCTATTCCGGCGTTGTGGGCCTTATACTTGCGGATGCGCCGCAAGATCTTCTTATACTTACGGTGCTGGTACGGCCTTTCCACAGCGACGACCACGGTCTTGTCCATCTTGTCGCTGATTACCCGGCCGACCCTGACCTTCACGTGAGATTCTGTTGTCATCGCGCTATACCCAACTCTCTTTCGCGCTGGATAGTCATTAGCTGGGCAATCTTTTTCTTTGTTTTGACCAACTCGCGGTTGTTCACCAACTGACGCGTGGAGTGCCGAAAACGGAGATTGAAAAGCTCCCGTTGCGCCTCAGCCAATTGCTTCTTGGTTTCCTCCGGCCCCAGGGCGCGAATCTCCTCCGTCTTCATGCCATCTCCTCGAGGTGCTCATGCCGACACAAGAACTTGACCGGGATTGGCAGCTTGTCAGAAGCCAGCCGCATTGCCTCTCGAGCCATATCCTCCCTGATCTCACCCATCTCGAACATGATCCGGCCAGGCTTCACCACAGCTACCCAGTGGTCCGGGGTACCCTTGCCGCCGCCCATGCGCGTCTCCAGAGGCTTCTTGCTTACCGGCTTGTCCGGGAAAACCCGGATCCACACCTTTCCACCGCGCTTTACATAGTGGGTCATGGCGCGCCGGGCAGCCTCTATCTGGCGAGAAGTGATCCATGCCACTCTCATGGCCTGTAGACCAAAATCACCAAACTGGAGCGTATTCCCCGCCGTCGCTTCACCTTTGCGACGCCCCCGATGAGAGCGGCGCCATTTAACTCGCTTAGGCTGTAGCATTGCCTTTCACCACCTTCAGCTAATGAAAACCAGGGTCTGATGAGTCGCTATGCCGGCGCCGGCCCTCCGGCAGCCGGTACGGCGGGCGCCGGTCCGGCAGAAGCCGGCGCAGGAGCGCCCGATGCAATCGGGGCGGCCGGGGCCGCAGCCTCCGCCGCTGGCTTCTCCGCCTTCGCGGCCAGAACATCCCCTCGATAAATCCATACCTTGACCCCAATGCGGCCCAACGTCGTGCGGGCCTCAGCTAAGCCATAATCGATGTCCGCCCGCAATGTCTGCAAGGGTACCCTTCCGTCCTTCGCCGTTTCCCGCCTGGCTATTTCCGCCCCGCCCAACCTGCCCGAGGAGATTATTTTTATGCCCTTTGCTCCACCCTGCATGGTGCGGGCAATGGCCTGCCTCATGGCCCTGCGAAAGGCCACGCGCCGCTCCATCTGTTCGGCCACGCTCCTGGCCACCAGATAGGCATCCAGCTCAGGCTGACGGATCTCCTGGATGTTCAAACGTATACGCTTTCCAGTGAGTTTCTCCAGTTTCTGTCTCATCTCATCCACCCTCTGCCCCGCCCGCCCGATTACAATGCCCGGCCGCGCAGTGTGGATGGCCACCTGCACCTGGTTCGCCTGTCTTTCAATCTCCACCTTGGAGATGCTGGCTTCGCGGTACCCGGCTGTTATGGCCTGACGGATCTTTAGGTCCTCCTGCAGCAACTCACGATAGTGCCTTTCATCGTACCACCTGGATAACCAGTCGCGGTGGACCCCAATACGAAAGCCGATAGGATGAACCTTATGGCCCATTAGGCCTCCCCCTCTACTACCACGGTGATGTGGCTCGAACGCCGCTTCCAGGGCGAAATACGCCCCCTGGACTGGGGACGAGCCCTCCTCAAAACATGCCCCTGGTTTACCAGCACCCTCTTCACCCTCAATTCGTCCAACGTCAACTGGTTGTTGTTCTCGGCGTTGGACGCAGCGGACTTGACCACCTTAGCCATGGCCCTGGCTGCGGGCGTCACGGTAAACCTCAGCATGTTCAAGGCATCCGACACCTTCTTGCCCTGTATCATCCCGGCCACGAGACGCACTTTCCTGGGCGATAGACCTATATCTTTGGCGATCGCTCTAACTTCCATGTTGCCCTCTACGCCTTCTTAGGCGCGGCCGCTGGCGCTGGCGCAGGAGCTGGCTGGGTCAGCTTCTCTACCTTGCCCCCGTGTCCACGGAACGTCCTGGTGGGAGCAAACTCGCCTAGCCTATGGCCAACCATGTTTTCGGTTACGAATACAGGTATGTGCCTTCGCCCGTCATGCACCGCGATGGTAAGCCCCAACATCTGCGGCATAATGACCGACGCCCGAGACCATGTCTTTATTACCGTCTTCTGCCCCGAGCGCAGCACGGCTTCCACCTTCTTCAGCAACTTGGGTTCAATATACGGGCCCTTCTTGGTTGAACGCGTCATCTCTTTTTCCTGCGCTGTACAATGAATTTGTCCGATACCTTGTTCTTCCGCGTCTTGTACCCCAATGTCGGTTTGCCCCACGGGGTCTTGGGAGTAGCCATGCCGATGGGCGACCGTCCCTCACCACCACCGTGGGGGTGATCCCGGGGCGTCATTGCCGAACCTCTCACAGTGGGACGTATTCCCAGCATGCGTTTCCGACCTGCTTTTCCCCAGGTAATGTTCTGGTGCTCTATATTACCAATCTGGCCCACCGTCGCCATGCAGTCTATGTACACCTGCCTCATCTCGCCGGAAGGCAACCGGACCAGAGCATAGTCCCCTTCTTTGCCCATGAGCTGGGCGGCAACGCCGGCGCTGCGAACCAACTGACCGCCGTGACCCTTCTGAAGCTCAATGTTATGAATCATTGTGCCGGTAGGGATAGCGCGCAGCGGCAGGGCATTGCCCGGCTTTATCTCTGCGTCGGGCCCGGCCATGAGTGTGGCGCCGGCCTGTATTCCGGCCGGGGCCAGGATATACCGCTTCTCGCCGTCGACGTAGTGGACCAGAGCAATGCGGGCCGAGCGATTGGGATCATATTCGATGGCCGCTACCTTGCCCGGCACGCCTATCTTGTCTCTTTTGAAATCCAGGAGACGCAACCTGCGCTTGGCCCCGCCGCCATGATGGTAGACCGTTATCTTCCCTCGATTATTACGGCCGGCACGCTTTCGCTGCGGCGCTGTCAACGACTTCTCCGGTCTGGCCTTCGTTATTTCGTCGAAGGTAAACCCGGTCATGCCCCGCCGGCTCGGCGATGTTGGCTTGTACGCTTTGATGCCCATGAGTCTATCAGACCCCTTCCACCAGGGTGATCTTGTGCCCCGCTTTCAGCGTGACGATAGCCTTCTTCCATTCCGGAGTCAACGTCACGCGGCGGCCCATGCGCTTCTCTTTCCCGGGTACCCGCATCACGTTCACCGCCGCCACCTTCACGTTGAAAGCCTTCTCGACGGCTTCCTTTATCTGTATCTTATTGGCCCTCGCCGACACCTCGAAGGCATACTTATTCATGGCCTGGAGGGCCGTGGACTTCTCCGTGATCAGTGGGCGACGCAAAATCTCCAGAACGTTCATATTCTCTGTCTCTATCTCTGTGTCTGTCTCTTAAGCCGCGACTGCGGCTTCCTTGTCTCCCCAGATCGCCTCTGCCTGGCGTACGGCCCCAACTGTCATCAGCATGTGACGGCAGTTGAGCAGGTCCTCGACATTCAGATTCGAGGCAGGCAAGGTCTTTATTCCCGGCAGGTTCCTGGCCGAAAGCACCACATTCTTCTCAGCCTGCTGTGTTATTACCAGGGCAGGGGAGGTTATCTTCAACGCGTCCAGCACCAACTTGATAGCCCTCGTCTTTGGCGCTTCAAAATTGAGTTCACTGACTACAACAAGCTCACTGCTACGCACCTTCTCGGAGAGCGCTCCGGTCAGAGCCAGCCTGAGCATCTTCTTCGGCAACGACTGACGGTAGTCCCGCGGGTGGGGACCGAAAACCGCACCGCTCCCCTTCTTGCCTCCCGCCCGCAAGGTGCCCCTTCTGGCATGACCCGTATGCTTCTGCGCAAAAAGCTTCCGACCGCTCCCCGCCACCTGCCCCCGCGTCTTGGTGGCAGCGTTGCCCTGACGGGCGTCAGCCCTCTGCCGGAGCAGCGCCTGATGGATAACGGCCTCGTTGGCCGCCACCGCAAAGACCGAGTCCTGGACCTCTATTTCTTCAACTACCTCGCCAGAGAGGTTATGCACCGGTATGCGCACAGCCTACTTCCTCTTTTCCGCTTTTCGGATGAATACTATCCCTTTATCTCCGCCGGGCGCCGCACCCCTGAGTAATAGCAGGTTCTTGCTGGCGTCAGCCTTCACGACCATCAGCCGCTGCACGGTGGCCTGCCTGGCTCCCAGATGTCCCGCCATGCGCTGGCCCGGCCAGACTCGGCCCGGATAGGTGTTGGACCCGATGGATCCCGGAGCTCGCTGGCGGTCCGACTGGCCGTGTGTCTTGGGACCGCCCTTGAAATGATATCTCTTCACACCGCCGGCAAAACCCTTACCTTTCGAGTCGCCTATCACATCCACCACGTCGCCCGGCTGGAACAGGCTTACATCTACCTTGTCCCCCACCTTAAAGGCGTCTCCCTGGACCCGGAATTCCTTCAAATGCTCCAGGTTCCCCAGTTCCTTCAGCCGCCCCTTTTCGGGTGAGTTCAGGCGTTTTGCCTGGCCAAATCCCAACTGGATCGAATTGTACCCCTCGGTCGCTTCCTTCTTCACCTGGATAACAATGCAGGGTCCGGCCTCGACAGCCGTAACGCCGATCCTGCGGCCATCATCCGTGAAGACCTGGGTCATGCCTAGTTTGCGACCTATTATTCCAGGAAATCGTAACATCTCACCCAACCCTGTGCGTAACTTACGCCTTGATCTCGATGTGCACGCCCGCTGGTAGATTCAACTGGGTCAGAGCATCGATAGTCTTGGACGTAGGCTCCAATATGTCCAGCAGCCGCTTGTGAGTCCGGATCTCAAATTGCTCCCGGGAGTCCTTATCGATGAAAGGAGACCGGATAACACAGAACTTCTCGATGCGGGTAGGCAACGGGATCGGCCCGGCGACCATGGCGCCGGTCCGTTCTGCGACCTCCACTATTTGAGCTGCCGATTGGTCCAGCAACCTGTGGTCGAAAGCCTTGAGTCTGACCCTGATCTTTTGCTTTGCCATACCTATATCCCAGAATTCCTTACTTTGCCCTTAGAGATTATTTCTTCCGCCAAGCTCTGTGGAACCTGCTGGTAATGGAAGAACTCCATCGTATGAGTGGCCCGGCCCTGGCTGAGGGAGCGCAGTCGGGTAGCGTAACCGAATGTCTCCGCCAGAGGAATGATAGCCCGAATGATCTTGGTCTGGCCCCGCTCCTCGATCCCCTCGACCTGCCCGCGCCGGGCGCTGAGGTCGCCGATTATGTCGCCCATGAAGTCCGCGGGCGTGATTATCTCCATCTTCATGATCGGCTCCAACAGGATGGAGCGGGACTTCTCCAGCGCCTCTCTCAAGGCGAGGCTACCCGCCATCTTGAAAGCCAGGGGCGAAGAGTCCACCTCATGATAGCTGCCATCCACCAGGGTAGCCTTTATGTCAACTACCGGGAAGCCTGCCAGACGTCCGCTGCCCAGAGTCTCCCTGATGCCCTGCTCGACAGGTGGGATGAACTCCCTGGGTATAGAGCCGCCCCTTACGGCATCCACGAATACGAAGCCCTCGCCAGGCGGCGTCGGCTCGAACTCAACCCAGACCCGGCCATACTGGCCATGACCGCCCACCTGTTTAATGAAACGACCTTCTACCTTGACGGCCTGGGTTATGGTCTCTTTGTAAGCCACCTGCGGGTTGCCCACCCTGGCGCTGACTCCGAATTCCCGCAACATCCTGTCGACCAGAACGTCCAGGTGCAATTCCCCCATGCCCGAGATCAAGGTCTGACCCGTATCACTATCGTGGCGCACCTTGAACGTGGGGTCTTCTTCAGAAAGAGAATTCAGGGCGTTGCTAAGCCTGTCCTGGTCAGCCTTCGTCTTGGGTTCGATAGCCACTGAAATGACCGGCTCAGGGAACCGGATAGTCTCCAGGATAATCGGCTGCACTGGATCGCACAGCGTATCACCGGTGAAGGTGTTCTTCAGCCCCAGAGTGGCAACGATGGCGCCGGTCTCGGCCTGGGCGATCTCATGCCGCTGATTGGCATGCATCAGCAGCAAACGCCCGATCCTCTCTTTGCCTTCACGAGTAGCATTGTAAACCTGATCGCCGGGCCTGACGCATCCCGAGTAAACCCGGAAGTACACCAGCCGGCCCACAAAGGGGTCGGCCACCACCTTGAAGGCCAGCGCCGCAAAGGGCGTTTCGTCCGTAGGCTCCCGCATAACAGATTCGCCGGTCTTGGGATTCGTCCCGTGCACAGCGGGAACATCGGCGGGGGACGGGAGATAGTCCACAACGGCATCCAGCAGTAGCTGGATTCCCTTGTTCCTCAGGGCAGTCCCGCAGAGCACAGGAACAACCTTGCTGGCCAAGGTAGCCCGTCGTATAGCCAGCTTGACCTCCCGCACCAGTATTTCCCGCCCCTCAAGATAGGTAATCATGAACTGGTCGTCGTTCTCCGCCAGCCTCTCCAGGAACTTCTCCCTTGCCTGCTTGAAACGCTCACGCTCCTCCGGCGGGATGTCCCGTGACTCCGGCGGCTTCTTAGCATCTTCAGGGTAAAACCACGCCCGCTCTTCCACGAGATCGAGCATGCCCTGGAAATTGGCTTCCGCGCCCCAGGGTATCTGAATGTTCAAGGGCTTGGCGCCGAGCCGGTCTTCTATCATATCCAGGGTATGCTCCAAGTCGGCGCCGACCCTGTCCATCTTGTTAACAAAGCACATGCGCGGCACATCGTATTTGTTGGCCTGACGCCACACGGTCTCTGACTGCGGCTCCACCCCGGAGACAGCGTCAAAAATGACAACCCCGCCATCCAGCACCCGCAGGCTTCGTTCCACCTCCGCGGTGAAATCGACATGCCCGGGCGTGTCGATTATGTTGATCCGGTGGTCGCGCCAGTAGCAGCTAGTAGCGGCGGCGGTTATGGTTATGCCCCGCTCCCTCTCCTGCTCCATCCAGTCCATGGTGGCGGTCCCTTCATCAACCTCGCCGATCTTGTAGGTGCGGCCGGTATAATAGAGGATCCTTTCCGTCACCGTGGTCTTGCCGGCATCGATGTGGGCAATAATGCCTATGTTCCTCAGACGCTCCAGGTCAAACTCCCGCGTTGCCTCCCGTCCTTCCGAACGCTCGGTAGCCGTCCCTGAACCGTTAGATTGTTTACTCATGTTTAAGACTGCTTTTACCATCTGTAGTGTACAAACGCCCTGTTAGCTTCCGCCATCTTGTGCGTGTCTTCCTTTTTCTTTATCGTGGTGCCCTGATTCTGGGCAGCGTCCGTCAACTCTGCCGCCAGCCTCTCAGCCATGGACTTACCAGCCCTGGCCCGGGCGGCGCCGATTATCCACCGAACGGCCAATACGTTACCCCTCTCCTGCTTGACTTCGACCGGCACCTGATATGTGGCGCCACCCACGCGCCTGGGTTTCACCTCAAGCAAAGGTGTCGCGTTCTTGAGAGCCTGCTGGAAAACGTCCAGACCATCCTTCTTCAGCTTGCCCTCGGCAATTTCCAGCGCCTTGTAGACAATCTTCTCAGCCGTCGCTCTCTGGCCGCGCACCATCATCTTGTTGATGAAACGCGCCAGAATAACGCTGCTATGCTTCGAATCAGGGAGAATCTCCCTTTTTGGAACCCTCGCCCTTCTGGGCATCCCGGCCTCCTGGTCCGCGCTCCACCCGGCTTCCCCGGTTCAGCGCTCAGTCTCGATTAGAAAAGCTGCTCCAGCAACCTGCAACAGCCAACTCAAAACTCACGACTCGTTCCGTCCGAAAAGGACTTCCTCTAGGCAGCCGCCGGGGCCTCTTTAGCCTCAGCCTTGGCCTCAGCCTTCGCTGGGCCCGCTGCCTTCTTGGCCCCGTACCGGCTGCGCGCCTGCCTGCGGTTATCCACGCCGCCGGAGTCCAGAGTCCCTCGAACGATATGATAGCGGACGCCGGGCAGATCCTTAACGCGACCTCCCCGGATCAGCACCACCGAGTGTTCCTGCAGGTTGTGGCCCTCACCCGGGATGTATGCCGTTACCTCAATGCCGTTGGTCAGCCTGACGCGAGCGATCTTCCTCAGAGCAGAGTTGGGCTTCTTTGGCGTCATGGTCCTGACCTGGACGCACACGCCTCTCTTCTGGGGCGACCCTACGCCGCTCTTGACCCTGTTCTTCAGGGTATTGTGGATCACACCCAGCGCCGGCGCCTTTGTTCGTTTACCTATCTTTTTCCGGCCCTTTCGGATCAACTGATTGCAAGTTGGCAATTCCGCCCCTTCCTTGTGGCTCAACTACCCCGTTTGGCAGACACCCCGTTGTGACGACAACTCACCGTCCCAGGACAGAGAGCCTTCCGAACACCGTGTCCTGAGCATTAAAAAACCCCCTTCCGGGGGAGTACAGCGGTTACCCGGTCTTTAGGATACCAGCATGATAGTGTAGCATGCTCAAATGGGGCTGTCAACAGATTTTCGGGGGTATTTGCGGGACTTTTTGTGTGTCCGCGTTGGCCAACAGCGGAGGCAAGTGGCATTCGAGCAGGCCTCGATGTGTAGGGATCCCAAGGCCGAGAACCATAGTGAATGCAAGCTGTTTCGAGGTAGGTCTCATGTCCCTGTCGGGGCGCCACAAACAACGAAAAGTGTATTGCGCGTCTTTGCGAGCCGAAGCCCTGAGTCCCGATGGATCGGGACGAAGGGGCAGCGAAGACTCCGTGCGCTATTTTCGGGGTAGCGTCCTAAATCGCCCCCTTTTCCTTGAGCTGCGCAATCTCCTCCCATGTGTACCCGGCCTCCTGCAGCACTTCTTCTGTATGCTGCCCGAACTCGGGCGCGGGACGCCGCAGGCTGCCCGGCGTGGCGCTCAGACTTATCGGTAGACCCACCACCTTGCCCGGGCCATAGGCGGGATGATTGAAATCAACGACGTATTCATTGGCCAGTACCTGGGGGTCGTCCGGCACCTCAGACAGGTTCTTCACAACTTCAAAGATGAAGCGCGGGAAGTTCTTCTTGAAGTGCTCCGTCCACTCGTCCGAGGTGCGCGTCGCAAACTTCCTGTCCAAAATAGCGATCATGTCCTTGCGGTGCTGACGGCGCGCATCGGGGGTGGCGTAAAGCGGGTCCTTCTCCAGATCACATATGTCCAGGGCACGGCACAGGTCCGGCCAGAACCTTTCTGCCTGAGAAAGCCCCAGGAATATCCAGCGTCCGTCGGCGCACTGATAGCAGTTGCTCATAGGGTTGCTGACCTGCCCCCGCTCCCACTTGTTCGGGCTTCGTCCCTGGATCAGGACCTGATGCATGCTCAGGCTCTGCAGCCAGATCATACTGCCCAGATGGGAGGCGTCAACCTTCTGACCGACACCCAGCCTCTCCCTGGCCACCAGGGCCGTCATGATACCGTAGGCCAGAATGATCGCACCCATCTGGTCGGCGATAGCCCCGGGGTAGTAGTGGGGCGGCATGCCCTGGCGCGAGGTGGTGTCCATCATACCGGAGCGGGCCATCCCCGCAGGGTCAGTGGCCGGCCGGCTGGCTTCAGGGCCGCGCGGGCCGTAGCCCGATGCCGACGCATAGATTATGCGCGGGTTGATGCGCTTCAGGTCTTCGTACCCCAGCCCCAGTTTCTCGGCCACACCCGGTCGAAAGTTCTGCACAAAAACGTCTGCCGTTTCCACGAGTCTGTACATAACCTGGACAGCTTCCGGCTTGCCGAGGTCCACTGTGATGCCCCTCTTGTTCCGATTATTGGCCTCGAAATAGAAATTGCGCCCACCCTTGGCGAAGGCGGCCAGGCCCATGATGCCGCTCCATCCCCGGCCATTGTCGCCCCGTACGCGGTGCTCCACCTTGATGACATCGGCCCCCAGGTCGCCCAGCATGGCCGAGGCCACCGGCCCCAACTGCTGCACCGTCCAGTCGATTACCTTTATTCCGTCCAGTGGTTGCGCCATACTTACCTCCGGTGTATCAGCCCTGGCCCCTGCGCTGAAAGTATCGCGTGTAGCCCGCCGCCGACAGCGGCACTGCTTCATCCAGAATATAGTGATAGTAGGGACCTTTGTCCCGGATGGCCGCCATGTCCCGTTTGGCCCGCTCGTTCAGCACCGGCAACACCTTGTCCGGCCCTTGCCGCAGGGCTTCCCGCGCCAGTTCACTCCACTCCGTGAGGCCCTTCACCGAGTGTTTCATGACCTTGTCCGCCTTCCGGCTGACGCCAAAATGGGGGAATACCAGAAGCTCCGCTTTGATCCCCTGCATCCTCTGGATGGATTTAATAGACATGTCGACATCGAAGTCCCCGGAAGGGGCCAGGGGCACCGTGACGTCGTCCGCCGTGAAACACGGCCCCAGGATGTCTCCCACGAAAAGCCCTTTTAGCTTCTCGTCCAGCAGGCATATTGAACTGTTCGTATGGCCGGGCGTGTGCAGTACCTGCAAGCGATGGCCCTTGCCCAGGTCCAATACGTCCCCATCCTCCACGGCCATCAGCCGCTCGGCCGGGATGGGAAGTATCGGGCCTTCGCGGGCCATTGCCTCGTCGCCCACCATTGCCCGGGTGCGTTCCAGCATCGGGCCGGGGTTGATGGCGTGCCGGGCGCCCCGCTGGTGCATCACAACTTTCCCGCGTGGCAGGTCTTCCAGCAAACTCCCGGCGCCGCCGTAGTGGTCCAAGTGGATATGCGTGATAATGATGTAGTCGATATCCCTGACATTGAAACCCAGCCGTTTGACCTCCGTCTTCAGACGGGGAAGGCACGTGGTTGGGCCGCAATCGACAAGAGCGATCTTGTCCCCGGCGATAATATAGCTGGCCAGAAACCGCGGCCTGCCGTATGCCGCGGTGTCGATAATGAACAGGTCGTCAGCCACCTTTGCAGAAGGTAAAGGTTCCATCGTGTTAGCCACCGTCCTTTCTGTTCAGTATGGCGCTCGACCTCACCCCCGGCCCGCTCAGGCGGGCCACCCCCTCTCCGATATCGGAGAGGGGGACAAGGGGGTAAGGTGACGCCCCTACAAGCCCCTGGCGGCTTCGTCCAGGGCAGCCTTCACAACGCTGACGGCGAAGTCCAGGTCGGCCTTTTCGATAGTCAGGGGAGGGCTGATACCGGCGCTTATCCCCAGGCTCGGCGTCTCGCCGCCGACAATGCTGGCGACCATACCCTTTTCCATGTAGACCTGCTTCAACCGCTTCAGTGGGACAGGGTCCAGCAACGGCTCTTTGGTCGCCCGGTCCTTTACAAGTTCGATCTTGTGCCGCAGCCCCCGGCCATCGGTAAAGGCCACCAGCGGGTGGCCGCCGATAGCTTCGTTCAATATTTGCCCCAGATACTCCCCCAGCACCCGAGACCGTTCCACCAGACCGTCCCGTTCCATTATCTCAATAGCCTTGAGCGCCGCGGCGCAGGAGACGGGATTGCCGCCATATGTAATGACGTGGTCGAACTTGTCATTGTCGCGGTCGCTGAAGAAAGCGTTGAACACTGTCTCGTTGGTGACCACAGCCGACAGGGGCGCATAGCCGCCGGTTAGTCCCTTGCCCACGACAAGGACGTCGGGCCGGACGTTGTAGTGGCTGGTGGCGAACATCTTCCCCGTCCTGCCGAACCCGGTGATGATCTCGTCCAGGATGAGGAGTACCTGGTTTTCCTTGCACGTCTTGCCGATGATCTCAAAGTATTCAGGCGGCGGTATGTTCTGCCCGCCGCTCCCGCTCATCGGCTCGGCGATGAAGGCGGAGACGGTCTCCGGGTCCTCCAGTTCTATGATGCGGGCCACGTCCCTGGCGCAGAGTATCCCGCACGACGGGTACTTCAGTTCAAAAAAGCAACGGTAGCAGAAGGGCGGCGCGGCGTGGATGAAACCCGGCACCAAAGGTTCGAATCTCACCCGGCGGCCATGCCGGCCGGAGGCGCTCAGGGCAGCCGCCGTGGCCCCGTGATAGCCCATCCAGTGGCTGATGACCTTGAACTTGGTGGGATGGCCGCTCTGCTTGTGGTACTGCCGCGCCATCTTGAAAGCGGCCTCGTTGGCCTCGGAGCCGCCCGACTGGAAGAAGACCTTGCTTAGCCCCATGCCCTGGGGCACGATCCGGGTAAGCTTCTCCGCCAGCAGCACCTGGTCGGGGTCAACGAAGCCCGGTCCCAGGAAAACGACTCCGGCGGCCTTCTCGTACATGGCTTTGGCTATCTCTTCTTGGCCCCACCCCAGGTTGACGTTGGCGAACCCGGCGCCGGCATCCAGGTATTTCTTGCCGGAAAAGTCCTCCAGCCAGCAGCCCTGGGCGCTCTTGATAAAGACCGGTTTGGCCGTCTTCATCTGGGTCAACGGCTGCCACGAGTGCTTCCGGTACAGCTCCAGGTAGTGCTGAGCGAGGTCGCGCTCCCGCACCTCTCCCTCGCGCTGTCTCTCTTTTTGAGTCACATCATACCTCCCGCTCGGTCCGGTCTTTCAGTCGTAGTCGTAGGGTGGGTGAAGCAAAGCGTAACCCACCACCTCGTTTGAACTTGGACGGTGGGTTGCACCCACCCTACGGTTCCGGGGCCATGTCATTGTCCCGTAGCAGACGATGGACTACTTCCTCAAATCGGCGTGGATCTCACAGACGTCGTCGCCCTCCGGCAGGTACTTCTCGCCGTGGGCCTCCATGCTGGGGTTGACGCTCTGGGCTATGGCCCGCTCCACCCCGATCAACACCTTGCGGCAGAAAGCGGGGAATATGCGCTTCACCTGGTCGGCGTAGGGGCACTCCGTAACCGTAACGTAAGCGCCCTTGTCGGAGACCTGGGTGAACTTGCACTGCATAGCCATCCCCGATCCCATGAAACCGTCCAGTTTCACCCAGTCCCTGGCCTCGCCCTTGCCGATTGGGACTCCCAGCCGCTTGCCGATGGACTGGGCCAGGGGGGTGAATGCCTCCTGCATGCCCCTGGCCATGGCCGCCAGGCCCTCGTCGCCATACTTCTCATAGACGCCCTTGGCCATAGCGGCCATCATGGCGGCGTCGCCGGCAATCGCTTTCTTGACCAGGTCCTCAGGGCTTGGCGTTGGAATCGGCATATCTAACCTCCATCAGTCTGTATGCTCAGCGGGCAGCCCGGGGCAAAGCGCCACAACCGCCCGGCTGACGAATATGTAGCAGCATAGCATTTTTGCGGGCTTGGGGTCAAGGAGAAAGCGTCCGGCAGCCAGAGGGTGTCGGGGTTATTGCCAGACGGCTTCAGGCCGGGTGGTGGATTTCAATTTCGATGGTCTAGCGTGCTCATCTCTAATCTGCCCAAGCGAAACATCGCCCTTTAACTGCTCGCTTCTCCGCCTTACTCCCGGTCTCATGTTTTACCTCCCATCCATAAACCTAATAAGAACATAACAACGCTAAGAGCTGTCGCCAAGAAGAACCAAATGATAGCCATCTGCATATTGGCACGGCTTGTTATCTCAAAATCAGCGACAGTCTGGCAATCCTTGTCGCCATTGGCAGTCACTTCCAAGTCTAGCCTATATTCATCTGTGAATGCAAAGTGTCCCAGGTCTATTTTCCCTTTATATTCATCACGCGGCGATACAATGTCCCAATGACCACGGTTACAAGCATCTTTCTCGCCTTTCCTGAACAGATACCAATCATATCTCAGTTTAGCGCAAGGGACTGCGTTCTCTGTGGGTGTTACTCGCAGATTGAATACCAAGTCAGCACCAGCGAAATAAGGTAGTACACTCAGGCTGTACTTGGAAACAATAAGGTGCCGTCTGAGCCAGTCATTGTCGCCGGGGCGCACCACAAAACTATACCCAAAATACGAACGAGGTGAGAACTGAGACATACACAGCCCCCCTAGCCACTGTTTTACGTTTTGGGCTATTCTACCACTCATCGCTCACTCCCAACAACCGAGAGTACACAATAAGCCGGTGGCAACCACTTGGACTTCTGGGCGTTGCCGAAGTGTAGGGTGGGTGAAGCGGAGCGGAACCCACCGGTTTGGGGAGCGGGGCGGTGGGTTTCGTCCCGGTGAGTCCGGAACTGCACCCACCCTACAAGCCGGGGCCGTGCCATGGATTCCCACACCCGCTGAAAGAACGTCTTTTCAGATACCCATTGTGCTATAATGTTGGCGAATAGCGTCCTTTACCTATCGCATGTCATAATCTCGGGGGGGCGTGCCTCGCACGCCATCCCGCGTCTTTTCCGCAGGACGACCCGAAGGGAGATATTCAGTTGCCTGTCTCAAAAGAAGTACTGGATGAAATCGCCCTCAGCAGAGAAGAATACGGCCTCATAGTACAGAAGCTCGGACGCGAGCCGACGCCGGTTGAACTCGGCATGTTCGGTGCCCTGTGGAGCGAGCACTGCGGCTACAAGCACTCCAAGGCCCTTCTCTCCCTGTTCCCCACCTCCGGGAAGAGGGTCCTCATAAAGATCGGCGAGGAGAACGCCGGGGCGGTGGACATCGGCGACGGCCAGGCCATCGTGTTCAAGATGGAGTCGCACAACCACCCCTCGGCTATCGAGCCTTTCCAGGGGGCGGCCACCGGCGTCGGCGGCATCGTCCGAGACATCTTCACGATGGGCGCCCGTCCCATAGCCCTGATGAACTCCCTGCGCTTCGGCCCCTTCGACAAGCTCAGGGCAGGCCGGACTGATGGTGACCGCAACCGCTACCTGTTCAACGGCGTCGTCGGCGGCATCGGCAGCTATGGCAACTGCCTGGGCATCCCCGACGTGGGCGGCGAGATATACTTCTCGCCGGTGTACTCCAACAATCCGCTGGTCAACGCCTTCTGCCTGGGCATCGTAGACAGTGCGAAGCTGGTGAAGGCCAAGGCCAGCGGGACGGGCAACCTGTTGCTGCTGGTCGGCTCCGATACCGGACGGGACGGCCTGCACGGGGCCTCCGGCCTGGCCTCCCGCACCTTCGAAGAGGAGCGGGAGCTGCGTTCGGCAGTGCAGGTTGGCAACCCTTTCCTGGAAAAGCTGTTGATCGAGGCCTGCCTGGAGCTGGCCCAGACCGACTGGATAGTCGGCATCAACGACCTGGGGGCTGCCGGACTGACCAGCGCCGCCGTAGAGTCGGCGGGGCGGGGCGGCAGCGGCATCGAGTTGGATGTGCTGAAGGTGCCCCGTCGCGAGGCGGGCATGACGCCCTACGAGGTGATGCTGTCCGAATCCCAGGAACGCATGTTGGTGGTGGCCAGGAAGGGCTGCGAGGACAAGGTGAAGGCCCTCTTCCGCAAGTGGGACCTGGAGGCCGAGGTGATAGGCTCGGTGACCGACGACGGCCTGGCCCGCATCAAAGAAGGCAGCGTCGTGACGGCAGAGGTGCCCGTCGCCATCCTTAACGAGCCTCCCAAGTACACCTTTCAGGTGAAGAAACCCGCCTGGATCACGGAACTCCAGTCCTTCGACTTTGGCGCCCTACCCGACGTCTCTGCGGATGATTGCAACTCCGTCCTGCTGCGCCTGCTGGCCTCGCCGGATATCGCCTCCAAAGAGCCGGTGTACCGCCAGTACGACCACCAGGTCGGCGACAACACGGTGATAGCCCCCGGCAGCGGCGACGCCGCGGTGCTGAGGATACAGGGAACGAAGAAAGCCATCGCCATGACCTGCGACGGCAACGGGCGCTATTGTTATGTCAACCCAAGAGTGGGCGGCGAGATGGTTATCGCCGAGGCCGCCCGTAACCTGGCCTGCGTCGGGGCGGAGCCGCTGGCCATCACCGACTGCCTCAATTTCGGCAACCCCGATCGTCCTGACATCTACTATCAGCTAAAGGAGTGCGTCCGGGGAATCGCCCACGCCTGCCGGCGTTTCGGCATCCCCGTCATCAGCGGCAACGTAAGCCTGTACAACGAGACCCGCGGCCTGTCCATCTACCCCACACCGGTTGTCGGCATGGTGGGCTTGCTGGAGGACGTGAGCAAACGGTGCACCAGCGGGTTCAAGCACGAGGGAGACGTAGTATACCTCCTGGGAGGAATGCCCTGGGGTACCTCCGGTCTGGCCGGAAGCGAATACCTGGAGCTAGTCCACGGCAAGGTGTGCGGCCAGCCCTATCTGGATATGGACCTGGAGATCGGCGTCCAGAAGACGTGCCGGGAGGCGATAAAGCAGGGGCTTCTCCATTCGGCCCACGATTGCTCCGATGGCGGCCTGGCGGCGGCAATGGCGGAGAGCGCCATCGCCGGAGGCCTCGGCATGAGGGGCGAGAGGTCGCCTTACGACGTACGACGGGATGTGGCCCTGTTTGGAGAGTCGCCGTCGCGAATAGTGGTCTCCCTGCCGCCGGGGAAGGTCAAGGACTTCGAGGGCGTCGTCGCCGGCTACGGGGCGGCGCTGACCAGGCTCGGGGTGGTGGGAGGGGACAGACTGGTTGTCCCCGGCCTCATAGATTTGTCGGTGGTGGAGATGGAGAGGGCGTGGCGAGGCGGGCTGGGAAAGTAGTAGGACGGACGGCGGAGGCGTAGGCTGGACTCCGGCCTCTAAATGTGAACCTGAATCCGCCATCAAATCCCTCTCAATCTCCCTTTTCCAAAGGGAGAGGTGGGTTGGCCGCCTATTTGCCCCAAGGTGCGCACGGACCAAGGTGCTGCACCAGCCAGATGAAGAATCGTTCCGCTTCGTGAGATTGAATGGGCGGCGGATTTTGGAGAAGCGAGGGGCTTGAAATGCAGACCCAATACATGAGAACGCCGGTACTCAGCAATGTAGCTGTGCTAACCAGCGGCGGCGACGCCCCGGGCATGAACGCTGCCATACGGGCTGTGGTCCGGAGCGGCGCGGCCCACGGCATAGAGACCATTGGCATACGCCGGGGCTATGCCGGTCTGTGCCAGGGCGAACTGACCGCGTTAAGCGCCAGGGGAGTGGGCAATATACTGCAACGGGGCGGGACATGTCTGGAGACATCGCGGCACCAGGACATGAAAACGCCGGAGGGCCGGCAAAAGGCAATCGCCACGCTGAAACGAAACGGGATCGAAGGGCTGGTGATCATCGGCGGCGACGGGACACTGCACGGCGCGGCAGCCCTGGCGAGGGACTGCCCGGTACCGATAATGTGCGTCCCTTCGACCATTGACAACGACGTCTACGGGACCGACTACACCATCGGTTTCGATACCGCCGTCAATACCGCAGTCAGCGCTATCGACCGCATCAGGGATACGGCCGAGTCTTTGCCCCGCCTCTTCTTCATCGAGGTAATGGGCCGGGAGCACGGCTTCCTCGCCCTGGAGGTCGCCATAGCCTGCGGCGCAGACGACGTGCTGATACCCGAGGTGCACAGGAACATCGACGTTCTGTGCAAGACCCTTACCGACAGTTTCCGGCGCGGCAAAATAAGCCCCCTGGTGGTCGTCGCCGAGGGGGAGGCGCCGGGCGGCGCCGTGGAGATCGCCAGCGAGGTGAAGGCCCGACTGGGCATTGACTACCGCGTTTGCGTTCTGGGGTTCATACAGAGAGGCGGCCCGCCCACGGCGCGGGACAGGGTGCTGGCCAGCAAGCTGGGAGCGGCCGCAGTGGAAGCGCTAATGGAGGGAAGAGCGGGCTACCTGGCTGGCGAGGTAAAGGGGGAAATCGTGTTCACGCCTCTGGACGAGGCTGCCAGCAAGAACAAGCCGCTGGACAGCAGCAAGGTGCAGTTGGCCAGTATGCTGGCGATATGACCTGATAGAAGGGAGGCCGGTAAGAGAATGCAGTACCCAAGGAGACTGCCCCGGTTCGAATACCTGGAGCCGAAATCACTGACCGAGGCCTGCAAGCTACTCCTTCAGAATGACGGCAAGGCCAGAGTCGTAGCTGGCGGCACCGACCTGATACCTAAAATGAAGCGGAGGGACGTGAACCCGCGGGCATTGATCAGTCTGCACGGTATCCCCGGCCTGGAGACCATAAGCCACAGCCAGGTTGATGGCCTCCGGCTCGGTCCCCTGACAACCCTCGGAGCGGTAGAGAGTTCCACCATCGTAACGGAAAGATTCAACGTGTTGTACCAGGCCGTCCAGAGTATGGCCTCGTCGCAGGTGCGCGGCCTGGGGACCGTCGCCGGGAATCTGTGCAATGCGGCGCCGTCGGCGGACACCGCGCCAGCCTTGATGGTCCTGGGGACCAGGCTGAAACTGATCAGCCCTCAAAGAGAAAGGACAGTCGCCGCCGAAAGCTTCTTCGCCGGCCCCTCGGCCACGGTATTGGAGCCGGGAGAAATCCTGGCCGAGATACAAATACCGGAGGTCCCCAGGCGTAGCGCCGGAGTATATATCAAGCATACCCTGAGGCGGGCAATGGACCTGGCCATCGTCGGGGTGGCCGTGGCGATCACTCTGCAGGATGATACCTGTCACAATGTGCGGATCGCTCTGGGTGCGGTCGCCCCGACGCCCATCAGGGTCCCCGGAGCTGAGGCGATTCTGAAAGGAAAAGGCCGATCAGGTGACCTCTTCAGACGGGCGGCAAAGGAGGCTGCCACTGCATGCCAGCCCATAGACGATGTGAGAGGCTCTGCCGACTACCGGAGGGAAATGGTAGAGGTGCTTACGCGGCGGGCGCTGGAGCAGGCATGGGACAGGTGTCCGGGATCAACAGAAGGGAAGAGGTGAAGCACCGTGCAGCAAAGGCAACGAATAATAGAGCTAAACGTGAACGGTGAGACGCATACACTGGCGGTGGAACCCCAGAGGACCTTGCTGGAGGTACTGAGAGACAACCTGGGACTCACCGGCGCCAAGAGGGGATGCGACCAGGGATACTGCAACGCCTGCACCGTTCTGGTCGATGGCAAAGCCGTCAACTCCTGTCTTATCCTGGCAGTGCGGGCCCAGGGGAAGCGCATCACCACCATCGAAGGGCTATCGCATAACGGACGGATGCACCCCCTTCAGGAGGCATTCGTAAACCGCGGCGCTATCCAGTGCGGGTTTTGCACGCCCGGCATGGTCCTTACGGCTAAAGCCCTGCTGGATGCCAACCCCGATCCTTCAGAGATGCAGATAAGAAGGGCCATATCGGGCAACCTGTGCCGCTGCACGGGGTACGTGAAAGTCGTGGAGGCTATCAAAGAAGCGGCCCGGGTCCTGAAAACAGGAGGCGCCGCATGAAAGAATACAGTGTAGTAGGCAAGCGGCTGCCCAGGATAGATAGCCCGGCCAAAGCTATGGGCCAGGCAAAATATGCGGCGGACCTGGTACTGCCCCGGATGCTCCACGGTAAGGTGCTGAGAAGCCCTCACCCTCACGCCAGGATCCTGAATATCGATACGTCGCAAGCGGAAGGGCTGCCCGGTGTCAAGGCGGTTGTCACCGGCAAGGACACCAAGGGGGTCAAATTCGGTGGGTGGAGGGCCTTTACCCAGCTTATCGACCAATACCCTCTATGTATGGACAAGGTCCGTTACATAGGCGATGAAGTGGCGGCCGTGGCCGCGGTGGACGAGGATACGGCCGAGGAGGCCCTGGACCTGATCAGGGTCGATTATGAGCCGCTGCAGGCGATCCTCGACCCCGAAGCAGCTATGAAGGAGGGGGCGCCCCGGATTCACGAAGAGGTCGAGCGAAACATATGCTGGTCCAGGTTTATCGAGTTCGGAAACGTGGAGGAGGGGTTTGCCCGGTCCGACTACGTGCGGGAAGACAATTTCAGCCTCCAAACGCAGGCCTACGCCCCCACGGAGCCCCGGGCCTGCCTGGCCAGCTTCGACCATGCGGGGAGACTGACCATCTGGACATCCACGCAGTGCCCCTACCCTGTACAGTGCCAGCTCGCCGCCGCCCTGGGCCTGAGAGAGGGCGACGTCAGGGTGGTCCAGCCCTTCCTGGGAGGCGGCTTCGGCGCCAAGTTCGAACTGTTCCCTTACGAGGTGTGCTGCTCCCTGCTTGCCCAGAAGACCGGCCGGCCTGTCAAGATGATGTACACCCGGCAGGAGGAGTTCTCCGCTTCCCGGACCAGGCATGCAATGAAAATATGGCTGAAGACCGGCTTCAAGAAGGACGGGACCCTGATGGCGCGACAGGCACGGGCGGTGCTGGACGGCGGCGCCTACACCTCTTTCGGTCCCACGGTAACCTTCACGGCGGGCTTTTTCCACACCCTTCTGTACAGGTTGCCCAACTACAAGTACGAGGGCTACCGTGTGTTCACCAACAAGCCTCCCTCCTCTGGGATGAGGGGCATTGGCGCTGTCCAGCCGTTTTTTGCCGGTGAAACCCAGATGGACATGGTCGCCCGCGACCTGGGCATAGACCCCATCGAGCTAAGGCTGAAGAACGCCCGGCAGCCCAACGAGGTCATCCCCAAATTGACCACCGTGAACAGTTGCGGCCTGAGCGAGTGTCTCACAAAGGTCGGCGAGAGCACGAGATGGCACGAAAGGCAAAGCAAGCTGCCACCCGGCCGCGGCATAGGCATTGCCTGCGCCGGCCAGCAGAGCGGGGGCGCCTTCAACTGGTTCCGTACCCGCTTGGCCTTCTCCAATGCACGCGTCCGGGCCAACGACGATGGAACGGTGGTGCTCTTCGCCGGGGCCGCGGACATCGGCCAGGGTTCCAGCACGGTGCTTTGCCAGATACTCGCCGAGGAATTAGGCGTCCGCTTCGAAGATGTGAGCATTGTGGCAGCAGATACCGGCACTACCCCGGTGGATATAGGCACCTGGGGCAGCCGGGTGACCTTCCAGGCGGGCAACGCCGTGAGGGCGGCAGCCATCGAGCTGAAAAAGCAGCTCTTTGCCGTCGTAGCGCCAAAGCTCAACGCAGACCCCGTGGACCTGGACATAAAGGACCGGAAGATCTTTGCAAAGGGAAGACCGGAGCCCTCTATGCCGTTCCCGGAGGCGGTAACGGCTGCTCAAGCAGCCAACAAGGGGAAGATACTTGAGGTTGCCGGCTCCTATCATCCCGAAGGAAAGGGCATAGTCTCGCCCGCCTATAGCTTTGTGGCAGTGGTGGCCGAAGTAGAGGTGGACAGGGAAACGGGCCAGGTCAAAGTCGATAGGCTGACGGTTGCCCACGACTGCGGCCAGCCCATAAACCCCATGTCCGTAGAGGGGCAGGTGGAGGGTTCGGTACACATGGGACTGGGCTATGCCCTGACTGAACAGGTAGTCTCGGAGAAGGGCGAGATGCTCAATCCGTCCTTCCTGGACTACCGCATCCCCACCGCCCTGGACATGCCCGAGGTGAAGATCATCGAGGTGATAACCGACGAACCCGAAGGCCCTTTCGGGGCCAAAGAGGCCGGCGAAGGCTGCGTGGCCCCGGTGGCGCCGGCTATCGCCAACGCTATCTACGATGCCATCGGGGTGAGGGTCAAGGACCTGCCCATAACACCCGAAAAGGTGCTGAAGGCACTACGGGAAGCCCAGCCAAATAGCTAGTGGGCCAATTTCCGCTTCCGTGTCGCTTTGACAAAACGGTTGAACCCTGATAGTTTTGGCTTGGGGGGAATTAAGCGATGGTTAAACTTATCAGGTCGCAGGGCCGCACTGGACGTTCGCCCGGCGGACGGGGCAAGACGTCCACGGCGGAAACCGCATCTCGTGCTGCTGCCGACGGTGAACTCAGCCCTAGGCAGCGACAACTCCTGCGGCAAGCCACTAAGCAGACTGTGCGCGTACATCGAGAAGCTCTTCACGAGCTTCAGAAATACTGACTTTGCCCCGGCGAGTATCCTATTTTGTTCTCAGACCCGACGCAGTCGAAGTTATTCTCGGGGCACTTTCAGAAGAACTTTACCCCGGACGGGATCCCTCGCGCTTGGCATTCATCCTCCAGGGCCCAGCAGGTGAGGGACAATTAGCGTCAGCGCTCGCACTTCCCCGCCAGCCGTACTACAAAGGCACGTTGACAAGGCAGCCGCCTTACTACGTTCCCTGGTCAAGAACCATCCCTTCATAGATGGCAACAAGCGTTTCGCCCTGTTTATGGTCACATTTTTCCTGGCTGCCAACAACTATCTTCTCCTGTGTCCAAAAGATGAAGCAGTGTCTTTTCTTCTCCTTGTGGCCAGGGAGGACACGGTGTCTGTTTCTTTTATCCAACGCTGGTTACGCAGGTTCAGTTTGTGCCTGGTGCCGGAGAAAAAGTGGCGTCAAAAGATGGAGATGATGGCGACGAACTATCCGGGGGGCTTTAAGGCTCTACAGTCAGATGCCTCAAACTACAAAAGGACAGCGAAGGTGATGCGTCGACTCCTGGGTACAATTCTTACTCCGTGATTCACTGTCACAAGACAAGGTGACCCACGGGAGCCGACAGGCGCGCTGGCACCCTTGCTCCGCTGAGGCTGTACGGGCTAGCGGCGTGGACAGCGCGGGAGAGATCTGTTGAGGACACAGAAGCGGCGCAACTTTTCGTTCCGGTCAGGGCATGAAAGTAACGATAAGCAGTAATTTCGACCCGGGCGCCGGTGAGTTGGCGCTGCCGGACGGTAGGAATACGGTTCGTCAGCTCCTGGAAGAGCTTTCTGAGCGTAACTGGCGAAAGATAAGGTTCATCGACACCAGGACCAACGACATAGATGATTTCTTCGTCGTCCAGGTCAACGGTGCGGACTGCCATTCCCTGCCCGGGGGCATAGACACCTCGCTGAAGGATGGAGATAGGGTCCAGTTGGACGTGATAATCTTCATGGGGGGAATGAGCTAGTGTACTGTCCCATAAATAACATTACAATGTGCCAGCTTATCCTGAATCCACTTCCTATCGAATCTTGCAAGATAGAAGGTTCTCGTACCTGGTTGGTGCAACATCTTGATACGCGGACAGCTTCAGCCAAGGAGCGGGCCCAA
>JACQTY010000136.1 GCA_016210545.1 Chloroflexota bacterium
CATTTACCCTGGCCACGGGGGGAGCACTATCCTGGGCAAAGAAAAGAAGCTGTTCGAGGCCTTTAGCAAACGGCCCCGGAAACCGGGGTTGTGCGGGGACGTAGTGTGGGTACCGTAAGTGCCAAATCCCAAACTCCAAGCACCAAATCCTAAACCTTGTCCTGAACGTGTCGAAGGGAACCGCTCATGCCCGCTTGCGCTGGCGCCGCGAGGGATGAAAATGTCATTCCGGCCACCAAGCCGGAATCCAGGGGCAGCGGTGGGACACGAATTCTCCCGATGAGTCGGGTCTTTCTCGGGAATGGGGAGATCGCTATTTTCGAGGGAAAGTGAGGAACAACGGCCATCACTTCCCCTCGTCCGCCGTCTCTAGCTCCCGCTTCAAGTCATAAAGCTGGGAAGGGTTGACATCGGCGGTGAAGGAGGGGCTTCCGTCATCGCTGAACTCGAAGGGGTCATCCATGTCCCGGATGAGCAGCAGCAAGTACACCAGCAGGAAGGCTATGGCGAACAGGATGGCGATGCCTTCGATCGGCGGGTTGCTTTTCAGCAGAAGAAGAAACAGAAGGACGATGCCCGAGGCGACCATGGCAATTATGTAGGCCACGACCACGAAGGAGTTGGTCTTGATGTAGTTGGCGCGGAGTATGGTGCGCCGCAGGGACCCTTGCTCGTTCTTGAGCCGCGCCATCAGTGGAGGCGGGACGGCGAGGCCGTCCATTTCCAGGAACGACTCGTTGAGCTGCGACACGGCCTTCAGCGTTTTGCCGACGTTGTTCCCGTTGCCGATCTCGCCCAGGAAGCTGCTCACGATGCCGTGCACATTGGCCCGCAGTTTCTCCAGGTTGAATTCGTTCTTTAGCTCCTTGAGGTAGAGGCCCTCCTCGTAGATGTTCCTCAGAGCCGCCGCTATCTCGGTGGGTATCTTCTCCGATTCCTTGAAGTCGGCCAGGACCCCCGCCAGCAGAAAGCCGAGGAGCACCACTACACCACCCAGCAGGCTGGGCAGGAACGGGTTCACGTCGAATATCTCAAGCCCAAAGAAAATGAACCCCAGTTTCACCAGCGCCAGTACAACGGCGATGGCACCTACCTTGAAGGCAAGTTTCCACTTGAGCAGGAAACCGAATTTGGTCACCGTTGCATCCCCCTTTGAATCTGCCTGTGACGAATTAGCGTTGGAAATGAGCGCCATGTAATATCCTAAGCCGCGAGGCGGGGACGGTCAAGAGGGATGCATGGGATGCCCTGGCGTGTGTCGGACCATCCGGCGCGCTATTCAGGTAAACTGTCGGTACCGCTTGATGCCTCGTTACCTCGAAGCAACTCTGCCGAACGTGCAACTGGAGATTCTTCAGTCGCTTCGCTCCTTCAGAATGACATAACGGGACGCTGTTCCTTTCATGATTGTGCGGGGGGGGTGATTGTGGTAA
The DNA here is from genome assembly GCA_016210545.1 of Chloroflexota bacterium. Lineage (GTDB taxonomy): Bacteria > Chloroflexota > Dehalococcoidia > JACVQG01 > JACVQG01 > JACVQG01. The sequence continues at coordinate 1,434 of JACQTY010000136.1, forward strand.
GCAACGTGGCCAGGGTAGGTGCGTAGCTTGCAAAGAGAGGCCCCCGACATGTCGGGGGCCTCTCTTTGCGTTTCAGACTTTGGGGTCTACTTGGACAGCGTGTACTTGCCCTCTTTGAACTCCTCCTCCGACAGGTAATCGGCGGGCTTGTACGTCTCGCTCTGGGCGAACTTCCCGGGCTTGTACTCCTCCAGCTTCAGGGCCTTGCGCTTGGCGTCGATGTGGGCCAGGGACTTTTCCACGATCTTCCGCCAGTCGGGCTCGAATTCGAACTTGCCGCCCACCTTCTGCTCCCATCCCTCGCTGATCAGCCTGGTGACTTCCTTGCTGCCGGCCACCGGCGAGTCCATGCCGAAGATGGTGTAGATGCCCGACGCTACCAGGTACACCCCGATGGTCAGGGCCTTCTCGCTCATCCACTCCGGTGCGATGCCCACTACCGGCAGGTCGCTGATGTCCTCGCCGAGGCCGCCCTCGGTGGCGCACTGGCTGAGCACGGTCAGGATGCGGGAGTTGTCCACGCACGAGCCCATGTGCAGCACCGGCGGGATGCCCAGGGCCTGGCAGACCTCTTTCAGGCCAGGGCCAGCGAAGTCCATGACCTCCGGTGTCAGCAAACCGTGCTTGCCGCCGGCGATGGCGCAGCCCGTGGTCACCACCAGGACGTCATTCTTGATGAGCTCTTTGATGATGTTCACGTGCGCTTCATCATGCATGCTGTGGGGGTTGTTGCACCCGGCCACGCCCGCAGCGCCCCGGATCCGGCCGTTCATGATGTTATCGTTGAGCGGGCGGAACGACTCGCGGTAGGAGCCGCCCTGCATGTAGGCAATGTACTCGTGGGAGAAGCCCACGATCCCCGGGTCCACCACCGCTGGAATGTGTACATTCTTGCGGTTGGGGAAGGCGTCTACAGCGGTGCGAACGATCAGCTTGGCGACCTCTGGTCCCCGGTGGTCGTCGAACTCGATGTGGGTCGCGCCGGTTATCTTGGCCTTGGGGGATGTAGTGATAACCCGGGTGTGATAGTGCTCGGCGGCGGCCTGCATGCCCTGCATGGTGCACTGGTAGTCCACCACCATGGCGTCTACGGCGCCGCTGGCCATGATCAGGTCGGACTGCAGGAAGTTACCGGCCATCGGCACGCCGTGGCGCATCAGAAGTTCGTTGCCGCTGCAGCACATGCCTACCACGTTGATGCCCTTGGCGCCCTTGGACTCGGCGTATTTCAGAAGGTCCGGGTCGCTGGCCATGACTACGAGTAGCTCGGCCAGAGTAGGCTCGTGGCCGTGGATAACGATGTTCACCTGGTCGTCCTGCAGGACGCCGACGTTGAAGGCGCCCATAACCGGTGTTGGCGTGCCGAAGAGGATGTCGCTGATGTCGGTGCTGAGCATGGAGCCGCCCCAGCCATCGGCGAGGGCCACGCGCATGGCATGGTCCAGAATGTGCTCTGCGTCCTGGTCCACGCCCATCGTGGTGCGGTGCATAGCCTCGGTGACCTCCCGGTCGACGCCTCGGGGTCCGATGTCGAGCTTGCGCCATAGCTCCTGACGTTTCTCCGGCGCCCGCTTCAGGTAGAGAAGCTCGCCTTCCTGCTTGCCGAACTCGGCCAGAGCAACCTTGCCCACGTCGAGAGCTATCTCCTGGGGGGTGCGCTTATCAGTGGGCACGCCCAGCAGTCCGGCCACCTTCCGCAGCTTCTTCTCGTCCTTGACCTGATAGCCCGGGGCCTTGCCTTCGCCAACGGCTATCATGGTCAGGGCCATGTTGCGTCCGTGGTCGCTGTGGGAAGCCGAGCCAGCGGCCACCGCGCGGGTGAAGTTCCGGGCCTGGACCGTCTCCAGGGTGGCGCCGCAGATACCCGTGGTGGTCTTGCCCACGAGCCGGCAGTGGCCCATGAAGCAGTGTTTGCAGCAGTTGCCCTCCCTGCCGATGGGACAGGGCTTAATAGTCTCGCAACGGGAGAAGGCCGTAGGCATACCCTCGGCTTCGGCTATTGCCAGAAGTTCTTCCGTCGCGGGATCGATGCTCTTGCCGTTTGTCATGTTGCTCAATAACTACCTTTCTTGCAGGATCGCGTAGCCGCGCACGAGGTAATTATACCAATAGCGAGATTGGGGTGTCAAACGTAGGGGGAACGCCAAATCCACCGTCTGTTCAAGCTTGCCAAAGGAGCAGGTCCATCACCAAGTTGGTGCAACGTTTGGTCTTTGGGGGCAACTACAGCCTCTCCCTTTGGAAAAGAGAGAGGCAGGTTGGCCGCCCATTTGCCTCAAGGTGCGCACCGCCCCAGTTGCTGCACCAACTGGGTGAGGAAACTTTCGCTTTGAAGAGATTCAACGGGCGGTGGACTTCGAAAAAACTATTGCCTTTGACCAGGACATGCGCGAGAATTCCCTTGGCGCACTCGTGGGCTATCCTATCAAGCTTCCGCTTTTCCCCCTTTATCTTGCCTTTTTCGCCGCGGACCATGGCCGCCCTGTGCACATGGCTGCGTTTGCGCCCTTTCAGGGCCACTTCTATAATTATATGAACCCGGAGGCGAACGATGAGCGCGAGATTTGAAGTCCTGGAACACACGGCCGATATCGGGATCATCGCCCACGGCTCCGACCTGAAAGAAGCATTTGCCAACGCCGGCGCCGGACTGTTCAGCCTCATGGTCGATCTCGGGTCTGTCATGGAGACTGTTGAGCGAGAGATAAAGGTGGAAGCTCCCGAACTGGAAAGTCTCTTAGTAGACTGGCTCAACGAACTCATCTACCTTTTCGACGCGGAGCACCTCCTCTTTTCAAGATTCGAGATAATGGAATTGGACGGCGGCCGCCTGCGGGCCAGGGCTTTCGGCGAACCGGTTGACCCGAAACGGCATGAGATCCGGATGGGGGTAAAGGCGACCACCTATCACCAACTACGGATCGAGAAGGACCACGGCTACAAGTTCCAGGTCATCTTCGACATATAGAGAGGGGGGACACCGATGGCACGCTGGGAAGGGATCCTCAACAAGATAGACGATTATCGCTGGGAAATACCCCAGAGTTACAAGGCAGGCATGAAGGCGCCGGGGCTGATATATGCGGACGAGAGCATGCTGGAATCCATCCGTCAGGAACAGGCGCTGGAACAGGTGGTCAATGTGGCTTTCTTGCCCGGCATTGTGGGACGCTCCATGGCCATGCCCGACATTCACTGGGGCTACGGCTTCCCGATCGGCGGCGTAGCCGCCACCGCCGGCAAGGAAGGGGTCATATCGCCGGGAGGCGTGGGCTTCGACATCAATTGCGGCGTGCGCCTCCTGCGCAGCGACCTTACGGAACAGGATGTGCGGCCCAAGATCAAGGAACTGGTAGACCGGCTATTTCAGAACATACCTTCGGGCGTCGGCGTCTCGGGCAATATCCGCGTAGACCAAAAGGAGCTGGACAAGGTCCTTACTGAAGGCGCACGTTGGGCGGTGAGACGGGGATTCGGGCTACCCGAGGACCCGGAGGTAGCCGAAGAGCTTGGCGCTATGAAGGGCGCCGACCCGGACAAGGTCAGCTCCAAAGCTAAGCAGCGCGGCGCACCCCAACTGGGCACCCTCGGGTCAGGGAACCATTTCCTCGAAATCGGAGTCGTGGACGAGATATTCGATGCCAGGGTTGCCGGGGTCCTCGGTATCGATGCCATCGGGCAGATAGTGGTCTTCATCCATTCCGGGTCGCGGGGTCTGGGACACCAGGTCTGCGAGGACTACGTGCGGCTCATGAACCAGGTCCTGCCTCGATATGAGATACGCCTCCCCGATAGACAGCTTGCCTGCGCCCCTTTTCATTCCCACGAAGGTAAGGACTACTTTGCCGCCATGGTGGCCGCCGCCAACTACGCCTGGGCAAACCGTCAGTGCATGACCCACTGGGCGCGAGAGTCGTTCACCCAGGTATTCGGCCAGAGCGCCCAGCAATTGGGACTGCGACTCGTCTATGATGTGGCCCATAACATGGCCAAGGTTGAAGAACACCGGGTCGATGGCAAGAGGACGACCCTGGTGGTGCACCGCAAAGGGGCCACCAGGGCTTTCCCTCCGGGTCACCCGGAAGTACCGCCCCAGTACCGGGATGTGGGACAACCCGTTCTTATCCCCGGAGATATGGGCCGTTATTCGTTCATAGCAGTTGGCACAAAGAAAGCTTTGGAAGAGACCTGGGGTTCCACGTGCCACGGCGCCGGACGAATGCAGAGCCGCGGCGCGGCCAAGCGTAGCCTCAAGGGACACGACATCGCCGCGGAACTGGCCGAGCGGGGCATCACCGTCAAGGCAGGTAGCCGGTCGGGGCTGGCGGAAGAGGCATCCCCGGCCTACAAGGACGTGGCCCAGGTCGTAGAAGTCACTCACCGGGCGGGGATCTCCATGAAGGTAGCCCGCACCAGACCTTTGGGAGTCATAAAGGGGTAGCAAAGGGGCACTCATCCAGACCTTGACCTCAGCAGACGGCTGAAAAAGAGGCGCCCCGATGCATCGGGGCCAGGGTGTTGACAAATAAGTTGCGACGTGATATATTTCCGTGGTGGAAATACGTTGGGAAGAAACTTTATGCCAGGCGATAGTCACGAAGACTCCGGAACGGGACAAATAGCCCAGGTGGTGCGCGATCTCATGTTGCTGAAGACCAGGTTCAAGGCTTTCTTGCCAGGGGAGCTGGTCAGCGTGCAGGATGCCCTCGACGGCATGTCTGGTGAAAGCAAGGCAGAGAAAGTCACGAACTATCATCTTTTCTACCTCGTTAGCTCAATGCTCTACAAGGAGCGAAGCCTGACGATGGGGGAGTTGAGTAGCGCCCTCGGCGTTCCGCTCAGTACAGCTACGCGCATGGTAGACTGGATGGTCCAGAATGGCTACGTGGCCAGGCTGCCTGACCTGGAGGACAGGCGCATAGTCCGCGTAGCGCTGACGGACGCCGCCAGGCCACTATTTGAAATGGCAGAGCGACATTTGGTAGAGCGAGTCCAGCAACTGCTGTCCGGGCTCACGTATGAGGAGCGCAGCACGCTCTTCTCTCTGCTTGCAAAGGCGCTTCACGCCCTGAAAACGGCCACGTAGTTTTTTGTCCATATGCTTCCAGCATGCAATGGTTGCTTCTTGCAATCAATAGGAGGGGGCTGTGCTGAAGAATGTTAAGGTGGCCTGGTTCCGGCCCTCAGGTCCATCAGGAGGGGCAACAAGGCCAGTATCGGTCTCATCATCCTTATCGTGGCCCTGGCTTTTGTGAGCATGACATTCATTGCATCGGTCTTGAACGGCATCGTCGGTACCCTTAATAGGCAAGTGGTAGAAAGTTTAGTGTCCAACATCGTCTCGGCTACCCATTGGCCGGATGAAACGTTGACTGTCCTTTATGTATTGCAGCCCTTATAATAGGAATGAGCGAGAAGAGGGCTTGGTGCATAATACCGGAAAGAGAAGGCCCCCGATCGTTGGGCCGGGTTCTTGGGCTTTGTGGACCGTTGGGGGCGATAAGAGGTTCGTCTGCGGGAGGTCGAATGAAGGCAAGTAAGATTATTATTTTCATAGTATTGCCTCTGGCCATTGTCGGCGGGGGAGCGGCAGCGTTCACCAAGATGCGTGGTCAAACTAACGCCGCCGTCAGCCCCCAGGGCCAGGTGATAGACGTTAAACGGGGTACCCTGGAGACCAAGGTCACCGCCAGCGGCAGCTTGACCGCGCCCAAGAAGGTCAATCTTACTTTTGGTTCCGGCGGTACCGTCAAAGAGCGACTGATAGATATGGGCGATGCCGTGAAGAAGGACCAGATACTGGCCCGCCTCGACACCATTGACCTGGAGAGAGCCGTCATAGATGCCGAATCTAGCGTGAAGTCCGCCGAAAAGGCGACTAAGGATACGATCGATCTCTACGATACCGGCGCCGTAGCCCAGGCCGACGCCGCGGTAGCTGCCGCCGGGGCCCAGGTAAAGGCAGCCGAGAAGGCCCTGGCCGATGTGCAGCCTCCCTATGATCTCAGCCCGTATGCCCCTTCCGACATAGCCCAGGCCGAGGCTGCGGTGGCTGCAGCGGAGGCCCAGGTAAAGGCAGCCGAGAAGGCCCTCGCCGATGTGCAGCCTCCCTATGATCTCAGCCCGTACACCCCTTCCGACATAGCCCAGGCTGAGGCCGCGGTGTCCGACGCCCAGGCCCAGGTGAAGACTGCCGAGAATGCGCTGGCAAAGTCCCAGACGCCTGTGGTCAGCGAAGACATCGCCCACCTGAAGGCCGCTGTTGATAACGCCGATAAGACCCTTGCCCTGGCCCAGCAGGACCTGACAAACGCCAGATCGAGCCGGGACAGGGCCGTTGCCGATGCTCAGGAATTGCTCCGCCAGCAACAGGAGAACTACCGGGCGGTGGTCAAACTCAACCTGGTGGGCGACGACATATACCTGGACCCCGCCATCCTTCTGGGCGCCGGCACGGTCACCGACCGGCTGCAAACTGCCTATCAGTCGCTCCTCAGAGCCAGGGACAACGCGCGAATAGCCCAGGAGACAGGGGACAAGAACGTAGCCGCGGCTGACGCCGCAGTCACCAGGGCCCAGGACGCTGTCCGAAAGGCGCAGGAGGACCTGGACCGGCAGACCGACGATGCCTCGGTAAACCTCGTTGTCAAGCAGCACCAACTGGACGCCGCCAGGGCCGCCCTGGCCAGAGCCCGGGAAGACCTGAAGAAGCGCAAGGCGGGGCCCGATCCTCTTGAGGTGGCTAACCGCAAGTTTGCTCTGGAAAATGCCAGATCCAGCCTGGTCAAGGCCCGGGAAGACCTCAAGAAACGCGCCGCCGGGCCTGACCCGCTCGACGTCGCTAACCGCAAGCTTGGGCTGGACAACGCCAGGGCCAGTCTGGTCAAGGCGGAGGAAGACCTGAAGAAGAAGAGAGCCGGTCCCGACCCCGTAGATATGGCCGCGAGGAATTCTCAACTGGCCGCCGCCAGGGCTGCACTGGCTAAGGCCAGGGATAACCTGGCCAAAGCCACCATTGTGGCCCCCTTTGATGGCGTGGTGGCCAGCGTCAGCGGCGATTCTGGCGACTCGGTTACGGCGGCTACCGTGGCGGTTGTCCTGATTGACCCTTCCCGCATACGGATGGATGCCGTACTGGATGAGACCAGCGTAGTCCAGGTGAAGGTCGGCCAGGAAACGCAAGTATCCCTGGATGCTCTGCCGGATACGTCAGTAAAGGGCACGGTAACGTCTATCGCCCCTGTCTCGGTGCTGCAGTCGGGAGTGGTCAACTATCAAGTCTTCATTTCGCTACAGCTTGACTCCACCGGCGCCAGGCCCTCGTCAAATAATAGGACAGGCGGTCAGGGAGCAAACCGGCAACCCGGTGGTGCAGGGCAGGGGACGGCTGGCCCCCGGGCCCCTGGCGGGGCATCGGGTACCCCAGGCCCTCGTGCGTCCACCGATGGGACTACAGGGCTGGCGGTCCAGGCGCTGCCCATACGGGCTGGGATGACGGCAGTGGCCGAAATAGTCACCGCGCGTTCCGATAACGTGCTGCTGGTCCCTCGCCAGGCAGTGGGAGGCAGCGGGCGGAACCGCACGGTCAAGGTGGTCGCCAATGGAAAAGTGGAAGAGCGACCCATTCAGATAGGCAAGAGCGACGATCAGTCCGTGGAGGTGGTGCAGGGGCTGGCTGAAGGCGACAAAGTGCTCTTGACGACTCCGACAACCCGCACTATTAACCCGGTTGCCGGCGGTGGCGGCGGCTTCGGCGGAGGAGGCGGAGGGGGCGGCTTCAGTCCGGGCCGTCGATGAGGCAGTTGGGGAGACTAGCGACTTGAAAGCAATCGCGACAGCAGTCATCGAGGTCGATGATGTAACCAAGGTATACCGTATGGGTAGCGTAGAGGTATCTGCGCTAAGAGGTGTTACCCTGTCGGTCGATAGGGGTGAAATGGTGGCCATCATGGGGCCGTCAGGGTCGGGCAAGTCCACGCTCATGAATATCCTGGGTTGCCTCGACCGGCCGACCAACGGCGTCTACTGGCTGGATGGGGTTGAAGTAAGCAAACTTGGCGACGACCAACTGGCGGAAATCCGTAACAAGAAAATAGGTTTTGTCTTCCAGAGCTTCAACCTCCTCCCCCGTACCACGGCCCTGGCCAACGTGGAATTGCCCCTTCTCTACTCCAACGGCAAGGACAAGCGGAAGAGGTCTCTGGAGGCCCTGGCCAGGGTAGGGCTGGCCCAGCGGTCCCGGCACCATACGAACGAGCTCTCCGGCGGAGAGCAGCAGCGAGTGGCTATCGCCCGATCGCTTATCAACAACCCATCCATAATCATCGCCGATGAGCCTACCGGAAACCTGGATAGTCGCACCAGCGAGGAGATCATGGCCATCTTCGATGAGCTGAATCGCGAGGAGAGCATCACTATCATCCTGGTCACCCACGAGAATGACATCGCCCGCCACGCCGGGCGCATTGTCCATCTGCGGGACGGGGTTATCGAGAGTGAGGAGGTGTTGACGCCTTGAACCCGCTAGAAGCTCTCAAGATGGCGCTGCGGGCCCTCACGGCCAACAAGCTACGTTCGGCCCTGACCGTGCTGGGCATCGTCATCGGCGTGGGCGCCGTCATCGGCCTCATGTCTATTGGGCGCGGCATCGAGAGCGCGATCACAAGCCAGATAAAGAGCATCGGCAGCGACCTGGTCTTTGTCCGCCCCGGCGCTGTCTCCCAGCAGGGGGTCAGGACGGCGCAGGGCGGCGCAGTCACACTGACATTGGAAGACGCCAGGGCCATCGCCGACCCCAACCGGGTGACGGTAGCCACCGGGGTAGCCCCACAGACGAACTTCCCTTCACCCGTGGTGGCTGGCGGTCAGAACGCCTTCACTCAGATTGTGGGCGTAACTCCAGAATACTTCGACATGCTTAGCTACACCCCGGCCGACGGTGAAACCCTCAGTCAGCAACATGTGGATGCCCGCTCCCGGGTGGCAGTGCTGGGCAGCAGCGTCGCGGAGATTCTCTTCCCCAACGGGGACGCCGTGGGCCAGACTATCAGCATGCGCCAGATGCGGTTCCGCGTCATCGGCGTGCTGAGCAGCAAGGGCGGCGGCGGCCCCGGCAATATGGATGACTTCATTGCCGTTCCCCTGACCACGCTATCCTCTCAGTTGCAGATGTTACGCACTGCCCGGGGGGAAATCCGTGTCCAGATTATCAACGTCAAGGTGGATAGCAGCGAGAACATAGATATCGCCAAGGAGCAGATTGCCGCGGTGCTGCGGGAGCGGCACAACATCATCGGCGAGGATGACTTCACCATCACCAGCCTCAACGACCTGATAGCCGCTTTCACCCAGGTCACCCAGATCATGAGCATATTCCTGGGAAGCATCGCCGGAATATCCCTCCTGGTCGGCGGCATAGGCATCATGAACATTATGCTGGTATCGGTGACAGAGCGCATCCGGGAGATCGGCATCCGCAAGGCTGTCGGCGCCAAGCGGCGCGACATCCTGGCCCAGTTCCTCTTCGAGTCCATGGTGCTCAGCCTGAGCGGAGGGGTCCTGGGCATAGCTCTGGGCTGGCTGATGTCCAAGGGGTTCTCCAGCTTCCGCGGCCCCACCGGCCAGACTACGCCGGTAATGATCACACCGGACATCATCATTCTGGCGGTCTCGGTAGCTGCGGGGATCGGGCTATTCTTCGGGATCTACCCGGCATCCCGCGCCGCCAAGCTGGACCCGATTCAGGCCCTGCGCTACGAGTAGAGGCGGGTCACGTAGTGGCCCCGGCTACGTCGGGGACGAATCCTGGCGTGAAAGGCTACCGCCCGCTGCCCGCGGGAGCGGGTGCAGGCAATGCTTCCAGATCGAAGCGGTAGGTCTCGATGACCGGGTTGGCCAGCAGCTTCTGACACATCGCCTTGACCTTTTCCCGGGCGATGGCGACATCCGCTTCGTCTATCTGTATTTCCATGTACTTTCCGGCCCTCACCTGCTTCACCGAACCGAAGCCCAACGTGTGCAGACCCCCCTTGATGGTAAGCCCCTGAGGGTCGTTGACCGTCGGTTTGAGGACCACGTAGACCTTAGCTAAGAACATCCTTCCTCTTTTCTAAATTGCCGTCCGTCAGCGTTACGCGTCACCCTGTCATCATGTACAACGAAGTAGGGGCGGTCCACCAATCGCCCTGCCTGGCATCGCCCCTCAGAAATCGCCGTCCTTCATCAGTTCCTTGGAGAGCAGAGTGGAGACATACGAGTCCAAAGGATGGTATCCGTGAAGGAAATGGCTCTCCAGCAGCCTGTCCCGCGGCGCACCGACGACACATGACATGGTGTTCCGCTCTGGATTGCACAGCCACATCATCAACCGGAGTTTCTTGACATGGTAGAACCACTTCCCCTTATCGGCGGTGAGAAACCGGATCAGCTCGAACTCCGGCGCCGGAGGCAGCACCAGCGCGTAGTCCAGGTCGTCGCCCAGCGCGGCCTTCGCCGCCGCCAGTTGAGCATACCCCTCCACGGCCTGGCCCAGGCCGGCGCGTATCAACGCCACCAGTCCAAAAGTCTGCCGGCCCTCGGTGCGACTGCCGTACACATCGGGTGCGACGCCGCCAATCTCGGGGAGTGGCAAAGGGCGGTATCCGGCGCGCTCAAGGAATTCCTTTGTCCCGGCGACCACCGCCTCACGGGTAACCGCATGATCAGGATCAGGAGTAATGCCTACCCCTCCAGCGACAACTTATTGCCGGGCTACCGGCTGCCAACACATGCTTATTGTTGCACATGCGGCTTCCGGCGTCCAAAGGCGAACAGATACACTATTTCCAGGATAGCCAGTGTATTGACCACGAAAATCACGCCGAACCATCAGCGATGGTAGTTACGGGCCGCCCGCCACAGGGCAAACGCCTTCCAGGGCAACGTCCAGGCCAGAATGAGCGCGAGAACCAGGGGATTCATGAGCAATCCCGGGATATCCGGCATTAACCGCCCTCCTTGCTGAGGCCAGCCACCGACAGGCAAAAGGCGGCTCCGGGCCACGCATACCTGCTCTTGCCTGGCCGACTATCGCCCAACAAGATTATAGCCACGCCGAAGGTGCGACGCAATGGGGCGTATTCACTCATCTAAAATGTTACCGAAGGTGGTATGGTTCACTCAACTAAGAATGTTACTGAGGGGGGCCATGCCGAGCGACGACAAGATGAACGTGGACGAACGACGCAAATACCTGAAACTGGTGTTACCCCGCTACGCCAAGGCGGCACTGGCGGAGCGGAGCAGCTTGCTGACGGAGATGGAAGCGATAACAGGGCTACACCGCAAGAGCCTGCTGCGGCGGCTGCACGGGCCAACGCTGGAGCGTGCGCCTAGGAGGCCGAGGTTGCGGCGAAGGCGCTATGAAGCGGCGGTGGGTGTGGTCCGGGTGGTCTGGGAAAGCCTGGACTACGTGTGTGCGGAACGCCTTACCCCGGTGCTGCTATCGACGGCGCAGCAATTGGCCCAATGGGGGGAACTGGCGCTCACCCCGGAGATTGAAGCGGCGTTGGGTGCTGTCAGCCGGCCCACGGTGCAGCGGCTACTGCAGCGGTTCCAGCAGGACAGCCCGAAGTTACCCCGGCGCAAGCCCCAGCCACCCAACCATCTGCTGCGAGACGTACCCATGGAGCGCTTGGCGTGGGCTACTGCCAGCCCTGGCAGCTTTGAGGCTGACCTGGTGCACCACTGTGGGCTGGTTGCCACCGGGGAGTACATACATACCTTGCAATTGGTGGATATCGCCACGGGGTGGAGCGAGCGGGTGGCGGTGCTGGGGCGTAGTCAGGCAGCCATGGTGAAGGGCTTCCGACGTGTGCAATCCCGGCTACCCTTCCCCATCACCCACCTGCACCCCGATAACGGCAGCGAGTTCTTCAACGACCACCTGATCCGATACTTCGGTGAGGAGGTGACCGGGTTGAGACTGAGCCGGAGCCGGCCCTACCGGAAGAACGACAACCGGTTCGTGGAGCAGAAGAACAGTACACTGGTGCGGGCCTACGTGGGCTACGAACGATTGGACACTGGGGGACAGTGTGCAGCCCTCAACGCCCTCTATGACCAGCTCTGGGTATACTACAACCTGTTCCAGCCGGTGTTGCACATGGTGGAAAAGGAGGTGGTAGATGGAAAGCTCCGCCGCAAGTGGGACAAAGCACAGACACCCTACCAGCGGCTCCTCGCCTGCCGAACCCTTTCTCTAGAACAGGAGGTGAGACTGGCTGCCCTGTATGCCGGGACGAACCCACGGCAGTTACGACGGGAGATCTATCAGGCGTTGGAACGGCTGCGGCAACGTCCCGGGTTCTCAGATACGACTAACCGAAAGGAGGCGGCGCTCCTTCGGTAACATTCTTCTGTGAGTTGACACGTGGGGGCCGGCGGCCATAATTCTCCATCAAACTGCCTTGGCGCCAATGTCGCTTGAAGTGTGGCCCTATGAGTGTGCTTCTTGCCTTTTCCCCCCTTTCGCAAAAAGGGTGGCACAGCGTAGGGGCACGGCGCTGCCGTGCCCGTTTGGGTAAAAATCGGGCACGATGCATCGTGTCCCTACGAACGACGTTTCATCGGGCGCAGGGGGATTTCCCCCCAGACCAACAGTCTACGTAAAATCCCTCTCAGTCTCCGCTTTGGGAAAGGGAGAGGTTGGTTGTTCCCTTATCTGGCTAAGGCTGCCCACGGATCCAAGTGGCACCAATCAAGTGAGAAAACCGTCACTTTGGCGAGATTCAATAAGCGGTGGATCTTGGGAAGGCACTTGCCTTGACTTGCAAGGCTGTTTGTGGTTTCATGAGATTAGACCGTAAGCAGTAAGCGCAGACCAGGAAGGGAGTTGTGCTGTGCCAGCTAAACGCGCCGCGTCCAGGACCGACGCCAGGGAGTACGTTCTCCGCACCGCCAAAGAGAACAACGTCAAGTTTATTCGGATGTGGTTCACCGATATCCTGGGGTTCCTGAAAAGCTTCGCCATAACCGTAGAAGAGCTGGAAGGCGCCCTGACGGAGGGCATGGGTTTCGACGGCTCCTCCATCGAGGGCTTTGCCCGCATCGACGAGAGCGACATGATGGCCGTGCCCGACCCATCCACCTTCCAGATCCTGCCCTGGCGCCCCAAGGAGCCTGGCGTGGGCCGCATGTTCTGCGACATCTACTGGCCCGGAGGGGAACCCTTTGAGGGCGATCCCCGGTTTGTCCTCAAGCGCAACCTCAAGCGGGCCGCTGACATGGGGTACACCTTCTACGTCGGTCCGGAGCTGGAATATTTCTATTTTCAAAACTCCGAGACGCCAACGCCGCTGGACCAGGGGGGCTACTTCGATCTCACGCCGCCAGACGTGGCCAGCGACCTGCGCCGCGATACCGTCCTCACCCTGGAGGCGATGGGGATCGGGGTGGAGTATAGCCACCACGAGGTGGCCTCCAGCCAGCACGAGATAGACCTGCGCTACACCGATGCCCTCACCATGGCCGATAACGTAATGACCTACCGGCTGGTAGTAAAGCAGGTCGCCCAGCAACACGGCGTCTACGCCACCTTCATGCCCAAACCCATCTTCGGCATCAACGGCAGCGGCATGCACGTTCACCAGTCGCTGTTCAAGGGAAACCGGAACGCTTTCTTCGATGCCAGGGACCCCCACCATCTGTCCCCCCTGGCCAAGAGCTACACGGCCGGGCTGCTGCGTCACGCCCCGGAGATAACCGCCATCACCAGCCAGTGGGTGAACTCTTACAAGCGGCTGGTCCCCGGATACGAGGCGCCCGTTTACATGAGCTGGGCCAAGCGCAACCGCTCCGACCTTATCCGGGTACCGGAATACAAGCCGGGCAAGGAGAACTCCACCAGGATCGAGTATCGCTCGCCCGACCCGGCGTGCAACCCCTACCTGACATTCAGCGTGATGCTGGCCGCCGGTCTGGAGGGAGTCGAAAAGGGCTACAAGCTGCCCGAACCAGTGGAAGAGAACGTGTACGAGATGTCCGATGAGAAACGGGAGAAGCTGGGCATCAAGACGCTCCCCGGCAGCCTTCAGGAGGCGCTGCAGTTGACCGAGAAGAGCGCGGTGGTGCGCAAGGCCCTGGGAGACCACGTTTTCGAGACCTTCATAACCAACAAGAAAATTGAATGGGACAGATACCGGACACAGGTGACCGATTACGAGATCAAGCGGTATCTACCCATTCTGTAAAGGCATGTCTTGTCGCAGCAAAGCGAAGACTCCGCTCGCGGAGAGCCTGTTGAAAGGCATGTCTTGTCGCAGCAAAGCGAAGACTCCGCTCGCGGAGAGCTTGTCGAAAGGACACAACTTGTGCGCATCCTGCGCCTCGGCCTAGCCCAGATAAACTCGACCGTCGGCGACCTCAAGGGTAATACAGCCAGGATCAAGAAGTGCATGGACCAGGCCAGGCAACTCGGCGTGGACCTGCTCAGCTTTCCCGAGTTGGCCGTCACCGGCTACCCGCCGGAGGACCTGCTGTTCAAAGCGGAATTTGTCCGGGACAACATGGCTTGCCTTCAGGAGATAGTCGAGTACTCCGCAGGCATAGCCGTTGTTGTCGGCTTCGTCGACGCCCAGGAAGACCTGTACAACGCCGCCGCCGTTATGTACGATGGGAAGCTCTACGGCAAATACCACAAGATGTACCTGCCCAACTACGGCGTTTTCGACGAAGAGCGCTACTTCAGGCGGGGCGGGCAATCAGCGGTATACAACCTGTACGGGGTCGGAATAGGCGTCAATATCTGTGAAGACATCTGGTACCCCATAGGCCCCATTCCATATCAGGTGCATGCCGGCGCTGAACTCATCGTGAATATAGATGCCTCTCCGTACGATGCCCACAAGCGCCAGCAACGGGAGAGGCTCCTCTATACCCGAGCCAACGACCACCGGGTCTTCATCTCGTACAATAACCTCGTGGGTGGCCAGGACGAGTTGGTCTTCGATGGTCAGAGCATGGTCGTCAATGAGCTGGGCGAAATTGTGGCCCAGGGCAAGGCATTTGCCGAGGACCTGATCGTCACCGACCTGGACATCGACCGCGTCACGCGAGTGCGCCTTCACGACCCCCGCCTGCGTCAGGAGAAGCTGTCGGCCGAGGATGCCCTACCACTGCGTATCGCCATAGCCTCCTCAAGGACGACGGATAACAAACCTCCGTTGCCCCAGCGCTCCGTCCGTAGTCTGGACAAGGTGGCGGAAGTGTACGCCGCCCTGGTGCTGGGCACCCGCGACTACGTACGCAAGAATGGCTTCAAGAAAGTGGTCATAGGGTTATCAGGGGGAATCGATTCTGCGCTGGTGGCGGTGATAGCCGTCGAAGCCCTGGGACCCGAAAACGTTACCGGCGTTTCTATGCCGTCCATGTTCTCTTCCGAAGGCAGCATGAATGACGCCCAATTGCTGGCCCGAAACCTGGGCATTGAGCTGCTGACCATCCCCATCCGCGACACCTATGAGCTTTACCTCAAGACCCTGGACCCGGCCTTTGCCGGCACGAAGGCCGGGGTAGCCGAAGAAAACCTTCAGGCCCGCGTCCGGGGCAATCTGTTGATGGCCCTTTCCAACAAGTTCGGCTGGCTGGTGCTGTCCACCGGTAACAAGAGCGAGATGGCCACCGGCTACGCCACGCTCTACGGGGACATGGCCGGGGGTTTTGCCGTCATAAAGGACGTGCCTAAAACGCTTGTATACCAGGTGGCTGGTTACGTCAACAATAGGACGGGCAAGGACCTCATCCCGCAGGCCACCATCGATAAGCCCCCCTCGGCCGAACTGCGCCCCGACCAGAAGGACACCGACAGCCTGCCACCTTACGATGTCCTGGACCCCATCCTGCAGGCCTACGTGGAAGAGGACCGCAGCGCCAGCGACATTGAGGGCATGGGGTATGACGCTGAGACAGTGCGCCGCGTCATCCGCATGGTGGACAGGAATGAGTACAAACGGCGACAGGCGGCGCCGGGGGTTAAGATAACCCCCAGGGCGTTCGGCCGGGACCGGCGCTTGCCGATAACAAACAGGTATAGTAGTGGATAGAGTAAAATGACGCGTTCCTCCGCGCCTAAGTTGGGCAAGATGCAAGAAACCAGGAAACCACACATAATAGGAAGCCAACTCCGTGCGGCTAGGGAGAGCTTGGCACTTTCCATTGAAGAAGTTGCCGCGAGACTGGGCGTCAAGCCGTTTGAAGTGAAGCAGTGGGAGAGTAATGCCCAGGAACCCTCGATCGAGGTGCTGTGGCAGTTAGCCGAGATCTATGGTCGCGGTACGGACTATTTCTTGAAGGAAACTAGACCGTTTCCACAGGATGTAGCTTTTCGATTGTCCAAACATGAGCAGCTCGGCCAGTTGTCCTTGGAATCGAGGAAGACGCTGGTGACCTTTCAGGAGCTGTGTCGAGCAGAGGCCGAACTAGAGACCCTATTGGGTAGCCCACGCGACGTGAACGTCAATCGGCTGCAAAACGGGAGAGATGCTGAGTCTTTGGCGGACAGCGAAAGAAAACGCTTAGGCTTGGGTGAAGAGCCAATCCCAAACAAGGCCAAGGACCGGGATCTCCGAACTTTGCTGACTCAACAGGGCGTAAGGATTTTCGAACTGCCGGTCAAAGAAGGGGAGTTTGCAGGGTTCTCACTTTGGCACCCGCAGTATGGCCCATGTATGCTGGTAAACGCCAAGGACATCCCCGGACGTCGCGCTTTTACCATGGCCCATGAGTATGCACATTTCATTCTGTCAGCTACACCATCCCTGTGCGACCTCAACGACAACCAAAGCGAAGAACGCTTCGCGAACGAATTCGCAGCGTCGTTCCTTATTCCCGCGTCCGATGTAAGAGAAGAATTCCGCAAACGGGGCTTGATTGGCAAACTGCCAACAGAAGCCGAGTTGATTCCCTTGAGGACACGCTATGGTGTGAGTTTGGAGGCGCTGGCGCGCAGCCTTGAGAGGCTGAGGCTCGTCCCGAGCGGATTCACAGACCGGAACAAAGACCTCTGGCAAGTCACCCCCAGGTTTCGGCCATCAAGAACGCCTCTTTGGAAGCGTCGTCTCGGCAAGAAGTACGTTGATTTGGCTCTTCGCAACTATTACCAGGGGCACATCTCGGTAGGCAAACTGGCTGAATACCTAGGCATCGACATCAGAAAGGCGGTCGCGGAAGCGGAGGGAGCGAAGCGGCCGAGTTCCTCGAACGGTGGGCGTTAGATGGCGGAAGCGCCATCAGCGTCAGAAATCTTCATATTTGACTCGTCCGCGTTAATCGACATCGAAATCGCAAGACGCGCAAATGAATTGCCGACCCCCGGAACTACTTACTTGGTACCACCGAGAGTTCGCCGGGAGGTTAACAAACGTGGTACTCCGCTCGCGAATTGGTTGAGTCGCAGAGGGGCCAAATTTACCGGGCTTCTTCCAGAAGAGCACTCAATATACTTTGCGCTTATCACTGGGCGAGACATCAAGATCCACGATGCGGAGGCGACTGCCATAGCTATGGCGATGCACAGGAATGGTGTGCTAGTAATCAGCGACGGTCCGGCCAGGAGAAAAGCAGAAGCCTACGGAGTAAGATGCATGAGCGGACAAGAATTCCTAGCATTAATGAAACCGCGACTCCCTGGACTTTAGCCCGTGAGGATTACCGGAGAGTAGAAGACTCCGAATTTGTCTGTTCAAGGAGCTAGAATCTTCATGTCTTTGATCGTACAGAAGTATGGCGGCAGCTCGGTGGCCAACGCCGAGAAGATCAAAAACGTAGCCCGCCGCGTGGGTAAGGCCCATGACCAGGGAAACCGGGTGGTGGTCGTCGTCTCCGCTATGGGCGATACCACTGACGACCTCCTGGAACTCGCTGCCAGGATCACCGCAGAACCCGATGAGCGCGAGCTGGACGTGCTGCTGTCCACCGGTGAGATCGTGTCGACGACCCTCCTGGCCATGGCCTTGCATAGTATGGGGTACAAAGCCACCAGCCTCAGCGGGGGACAGGCCGGCATCTGGACGGACGAGACCCACAGCAAGGCCCGCATCCTGGCCGTGGAAGCGCACCGCATTACCCAGGAACTGGAGGCCGGCAACATCGTGGTGGTGGCCGGATTCCAGGGTGTGACCCGTAACATGGATGTGACCACCCTGGGCCGCGGCGGCTCCGACACCACCGCTGTCGCCCTGGCCGCTGCCCTGAAGGCGGACAAATGTGAAATCTACACCGACGTGGACGGCGTCTACACCGCCGATCCTCGCATAGTGCCCGGGGCACGCTGCCTGCGGGAGATAGGCTACGAGGAGATGCTGGAGCTGGCCACCTGGGGCGCCAAAGTAATGCACCCCCGGGCAGTGGAGCTAGGCGAGGTATACAACATACCCATCCTGGTGGCCTGTAGCTTCAATGAGAATCCGGGCACGTTGATTCATGGAGGAGCATCAGTGGAAGTCAGAAACAAAGTCCGGGGCATCGCCCACGATACAGATGTCGCCAAGATAACCATCGTCGGCATCCCCGATAGGCCGGGTATTGCCGCCGCTCTGTTTGAGCCTCTGGCTAAAGCAGCCATAAGCGTGGACACTATTGTTCAGAACGCCGGTCTGAACAACGTTACCGATATCACCTTCACAGTCACCAAGAGCGACCTGCCCAAAGCAATGAAGATCATCGAGCCGGTGGCTAGATCCGTTGGCGGTTCGAAGTGCCTCAGCGACTCGAATCTGGGCAAGGTGAGCATCGTCGGCACCGGCATGCAGAACTCGCCGGGCTACGCCGGCCGCATGTTCAAGGCCCTCTACGAAGCTGGAATAAACATCCAGATGATCAGCACCTCGGAGATACGCATAACCTGCATCGTCGCCCAGGACAAGGTCAAGGATGCCGTACGGGCGCTGCACCAGGCATTCGAGCTGGAGAAGGAATAAGAAAAGCCCGCTCCGATGGACCGGGGCGGGCTTTTTCACGCGCAGACACACCCCGAACCATCGGGGTGTGGACCTATCTCAAATAACGAAAAATCGCTGCCTTATTCTACGGCAACGACTTCCTTGACTGCGGGCACCTCCTGCTTCAATATCCGCTCGATCCCGTTCTTCAGGGTCAAGTTGGACATGTGACAGCCCATACAGGCGCCCTGCAGCCGCACCTTGACGATGCCGTCCTCCGATACGTCGATCAGTTCCACGTTGCCGCCATCGGACTTCAGGAACGGACGTACCTCGTCCAGGACTTTCTCGATCTGCTCACGCATAAGAGTCTCCTTTCAGGGAGGGGTTTCCCTTGACTGACATCATTCTACTCTAATAGCTTACGCGGTGTCAATTCACTCTGGGATCCAAAATCCGCCGCCCATTGAATCTCACGAAACGGAACGGTCCTTCACCTGGCTGGCGCCACCACAGTTGTCATTCCGGCGCCGCCCTCCCGGGCCGAAGAGCTTTGCCCCAACAGCGCCTCACTGTCACCTTGAGTCCTGACAGGTCGGGACGAAGGGTCTGGGGTGGAGGGCCAAACAGATACGAAATGACGCCCCTCCCCATCCCGACCAGTCGGGATTCACTTTCCCTTCACGGAGCCTGCCCTGTCCGAGTAAAACATCGGACCCCGCGCGCGGAGAGGCCCGTTCAGGGCCGAAGGGTTCAAGATGACATTTGAGGCAAAGCCGTGCCCCTACTTGCCGGGGGCCATCACCACAATGCGCGCCTCGGCGGGGATGTTGGAGCGGGTGACGGTCAGGCGGGGGACAGGCGGCTCGAGCTTGAGGCCCATCTCGTGAGCGAACTTGTCCAGGGGTTCGATCCCGCCCGGCTCGGTCGACTTGTAGTGCATCGGGACAACGATGCGGGGTTCGAGCTGGCGCACAGTGTGGGCGGCGGCCACGACTCCCAGATTGGAGGCGCCCCCGATGGGGACGAAGAGGACGTCCACCGACCCAATAGCTTCCACCTGCTGGGCCGACAACTGGTGGCCGAGGTCTCCCAGGTGGCAAAGGCGGACGCTATCCATATCGAACGAGTAGATGGTGTTGCGGCCGAGTTGCTTGCCGGCCTCGGCGTCATGGAAGCTGGCGAAGCCCAGGATGAATATGCCCGCGACCTCGTACTCGCCGGGGCCGGAGAGGACCCTGGTAGCGCCGTCGACCCCGGGGACGTTGTTGTGGCCCCGGTGATTGTGGCTGACGGTGACTATCTGGGCCGTCGGTTGCGGCCAGGGATCGTCGGGGCCGAGGGACAGGAAGGGGTCGGTGACAATGGTGGCCTGTTTGCCCTTCAGTCGGAAACAGGAATGAGCGAGCCAGTAAATATCCAACGAACTACTCCCTTACTCACCGCGGAGGACGCCGAGTCCGCGGCGAATTTATGATTCGAGGGGCGCCCCGCCTCGCTCGTCCACCGCGGAGAACGCGGAGACAGTAATTGCTGTCAGGAACTCCATGTTACTTCAGATATTATAGCAGGGCTTGGGTGAGACGTGCAGGTACAAGGGGATTACGATCAAGGTCTTTGCATCTCATTTGCACACATGGCCTGGTAGGGTGGGTACAGCCATTGGTCCTCCCTAGTCCACTGGTTCCAACATATTCTTGGCCAGGCAAGCACCAAAAAATGTAAGACTCGGGAGCAAGTACTCCTTTCGCCGCGTGTCATTTCAGCGTAGGTCCCGATCCATCGGGATCCCACGAAACTCTTCTGGATTCTGGCTTTTGCCAGAATGACAACTGTGGACGCTCCTCTGGATTTGTCCCAGAGTCCGCGTGCGGGCGACATTTTGTTGGAACAGGTGCTCATTGGGGCAGGCTGTCCCAAAAGTCCGATGTTCATATCTGGGATGGTTCCCCCTCCAGATTCAGGAAACCCGCTTATTAGACAGCCTGTTGGTCCCCTTTAGCAAACTGACCGTGTCCCACATTTCCGCTGGACACCACTCTTGTCCAAAATGGGTTTTTCGGAATAACATTCTCAATGGTACGATTTGGACAGCAAAGCGCCCTCACCCCGACCCTCTCCCGCTGCGGCGGGAGAGGGAGATGTTTTTTAAGGGGTTTTGGCTCACGGCCCCGTGAGTCAAAACCCCTGGGACTGAACCCCACCTGGCATGAGAATGAATCTTACGGTGCGTTTTTGACAGCATTTGCTTCGCTCATCCTAAACCAGCGTTAGAGGTGGTGGAATTTGGAAAACTAAAAAGAGCTATTGCTTACGTATGAAAAACCCATCCAAAACGTTGTATTTCAATTATCTTGGACAGCAGTGGCTGGACACAATGGTTTTGTAGGGGAGACGCACCATGGCGATAACTTAATGATAGCTAACTATACGGTCAGACATATGGAAGTTGAAAGCTTACCCCGTCATTGCGAGCGAAGCGAAGCAATCTCAGGACTTTCAGGTGCGACTATATATTTAGGAGCGGAGTTTGCTTCGTCGCTACGCTCCTTGCAATGAAGATGGAGTTTATTTTCTGAGCAGTAACAGCTACAAATGTCCCACATGTCAAGAAACCTATTGCGTCCAGCATCCCCGAATATGGGTAAAGGTCAGTTTAGCAAATGGGGCAAGGGGGGATTC
>JACQTY010000139.1 GCA_016210545.1 Chloroflexota bacterium
CAGACGACCTGGTACCACTTGGAGTGGCTGCAACAGATGTGGTCCTGCCAGATGAAATCGGGCAGAGGGAACTCGCCGCCGAAGGCGTACTTGTTCAGCAGCACGGAACCCCAGTAGGCCCGCATATAGGAGCACAGGTCCCGGGCATAGCCCTTGGCCTCGGCGGCCTCCATGCAGGCCAGGGCGAAGCCGGGGTCGTGGGCGATGCTTGCCCCGTAGGGCTCGCTGGTCAACGAGTAGACGTCGTCGCCGAGGCCGGCGGGGATGGCGCTGAAGGACCAGGCGCCCCCGGCCCAGCGGATGCCGCCGCGCTCCTTGGCGCTGGCGTAGTCCCGGTAGTATTTCTCCCGCAGCTCTTTGGCCTTCTTCCAGCACTGCAGGGGTCTGGTCGGATATGTCCTAACATTAACAGACATTAGAAAAGTCCCTCCCCCTGGTTCTCGGCTCTCAGGAATTATGCTGCATTATATCACAGCCTGAACAGGACGGGGGAAAGGAAGGTAATCGCAGAAGACTCCCATTTCCAAGTTGACAACGTCTTGCTGCAAACATATAATAAGCGCATCTTTTCAAGTAACCAGGGACATACGCTCTCAGGGAAAGACATGAGGAGGCCTGATGCCAGTCGCCACAGAACAGAAGGTCAGCGCCTGGGACAAATTCCGTGAAATAGTAGCGGACCGCCACGCTTACGCCAAAGAATGGAAACTGAGGACCGGCGGCAAGGCCATGGGATATATGTGCACCTATGTAGCCGAAGAGGTGATCTACGCCGCCGGCGTCCTCCCTGTCCGTATCATGGGTAGTCGGGAACCCCAGGACGTCACCGAGCCGTATATCTACGGCATGTACTGCCCCTATTGCCGCGACTGCCTGGCGCAGGGACTGCTGGGCAGATACAACTACCTCGACGGGATTACGGAGACCCATACCTGCTCCCATATCCGGCAAGCCTATGATTCCTGGCAGAAGTTTGTCCCCATAGGCTTCAACCACTACACGTATATGCCCGCCGACGTCAGGAGTCCCAGGGCCAAGGACATGTTCCTTATCGAGCTCAACCAGCTTAAGAAGGCATTGGAGGACTGGACGGGCAAGCCCATTACTGACGCTAAGCTCGACAAGGCGACCAGAGCATATAACACTAACCGCCAGCTTCTGCGGCAGATTTACAATTTGCGCAAGCAGGACCCGCCGCCCCTATCCGGCCTGGAAGCTATGTACATGGTGATGTCTTCGTTCTGGATGGACAAGGCAGAGCACAGCGTGTTGCTCCGTCAGGCCCTGGCTGAGATCAAGCAAAGACCCCCCAGGACAGATTCCAA
Organism: Chloroflexota bacterium; assembly: GCA_016210545.1. Classification (GTDB taxonomy): domain Bacteria; phylum Chloroflexota; class Dehalococcoidia; order JACVQG01; family JACVQG01; genus JACVQG01. The sequence continues at coordinate 1,326 of JACQTY010000139.1, forward strand.
GCTGAGGCTAATGACCATCGGCAGCGAGAACGACGACCCTGAACTCATCGAGCTCATAGAGTCCTTCGACGCTCAGGTGGTGATCGACGAGCAGTGCACCGGCACGAGATATTTCTGGAACAAGGTTGTACCTCAGGAAGACCGGCTGGCCGCGATCGCGCAGCGCTATTTGGACAGGCCGCCCTGTCCCATGAAGGACCTGCAAGAAGTGAGGCAGCGCCCCAAGTGGATCATGGACAGGGTAAAGGAATACAAGGTCCAGGGAGCGGTCCTGGTCCGCCTGAAATTCTGCGACCCTCACGAATACGATCTGCCTATCATCCGGCGCACTCTGGAAGAGGCCGGAATTCCAACCCTTACGCTGGAAAGAGATATTATCACGCCCGTCGGTCAGTTCAAGACGCGGATCGGGGCGTTCATGGAGATGTTGCAGGCGGACATCATCTAACGGTGAGGAAACCCCGGAGGGCCCTGATACATCAGGGCTAGCAAAGGAGGCAGGTTGTGACGACAAGTGCGACGGCGCCCTACGAGAGCAGACCCATCGAAAGCTGGGGCAAGATGAAAGAGGTCAGGCGCAACATCATGCGTGACCTGTGGGCAACCAAGAAACGGGGCGATATCCTCTACCAGGGGGGATACGCCGCCATGGTCTCCCTGCCCGCCGGCCTGGGAAACGCCGGCGCCTTCGGCTGGGGGCCGGCAATGGCATCCATAATGAGAGACCCGGAGTTGGCCCGCCGTTGCAATGAGGCATCTGAGGCCGCCGGGCTAGGGTCCGACTGCTGCGTCACCCTTCGCGTCAACTTTGGCTCAGCCCTGGTGGGCATCCATAACCTGGCCCGCAGCGGCGAGCGGCTTCAGCCCGACTTCGCCTGGGATGTGCACCAGTGCGAGGCCCAGGCCAAGACCGCCCAGTACTTCGCGGAGTACTACAAAGTGCCATTCTTTGCCATAGACATCCCCATACTGCCGCTCACCCACGATCTGGCATCGGGCATCAAGTATGTAGTGCTCCAGATGCACGACTTCATCCAGTGGATGGAGAAGATCACCAAACGGGAATACAAGGACGAGCTTCTGGTTGAGGCGGTCAAACGGGAGTGGAAGACCAGTATTCTCTGGTCCAAGCTTTGCGAACTCCAGAAGGCTGTCCCGGCGCCCATGGACTACCGGCTGCTCAACTCCCTGGCTGCCCTACTCGTGACCTCCAAGCACAGGGAAGGCGTCCCGGAGTTGATGGCCGACCTGGTGGCCGAGGACGAGGTGCGGGTAAAGGACAAGGTCGCCGCTATGCCCTTCGAGCGGTGCCGTCTGCTCCACGAGGGCCAGCCGCCATATTACTATCCGCCCCTTCTGAAGATACCCCGCGACTATGGAGGCACCTTCATCGGCGGTCGCATGCTGTTTGCACTGCACGGCGCCTGGGAGCTTCACGAGGACTTCTCCTGGACCGTGTCAAAGACTCCGGAAGAGTTGGGCCTGCCCATAAAAGACCGGGATACGGCTCTGAGGGCCCTGGCCGAACTCTACCTGACCTACGGCCGCATGTTCCTGCAGAACCTCCAATTCTACAAGGGCGACGAGGCGATTCAGGTCGCTCGCGGCTGGCACGCCGATGGCGTCGTCTTCCATCTGGACCGCGGCTGCAAGGGCGGGGCGGCGGGAAATGTGAAGAACCGGACAGAGTTGCAACAGGCCGGCATCCCCACCATGTGCTACGAGGGCAGCAACGCCGATCCGCGAGACCTAGCCGAAAACCAGGTGGTCGACAGGATTGAAGCCTTCCTGGAAAGCCTGGGACTGAAGAAGATCATTACGGCCAAAGATGGCCCCGACGAAAAGGACGACTAGCCACCGCCCGTTCGTAGGACATCCCGACAGGTCGGGATGTCCTACGATCACGATGGCGACTTCTTTCGTACCGGATGTTACCTGGCACGCTCCACACTGGCGAATAGCGATTGCTGAAAGAGAGGCCCGAGTCCTGACCAGGACTCGGGCCTCTCTTCGTTACCTATGTTACTCTGGCAGCCCCTTGGGGCCGGAATCACCCCTTGGCTTTCGCCGCCTGCTGAATACCTTCCACGAACCGTATATAACCCGTGCACCGGCACAGGTTGCCGGCTATGGCCCGGGTCGCCTCTTCCTGCGAGGGGTGGGGGTTCTCGTTGAGAAGACCTTTGGCCGCCATGACCATGCCCGGCGTGCAGAAGCCGCACTGGACGGCCCCGTTGGCCACGAATGCCTCCTGAATGGGGTCCAGCTTCCCGTTGGAGGCCAGCCCCTCTATCGTGGTGATGGGCTTGTCCTGGGCCTCGATGGCCAGCACCAGGCAGGAGTTCACTGGCTTGCCGTCCAGCAACAC
>JACQTY010000132.1 GCA_016210545.1 Chloroflexota bacterium
CCCTCAAAAACATTCCCCTCGCCCGCCGCAGCGGGAGAGGGTCAGGGTGAGGGCAACCTTGCTGTCCAAATTCTGTCGTCAAAAGCTCACTCCGAAAAAACCTAATTTGGACAAGAGTGGGACGAAAGGGGGATTTCCACTCACGATCATTCATGTTCTCCAGTATGATCTCGCCCACGCCCTCAATATTGTTCAGCACGTCAATATCATTGAATCTCAATACCTTCAAACCAAGTTTTCTCGGGTATTCGTCCCTTCTCCTGTCCGCCTCCATGCCCTGAAGGGAATCATGCCGGCTACCATCAACTTCAATAACCAGCTTTGCTGTGGGACAATAGAAGTCAACTATGTAATCACCGATGGTTCTCTGCCTGTAAAACTGGTAGCCATTTAGCTGTTTCATCCTTATCTTGGACCAGAGACGCCTTTCGGCGTCAGTCATGTCCCTTCTAAGTTCCCGCGCATATCTTTTCACCTTGCTGTTGTACGGCAACATTCCAGCAAAATCCCTCTCAATCTCCCTTTGCAAAAGGGAGAGGTTGGTCGCGCCCTGTTCTCTGTTCATGCTGCCAATCACAATGGATAATGTCACCCCCCACCTCCCCCTTTTGGAAACTGCCCCTTACCCATAAACGGCCTGCTGAACACCGAGGGTTCCTGACAATGTGGAACACTGATAGCGGTCATCACTTTGTACACGGCCTTCAAGCACAAACCTCGGCGCGAAATGGTTGGATTAGTCCCGATACATCGGGATTTCCCAACTATTCCTTCGCTAAATTCCTGTCCGTAGACCAGCCCGCCTCCGGCGGGTTAGGATATTTTCCCTCTTGTGTCCGGCCCCAAAATGTGGGTAGTGGTCAGTTTAGTAAAGGGGGTTGGGGGGATTCACCGCCACCTTCACGCCTTTTCCACCCGGCACAGCAGGGCCTTCAGCGCCGGATTGCCCCCTACCGGGTCGGCAGGCGTCTCGTCGGTCAGGATGTTCACGTTGGCCTCATGCCAGCCGTGAGCGACGCTGACCACTCCGGGAATAATGTCCTCAGTGACTCTGGCTAACAATTGGATACTCCCCCGCTGGCTTTCCACCTTTATCCTGTCCTTATCCCTGATGCCGTACCTGGCGGCAGTCTCCGGGTGCATCTCGGCCTCGGGGTCGGGGCGCAGCCGACGCAGGCGCTCCACCTGCCGCAACTGGGAGTGTACATACTCTATCACCCTGGCGCCGGTGGTGAGTACCAGGGGATACCTGGCGGCCAGTTCGGGACTGCTCACAGGGCTTTCCGCTGGTTCCCGGTGTACGGGCAGCGGGTCCTGGCCCATTTTAGCCAGCGTTTCAGAATAGATTTCCACCTTGCCCGATGGCGTCCTGACCCCGTGCGCCTCGTAGTTGCGGTAGCCAACTGAGCCGTAGTACATCCCCGCCGGGTTGTCCCTGAGGTTCTTCACCGAAATGCCCGTGGACTGCATCAAGTCATCGTAGGCGTCGATCTCATTCTTCCACGGGAAGAACTCCTGGTAGCCCATGCGGTTGGCCAGCTCCAGCCAGAACTTAATGTCCGGCCAGCATTCCCCAACTTGCACCGCCTTCTGGCGCATCTGCACCCAGGGTATGCCCATAGAAACGTATATGTCGTTAGGCTCAGTCCTCTCGGCAAAGGTAGCCGCGGGCAGGACGATATCGGCCAGTTTGGCGGTCTCGCCCATGAACTGGTCCATAACCACCAGGAAGTCCAGCTTCTTCAGCGCCGCTTCCATTTTCCTGGAGTTGGGCCAGGACATGAGCAGGTTGGAACCGGCCACGATCATGGCCTTCACCGGGTACGGCTCCGACTTGAGCATGACCTCAGGCAGCACCATCCCCTGCCCCTCGCCGAAGAGACGGCCCAGCACCGAGTAGTGCAGCGGAAAGCGGTCTATGCCCAGGGGCATGCCATCGGTCTTGTCCAGCAGGCGAATTGGCCTCAGGTGGAAGGGGGGCGGCGTGGTCAGCCCGCCGGCCACATCGAAATTGCCCGTTATGGCAAGAAGGATGGCAATGGCGCGGGCATTGTTCACCCCGGAGTTCTTCTGGTCCAGGGTGTCCCACCCCTGGATGATGCAGGCCGGCTTGGTAGTGGCGAAAAGGCGAGCCATGTCGACTATCGTCTGGGCGGGCACCCACGTTATCTTCTCCACTGCCGAAGGCGGATACTCCTTGACCATCTCTGCCAGTTTGTCGAAGCCCACGGTCCACCGGTCGACGAAGTCCTTGTCGTGTAGCCCCTCGGCGATGATGACGTTCATCATGCCCAGAGCAAGGGCGGTATCGCTGCCGGGGCGGGGCCGGGCGTGAATATCTGCCTTTCGGGCTAGAGGGATGCGCCGGGGGTCGATTACTATTACTTTGGCCCCGTTCTTCACCGCCTCGGGTATCATCCACCAGGCCCGGGGGGGACTGGAGGCATCGGGGTTGTGGCCCCAGGCGATGATGCAGCGGGAGTTGGGCAGGTCGGATACCGCCCAGCGCCCCAGGGTGAGGATATAGGAAAGCAGGCGAAGGCGAAAACACATGCTGTCCACAGAGAAAACATTGGGGGTGCCGTAGACATCGGTGAAGCGGCGAATAAGCTCGATGTTGGCGCGGGCCTGGGTCAGGAATACCATTCCCAGGCAGACGGCCACCGATTTCGCCCCGTAGTCCCGTTTCGTTTCTTGAAGTTTGGCGACGATGGTGTCCATGGCCTCGTCCCAGGTTATGCGCTGCCAGCTACTGCCCTGCCGTTTCATAGGGTACTGGAGGCGGTCGGGGTGGTTTACCAGGTCAGGAATGGCGTTGCCTTTGGGACATAGCCTCCCCCGGTTCATCGGATGTTCCTTCATTCCCTCGACTTTCACGACCCGGCCCTCCTGTACGTGAAGGTTGATGCCACAGCAGGCAATACACAGTTGACAGGCGCTGGGGACTACTTTGGTACCTGACAATGTTTCCGCCATGAGTTACCTCCTTCTTTGCCTGACCTCACGTTTGCCCGACTTCACGCTCATTCCCACGTGTGCGTTGAGAGAGTTCGTCCGTCGCGCAGACCGGCACGCGCCGACGGACGGTAGAGGGCCGTATCAGCGCAACCTCATGACCGCAACGTATATCCCCAAAGCCAGGGCCAGCCAGTTCCAGGGGTTGAGCAGCGTTAAGGGGGAGAAAAAAAGGAGGCCCCCCTGGACAAATCGGAATTGGGCCGTCAGGAAGGCAACGAATACGCCCATAGAAGCAACGAACTGCAGGCCAGGCCCCCGCTTCCGGTTCACCGCCACCCCCGTCACTTCACCCACCGCGTAGCCGATGGCGGCAAAGACCACGAAATTCAGGAAAAAGATGAATGGCAGGAACCGCAGGAATCCCCAGACAAACCCCAGTCCGGCCCCAAGTCCCAGAGCCGTGGCTAACGCCAAGAAATACTGCGCCGGGGATACGTCGTATTGAGGGAGCCGGCGCACCTGGGCGCACTCACGGCACCGGGCGCCAACAGGGGTCTGGACCATGCACCTGGGGCAAATGGGCTTGCCGCACTTGCCACAACGCAGATTTGTCTCGACCTGGGGATGCGCCGCGCAATGAAGTACAGCCGTGGGGGCGGCCTGCGGGTTTCCGGGAGTTACATCCGGACTTACCGTCATACCTTCTTCCTCGTCAGAGCTAGAAGACGGTCGACGGACTCCTGCGGCACGAGGATGCTGCCCAAAGCCGCTTCGTTCATGGTATCCAGGCCGTGGTAGTCCGTTCCGCCGCACGGAATCAGATCGTACCGTTTGGCGAGGGCCTTCAGCCGCCGGACGGTCTCGGCGGGATAAAGGCCATAGTAGACCTCCATCCCCACGAGTCCGGCGGCTTTCAACTCGATCAGCAGTTTGTCGATGGACTCGATGTCGTTAGGGTGGGCCAGTACAGGAAGCCCGCCCGCTCGGATCACGAGTTGCACGGCGCCCTCCGGCGTCAGCTTCTCCCTTTCCGCATAAGCCGGGCCGTCACGGCCAATATACTTGTTGAACGCCTCTTTGAGGTTGGGGATATACCCCTTCTCCAGCATGGCCTGGGCAATGTGGGGGCGCCCAATGGAGCCGCCTCCGGCCAACTCCTGCACGCGGCGCCATTCTATGTCCACACCCAGCTTCTTGAGCTTGGTAATCATCCTTTGCGCCCTATCGACGCGGCCGGAGCGCAGGCTCTCCAGCCTGGAGAGGAGTCCCGCTGACTTGTAGTCCACAAAATAGCCCAGGACATGGACCTCCCCGTGCGGCACATCAGTGCCGATCTCCACGCCAGGTATGACCTCCAGAGGGGGAAAAGCCCGGGCTGCGGCGATGGCCGCCGGCGCGCCGTCCACCGAGTCATGGTCGGTCAGGGCCATCAACGTCAGACCGCTCTGGAACACGTGGCGCACCAACTCCTCCGGCGTAAAGCGGCCATCGGAGGCGGTGCTATGGAGATGTAGGTCCGCCTTCATCTTTCCCCGCCTCTATTTCTTTGCTTATCCTGGATATCCGCATGGCTTTGCCACTGCTATCATCCACGTCTACCACCACGCCGTTGAAAACCACGTCCCCCTTGCCTACCGCCAGACGGCTGGGCAGCCGCGTCAGAAACCTGCGGAGCACAGAATCGACGTCATCGCCGATAACCGAGTCTACCGGCCCGGTCATACCTATGTCGGTAACAAAAGCCGTGCCTCTGGGAAGTACCCTGGCATCTATGGTGCCCACGTGGGTATGGGTACCCAGCACTGCGCTGACCCTTCCGTCCAGGTAATGCCCCATGGCGCCCTTCTCCGACGTGGCCTCGGCATGGAAATCGACAATTATCACACGGGGCCGCTGGGGCAGCGACGCCAGCAACGCATCCATGCCCCTGAACGGACAGTCCAGGCTGTTCATGAAGGTGCGCCCCATAAGATTGACCACCAGCACACCATCCTTGACCAGATAGCCCCTGCCGGGGACGCCGGGCGGGTAATTGAGCGGGCGCACGATCGGCATCGGGCCATCCAGATGAGGTATTATCTCCTTCTGGTCCCATACGTGGTTACCCGTCGTAAGCACGTCGGCGCCAGCCTCCAGAAGCTCCTGCGCCGTGCCCAAAGTCAACCCCTGGCCACCCGCCGCGTTCTCGCCGTTAACGATCACGAAGTCCAGGCCATACTCCTCCCGCAGGCCTGCCAGCAAGACCCTGACGGCGCGGCGCCCGGGTTTGCCGATGACATCGCCCACCATCAATATACGCAATCGGCAGCCTCTTTCTTTATCTTTAACATTATACTATTTTATTCTGGCATTACTATGTCC
>JACQTY010000133.1 GCA_016210545.1 Chloroflexota bacterium
GATTATCTCAAAAAGGCCAGCGCTACACTCGCGTGCTAGAGCAGAGCACTGGCCGGTATCTGCCCCTGTAGGGCAGGTTTCCTAACCTGCCAGCGCAGTCGGGTTGGGAAACCCGACCTACGGCATTTTGAGATAGATTCTAAGGCGCTGAATATCACCTTGACAACCGCGACCCGACTGGCTTAATATCATGCAAATACTCAAACTGCGCATATCCGTGCCCGCGAATTGGACCGCGTTGAGCGGCGAGAGGTCTGGAGAACTTGAAGCCTGAACGCTCCACAATAGCCATGTGGCTTGTGCTCCTGGCCGTTGCCTTTTTCGTGATTTACCCCCTGTTCATGCTAGCCTTCGGCAGCTTCAAGGGCGGCCCGCCTGGCACTGAAGGCGACTTCAGCTTTCAGGGGTACATTAGAGCTTACTCCTCCGTTGAAACGTACCAGGCTTTGTGGACTACGTTCTGGCTCAGCCTGGTAAGGCTGGTACTGGCCCTCACGCTGGCCTTATTCCTTGCCTGGGTCGTAGCCCGTACCGACACGCCTTTCCGTACCGGCCTCGAGGTTATGATATGGTTGCAGATCTTCCTGCCTTTGCTGCCTCGCGTAGTAGCATGGGCGCTCCTTGCCGCCCCTGAGCATGGTTTTCTCAACAAAGCAATAGCCTCCTTTCTCCCCATCGACAGGTCGGTCTTTGACATCTACTCCTACGGGGGTATTATATGGGTCTCTATTTTCCCGTGGTCTACGGTCCTTTTCATGTTGATCACTCCTGCCCTGCGGGGTATGGACGCCTCTCTGGAGGAATCCTCCCGCATGTCCGGCGCCAGTAACCGGACGACTTTCGTCAGGATTACACTGCCCCTGCTGGCGCCAGCTATTCTAGGGGCAGCGATGCTGGGCCTCGTAGGACTGATGGAGTCCTTTGAACCAGAGCTATTCCTGGGTTACGGGAAGGGCATCTACGTCTACACCACCAGGGTATGGTGGCTATTGGGGGTCACCCCGGGTGATTTTCCACAGGCCATGGCTCTGTCCACCGTCTTTCTAGCCCTGGTTTTCGGGCTGATCTTTCTGCAGTGGCGTCTGTTGAGCGGACGCCAGCACGTGACCATAACCGGCCGCGGGTTCGCCTCGCGCCCTGTTCGGCTAGGGAAATGGCGGTATGTGACACTGTCCGCAGTGCTCTTGTACTTTGTGGTGGGCACGCTTCTGCCTTTGCTCACCCTGGTCATGGGCAGCATGATGAAGCTATGGGGCATATGGGTGACAGATCCTTTCACTTTGAGGCACTGGGCCCGGACCCTGGGCGACCCCCGTTTTGTGCCTGCCCTAAAGAACACTTTGCTTTTGGGCCTGGGCACAGCTACCGCGGGCATGATATTCTATTCCCTGGTCAGTTACATCATCACCAAGACCAAGTTCGCCGGCAGAAAGGCTCTCGACTTCGTTTCCTGGCTGCCCTGGGGAGTGCCCGGTCTGGTGCTGGCGCTCGGCCTCCTGTGGGCTTTCGTCGGGGGAATACCCGTTTTTTCACTGCTGAGCGGGAGCCTCTGGGTACTCATGATGGCTTTCCTCATTCGGAGTACTCCTATGGGAGTCAGGGTGATGAACGGGGCGATGGTGCAGTTGGGTAACGAGTTGGAAGAGTCCTCTCGAACGCTGGGCGCGTCCTGGACCGTTACCTTCCGCAAGATAGTAGCGCCGCTGCTCAGTCCCGCCTTCGTTTCCGCGTGGATCATCGTGTTTTTGCTGGCAGTGAGAGACCTGGTTACGGTGGTCTTTCTATACACTCCCAAGTCTCGAGTGCTCTCCACCATGATGTACGAACACTGGTTCGCCGGCGAATATGAACGGGCGAACGTCATCGGCCTCATTATGGCGGCCCTTCTCATCACCCTGGCCGTCACAGCCCGCATCATCGGCGCCCGGCGCGAGATCCCGGCGTAGCCAGGCGGGCCCCATGCGTACGACCTTAATCCGCCATCAAAATCCCTCTCAATCTCCCTTTAGCAAAGGGAGGCCGACACTTCGGCCCCAAAGGCGAGTGTAGCACCAAGCTGGTGAAAGAACTTTCGATTTGAGTAGATTGGAGAGGTGGCGGATTTTGGACGATGCGTAGGTTTGACAAACAAGGGGACCCGATGATAGAATCCCTTCGTTATTGAAAAACGGTCGTCTACGAGTGAATTCCAAAAGGGGGGGCCTTTGAGAGCGCTGGAAAAGTTCAGGGAGATATTCGCTCAGCGTCATGAATACGCCCGGGAATGGAAGGCGAACCATGACGGCCGAGTGGCCGGTTACTTCTGTATCTATGTGCCCGAAGAGATACTTTATGCGGCGAATGTCCTGCCGGTCAGGGTGATAGGCAGCCGTGAGCCGGAAGACGTGACCGAGCCGTATATCACCGGTTGGTGGTGTCCGCACACGCGGAGCGCTCTGGCCGAAGCCCTTAAAGGCCGTTATGATTACGTGGATGCAATAATGATTGGGAACTCATGCCCCCACATTTTTCAGACTTTCTTTAGCTGGTCTCGAAACCTCTCTCCGTCGCTGGCGTACGACTTCTGGGTCCCGATGAACTTGCGCAACCCCTCCGCGCTGGAAATGATGTCCAAACAGTTCAAAGAACTTCAGGACACAGTCGAGAAGTGGCTGGGTAAGTCCATTACCAGGGACGATCTACGCCAGAGCATAGCCACGTACAACGACAACCGCCATCTCTTGCATCAACTCTACGAGCTGAGAAAGAAGGACGAACCTCCCATTTCAGGGGCTGAGACTATGGAAATCACTCTGGCAGGCATGGTCACCGACAAGGAAAACCATAGTCGCCTTCTAAGGGAGACGCTCAAAGAACTTGAGGACACTAATAGTCACCGTGACCCGGGGGTGCGTTTGCTTCTGCTCGCCAGCGAATTTGATGATGTGGAAGTGGTACGCTTCATTGAGTCCCTCGGGGCCACCGTAGTCATAGACGAAATGTGTACCGGCAGCCGCTACTTCTGGGGGCCGCCGGCGCCTACAGACGGAGACCTGATGCGGGGGTTGGTGGACCGCTATCTGAATAGGCCGTCGGTGTGTCCGCACAAGGACATAGTGGAAAGGTACAGACTGCCTCAGATAATGCGGTTCATCGAGGAATACCGCGTCCAGGGTGTGGTCTATTTGCTGGAGAAGTTCTGTGAGCCTCATGGTTACGACCTACCCAAATTGAAGGCGCTCTTTGAGGCCAGGGGGCTGCCGTTTATCCTTTTGGAAGTGGACCTGACCACCCCGGTCGGGCAGTTCCGCACCAGAGTTGAAGCCTTTCTGGACATAATACGCGAGAAAGCCGCTATTGGCTGAGGAGGCCATCGTGAATAACACCCAATATGAGACCAGGCCGGTGGAATCGTGGGCGAAAATGAAGGAATTACGCCGCGCCCACTTCAAGCACACCTGGGAGGCGGCAGGGCACGGGGAACCCATAGTCATGGGGATGACGGAGGCCCTCCTCGGCTATCTGGCTGGTCTGGGCAACTTTGCTGACCCTTCATACGGTCCCTATTACACTAAGCTCATGCGCAACCCGCCAGAGTTGATCAAGGTGTTGGAAGCGACTGAGGCCCAGGGCCACACGCGTGACGTCTGCTCCTCGATGCGCTGCTATCTCGGTCAATTATATACCGGCATGTCTACGACCGCTCCCAACGGCAGCCAGATCAAACCTACCTTCCTCTTCCAAGTTACCAACTGCCACACGATGGCCCAGACAGGAAATACGTTTTCAGAATACCTCGGTATCCCCTACTTGAGCATTGATCTGCCCTATGATGACACACCCATCTCCAGGGAATATGTCTACCAGCAGATGGTTGAGGGCATCCCCTGGATAGAAAAGGTGACCGGCCGTCCCTATGACGATGAAAAGCTCATAGAGGCGGTCAAAAATGAATGGGAATGCATGGTCCTTTGGGCCAAGATCGTAGCCTCCACGCGGGCCATTCCCGCGCCCTTTGATCTGCGGCACTTATGGTCCCTGCGTATGCCCATGCTTACCATGCGGCACCGGAAAGAGGGAGTGGAATACTGCCGAATGCTCTACGATGAGGCCCAATGGAGGATAAAGAACAACATCTCGGCCCGGGGCATGGAGCGTATGCGTTTCCTACACGAGGGCTTCCCCCCTTATCACTACATTGCCATACTTAAACAGCCAAATGAGTATGGAGCCATCTTTGTAATCATGGAGAACTCACAGGGACACGGCGCCTGGGACCGCTATGCGGATGGTTCCTGGGAGCCTACCAAGACGTTGCAGGAACTGGGCAGGGAACTGCGCACCAGGGAGGACGCCTTGAGAGCCGAGGTTGAACTCTATGTCACCTACATGATGTCCAGTACGTGGTACCCAAAGTACCGTCCAAAGGAAGCGGTCAGGAGGGCGCAAGACTGGCATTGCGATGCCGCTGTACTGGGGTTAGACCGCGGCTGTCATGGCTACCAGGTCTCCATCATGGAAACAAAACAAGAGCTTCAGAAAGCAGGGTTTCCCGTAGGCTCTTATGAACACAGCCAGTCGGACCCCCGAGAATTCTCCCTGGCCCAAACCCTGGACCGTCTGGAGTCGTTCATGGAGAGCCTCGGGCTGACCCGTATATGTGAGGCCAACGCCGAAAAGGCGGAGGAAGCTGTAGATTAGCTGTGCGAGCTGTCACCACCCACCGGTTTCAGGAGCAAAACCCAGCCAATGTCTCGCTGGAGCCCGATGTTGGACCTTGTCCCGTCGCACAAGACCGGCAGGCCGGATCGTGGACAGCGGGCTTCTCGCTCGGTGGAATGGTGTCGTGATGACCGCCCCTGGGATCAATCGGGACTTGACACGTGAACAGACTGTAGGCATAATAGGCCAAACCATCCAGTACCAAGAGGGAGGACGAGATGCGGCTCAAACGGTGGTTGACGGTATTCACGGTTGCCCTGATTGTAGCGCTAGCTGGCTGCACGCCCAAGGCTGCGCCAGCCCCGGCGGCTAAGCCGGCCCAGCCAAGCGCGCCAGTTGCCAGTTCTCCGGCTGCGCCGGCGCCAAAGCCAGAGGATGCGGCCTGGGACAAGGTGGTGCAGGAGGCCAAGAAAGAGGGCAAGGTAGTCAGCTACTCCTTCAGCATGGCGGGAGACGTGGGCAATGTGGTAGCCAAAGCCTTCAAGGACAAATACGGGATCGCCCTGGAGGTGGTTGGCGGCACCTCTCCCGTCCTTATTCAACGCATAAGAACGGAGCAACTCCAAAGCCAGTTTGCGGCGGACATCGGGGATCTGTCCAGTGGGCGGGTGGTGGAGTTGAAAACCAGCGGCCTCACAAGCAGTCTTAAAGACGTGCCCGTCCTCAAAGACCGTGCGCCGTGGTTCACCCACCCGTTCGACATGGACGCGGATGGTCACGTTCTCATGTATTATCCTAATGTTATCGGGGTCTTTGCCAACACCAGCCTGGTAAAGGCAGGCGATGAACCCAAAAGTTGGCAGGAGATGTTGGACCCCAAGTGGAAAGGCAAGCTGATAATCGCCGACCCGGGTATCAACCAAACGGCTTCCTTTGTCTACCTGTTTTCCAAGAGGAAAGGGGTATACAACGATAACCAGATCAAACAGTTGGGCGGCCAGTTCAGCAAGTTCATCGCTGGCGGACAGGCAGATTTTGCCAGGGCTTTAGCTCAGGGGGATGGCGCCCTGGGTGTGGGGCTCGACCCGTCCTCCGTTAACTCCCTTATTGCGCAAGGCGCCCCACTCAAGGCAATCAACCTCAGCGAGGGAGCGCTCGCTATCCCCATGGGCCTGGCCATGCTGGGCAAGGCCCCGCATCCCAATGCTACCAGGGTCTTCGTCAACTGGCTTTTCTCGGCGGAGGGCTTGAAGGTCTGGGCCGAGGCGGCCAAGCAGCCGACCTACAGGAAAGATGTTCCTGACTTCACGCCGGCGGCTGCCAAAATGGACTTGAGCAAGGTCTATACTTTGGGCCTTGTCGACCTGGATGAGGTCAACAAGGTATTTAAGGACAAAGTCATGGTAGAAATGTGGAAGAAGTGACCGGTCCCGTCGCCAGGAGGCGTTGCGTCAGCTAGCATCCACGGCAAGAGGGCGCTCCGCGGGAGACCGTGGAGCGCCCTATATTATTTCTTCTTGCCGCATCTGCTCTACCTCATCCCATCTATACCCGCCGACTTCCATCAACACCTCTTCAGTGTGTTGACCGAATTCAGGGGCGGGCACGTCGTACGAAACGGGCGTCTTGCTAAAGCTGACGGGGTAGCCTAAAGCCTTGGTCTTGCCCAGTGTAGGGTGGTTGTAGTCCTCGATTACGTAACCATTCTCGATGGCCTGAGGGTGGTTGACTATGTCATTCATGCCCAGTATCGGCGCCCAGGCAAAGCGGACTTTCTTGTCCAGGAAGATCTTCGACCAATCGTCCCTCGTCTTGCTGGCAAAGACTCTCTCCAGGATCTCAGTCAGGGCAGCATAGTTCTCGCGGCGCTTGAGCGCGCTGACAAAACGTGGGTCCTGCTCTGCTTGCCCCACGCCCAGGACTTCGCAGAACTCGTGCCAGAACCGGTCGGACTGGGCCTCGGCCAGCATTATCCATTTGCCATCGGCGCATTTATAGTGGTTGGCCAGAGGGTTGCGGGCCCGCTTTCGGGAATGCCTGGCCATAGGATGGCCCAACCACAAAGTGTTGTTCACCTGTCCTCCGAGCAAGCACATGAGAGCGCTGCCCAATTGGGATACGTGTACCTCTTGCCCGATTCCCAGACGCTCCCGGGCGAGCAGCGCTGCCATTATCGCGTATGCGCTCATGGCGGCGCCGAGCGAATCGTTGATAGCACCCGTCACCTGTACCGGCTCAGGGTCATCTCTGTCGCCCATAACCCACATGAGGCCGGACATGGCCTGGGTCAGAGGATCAAAGGCACGGAAGTCCTTGTATGGCCCCTTGCTCCCCAGGCCGCTGGCTACTACGTAGATGAGCTCGGAGTTGTGCTTGGAGAGGGTGGCATAATCTGCCTTGAGGTCCTCGGCAACGCTCCGGCGGAAGTTGTGCACAAAGACGTCGGATTTAGCCACCAGCCGGTAGAGCGCCTCCCGGCCTTTCTCCGTCTTCAAATTCAAAGTGATGCTCTTCTTACTCCGGTTCGAACCTTCAAAAACTATGTTCCTGCCCCCAGGGAGGAGGATGGAATCCCCCCACATGGCCGAGATACCCCGGGAGGCATCCCCTTTGACCCTATCCTCTATGTGAATGACCTCGGCGCCCAGGTCCCCCAACATGAAGGCCGACCCATTCATAAACTGCACCCATTCCAGTATCCGGATACCTTCCAAGACCTTAGCCATGAATGACCTCCCGTTTCGATGTAGCAGCCGGAATCAAAACAGTCGTATGCGATGGTTATTATCGGAGTGGGCGACTAATCTGTCAAGCGTGCCGCAGCTCGACCTTTGATTTAGGTCTAACGTAGTATGCAATACAGTAACTCCCTATGGC
>JACQTY010000135.1 GCA_016210545.1 Chloroflexota bacterium
GCATTCATGGTCTTTACCGGCAGAGAAGTCCCCGAGGATACTATTAAAGAACCCATCTGGGCAGTGCTTCCCATGAGATAAAGGGCATGCCGCCCCTGGATAAGGGCCCTGGGCGGCTCGTCAGTAGTGGGATAAAATATGATATCATTCATCCCTATGGCTTTTAATGTATCTAAATCAATAAGCTTCCTGGCCAGTAAAGTGGGGAAGACAGTAGACAGACCGGTGGTCTGCCTGGGGTCTATGGCCGTCATCCGGCCTTTCCATTTGCCTGTGGCCAGCTCTTTAATAGACTTAGGCTCGTCTCCGGGCTTGACCAGGTCGGTGTTATAGTAGGCAGTGGTGTAGGTTATGGTATGGATCAGCATATGCTTTTCGGCATCAATAGCCCAGGGATCTACCACCCAGGCATCCTTTTCCTGGAGTACGGGTAGCTCCTGAGAGCTTACGGTGGCGCCGATATCTTTAATGCCGCTTATCTGGAAAGTATTGGCATCCATAAGGTCGGCCACCGTCGTCCCCATGCGCTTTTCAGTCCTTATTCTCTCGGCCAGCGCCGCGCCGCCGCCGGTAATGATTTCCACCTTGACGCCATACTTCTTCTCGAACTCACGGGAGACCACATTCCCCACATCCCCTGTCATATTGAAACTATAGGCGGTAACGCGGCCTTCTTTTTTAGCTGCCGAAACTATCCCGGCCAGGGCTGCATCCTGGGATGCGGGAGGTGAGATGCTGGAAGTGGGAACGGGTGATGGGACTGCTTTTGCCGCCGGGGCGACAGTTGGAACCGGCGCAGGGGCAGCGGGGGCGCTGCAACCGACTAGAAACACCGTTAATAAAAACACACCGCAGGCGCTAACCAAGAAATTTTTCATCAATACCTTCCTTACAAATTAAACCCCAAGCTCCAGGCGCCAAATTCCAAATAGCAGGAAACTAATTTGGAGCTTGGTATTTGGTATTTGGAATTTTATTTTACTTGTTCCACAGCTTCGCCATGAAACCCTCTCTAAATAGACGCAGGTTCTCCCGTTCCTCTTCCAGGGTGGGAGCTATGGCTTTGACAGGCGTAAACCGGATAGGCCCCGGCGTGAAATCAGGCACATCGCTGCGCACTGGAGGCAAACCGGCTGCCTTGAGGAAAACTGTCTGCCCTTCATCGGTAAGCAACCAGTTTGTCAGAAGTTTGGCCGCATTGGAATGGGGGCCGTCTTTAATAGCTGCCATCGCCCGGTTTGTTACCAGCGTGCCCTCCTCCATGGCCAGGGGTTTAATAGGGATGTTGGCATCCTTCAGGGCTAGTGTAAACGTGCCCGGGCTAATCATAATAAGAAGCGAGAACCTTCCCTGGATCAGCCCCCTGCTGGACTCCTGGGAATTGGTCACAAAAGCAACATCATTAGCGCCTATGGCCTTAACAGTTTCTACATCAATGAGCTTTCGCTTTAGCAAAGTAGTAAAAAAGTTGCCCGAGCCGCTGGATAGCCGCGGGTCTGTTTCTGTCATTTTACCTTTCCACCTTGGCTGGCTTAGCTCCCGGAAAGTCCTGGGTTCATCGGCTGGTTTCACCATATCTGTATTTATGAAGCTGGTCATGTAAACCAGGGTATTTATGAGGATATGTTTATCGGGATCGCTGGCCCAGGGGTCAACCCTCCACACACCCTTTTGCTGGAGCACCGGCAGGTCTGCTGTACTCACCGTGGCCCCGGCATCCTTCACATTTCCCGCCTGGAAGGAATTGGCGTCCATAATATCGGCCACCACAGTTTTCATTCTCTGCTCTGTGAGCACCCTCTCGCCCAGGGCAGCCCCCATGCCAGTGATTATCTCAACCTTGATGCCATATTTGTCTTCGAAGGCCCTGGAGACGGCCACGCCGATATCGCCGAGCATGTTGTAGCTGTAAACATTGACTTTCCCTTCCTTTTTGGCCGCCTGGACCACCTTGGCCCACGGGTCCTGGGACGTGGGAGGGGAGAGGTTGGAGGTGGGAGCCGATGATACTGGCGCAGCCGGCGCCGGCGTGGCCACAGGGGCAGCCGGTTGGAGTTTTGGAGCGCAGGCCGCCAGCAACAGAGCCAGGACCACTATGGTGCAAGCAGCTATGCCAGAGAATCTCATTTCTCAGACCTCCTCAACGTAAAAATCCTGAATCCCAAAGCCCTGTCCCCGTGAAAGCGGGGGAACCAAATCTGAGACCGTCAGTCCTGGCTCATCGCGCCGGCCACGGAGGGCGAATCCCCCATCTAATAGGGGCACAGCGGCGCCCACATGTTCCAACCTATTCCTGTCCAGATAGCGCTAACTAATCTGAGGCATGGGGGAGATGCCCCGCAACGCGTCATTCCAGCGAAAGCCCCGATGCATCGGGTGCCCCGCAGTGCCCACATCTCCTGGATTCCGGCTCGGTGGCCGGAATGAGATGTGATGGAGCGCCTCCCGCTATCTGTCTGAGTACAGGCGCTCAAGACACTTTGTTGGAAGGGGCGGCCTTGTGCCTGCCCTGGGCGACCACCAGGGTCGCCCCTACGGTAGAGGACCATCACTTGTTGCGCTGTTAGTTACTTGTCCAGTCCCCTCTGAAGGCCACGCAAATACGAGATGTCGCCGGCGTGCTCGGCTGAATGAACCAGAATAAGGGCAAAAAGGGCCCCGACACTCACATCTCCACGTCGGGGCAGATTGATTATCCTATCGAACCGGTCGGGCGTCATGCCTGCCAGGCACTCACTGGTACGTGCCCGTACTGCCCCGGCGTAGGCCACCATATCCTTGAGTTCCGGCACACGAAAAGCAGCAATCTGTTCGACGGTGTAATGCCCCCCGGTCTCGGTTACCGGCAGGTTCAGTTTCTGGTACCAGTTCTCCGACTCCCAGACCTCGGGCTTGCCCTGAATCCTGGCCTGGACGAACATGTCCTCGGAGCGCGCCTGATGAAGAAAGATGATCCCTATGGAGTTGGCTTCAGCCCCCGGCCGGAATTTCAACTCATCGGGGGTCAAGCCTTCCACCGCTTTCAGCGTCGCCTGTTTCACTCTGTCCAGTCCGGCTTGAATGAAATCTTTCAGTTCCATGTCAAATGTCCTCCTTGTCCGCGGATCGCCCAAAATAGGATATGAGTCTTTGGCCAGAATTATAGATACAATTCATCAGGGGGTCAAGAAACTGGAGTCAGGGAGACCCTTTCGGACTATGGGGTCCCACAGAACGAGGCGTGGCGCATCCCGACGTTGCGTGGGATCATTTCTTCCGATACACGTTGAGGCCAACCACTTCACTTCGCCCGGGCAACGGGAAATTACCCTCGGTGGATGCGATGATGATCGTCTTGCCTGAAGAAGATGGGCCGAAGTCCTTGGTGAGGTCCACTGTGATGGTGAGGGTATTGCCTTTGACTGAAAATTCCACGTTTTTCACGTATCTCTCCTGGTCTTGATGTCTCTAAGCAATCGGCGTTTCCAGCACCTATGGTATGCGCCCTGGATTGGGAAGTCAATGCCTGCTAGGAGGCGGGAAGCAGTGGCAGTCCGAATGGCGAGCGACCTTGGGGCAGGAATGTCTCCACAAAAGCTGCGTCATGTCTGGCGTAGCAGGCAAGGGGGCAATCCAGATGCTGCAACAAGGGAAGCCCCTTGAATCGTAGCTGCAAAGGGTGTATAAATGGGGGTGTCAAGGAAGAATTGGGAAGGCTGGCTCACTTTGCTGCTATGAGTCGAATCTGGTTGGAGCAGGTGGGCAACCGTCCCCAAACGAGACGACAAGTAGTCATCTCCCGCTCGACGCGACTCTTAGTAACTGTTTCTACAAAGCTATGTCTTCAGGGGATGCCAATGACCGGCCACGAATATCTCAAGAATATCAAGAAAGAGCTGGAAGCAGGTCGCTGGCAGCACAAGAAGGGCATAAGTATCCTCGCATCGTTCGGGTACTCTCGTCGCCGCAAAGCCGCTTTGGCTACCATAAACAAAGAGATGGAAACACTGGGCCTGAAGGCCAACCCACCGATTGATGAGAACATGCCATTGGACTCTTCGCATGTGACCTTTTCTTTGAGGGGTGAAAAAGGAACGACTCCGGTGCAACCGCCTCAAATTGACACTGCTGAAGTTGAGGAAGAGATTGAAGGGCCAGAACTCGAACCATTTATCCCCACTTTCAGGGTGCGCGACCTTGCTGCTGCGGATAAGCCGGTGCGGTGCATAAAAACGAACGATCCCCTAAAGAAAGCCTACATCATTATGTTGAAAAACAAGTATTCGCAACTCGTGGTGGCCGATACTCACCACCCACTTTCCACAGCGATACTAATCGTCTTATATTAGTATGGTCTTGCTGGCCTCAGCACAAAGGACATTTGGCTTCAGACTATTATGAGACCATTAGTAAAAGGGACCATAACCTATCAGTCAATTGCTGAGGCCCTTATCCGCGGGCCAGTAAATACCGTAAATGAATGTCTGGACAAGACAACACCCCACGTACTCATGGATGATAACATAGACAACGTGATAAACAACCTAGCGAACTCTGATGTAGTCCTCGTGAACGGCCAGGACAAACGACTCAGTGGCATCGTGACTGCCTGGGACCTTACGATTGAATTTGCAGAACTCGTTGGGCCTTTCAAGTGGATTGGAGAAATCGAGTCTCGCGTTAGAGAATGCGTCAGGGCCAAACTCGAAGCGAGCGCAATCGCGTTGTTCCTCGGCGGCGCTACCGAAGCTACCTTGAAAAATGATCCCGAAATGCTGACCCTGGGCGATCTAGTGCGCATAGTGCAGAACCCGGATAACTGGGAGAAGCTCGGCCTTCCCGCTGACAGGCAGGAGTTCTCAGATGTCCTGAATGACGTAAGGGAATACCGCAACCGGCTGATGCACTTCAGGGATCCCTTGAATGAAAAGGAAAAGAAACAGCTACAGAATTACTGCGAAATGGTCCAAAAACTGTGCTAACTTTTTGCCCTACACGTTTCGTCATATCGTGCAAGGGGAGGCTCCAAATTTAGTCCACCGCCGGAGCCAGCAACGGCCAACATAGACCTCTTTGTCGCCCGGGAGCACCAAGGGGCATCGTAATGGCGTTCGGGCCTCTTTGGGGGCGTTCCGGCGGACGAGCGGCACCTTTGCAACAAGCTCACCGGGTCCACTTCTACGCTCCAACCCCCACGCTCCAAACCCCCAGAACTGAGCTTGATTGTGCTATATTGTGGATAAGAGGCCGTCAAACGGAGGCAGAGCATGGTAACCAAGACCGAGCATCTCTACATCGTGAAGGACGATTCCATACTGGGCGGAGAGCCCATTGTCTCAGGTACTCGAACGCCGGTACGGGCGGTCATTGAGTTGTGGCGGCTGGGATACGCGCCGGAGGAGATACCTCGCGAACTGCCGCATTTGACCCCCGCCGCCGTATTTGATGCCCTGAGCTACTATAGTGACCATCAGGATGAGATAAACGCATGCATCGAGCGCAACAGGGTACCTGACGACATGGTGGACCCGAGGGCTAAGGGGCGGTGAGCCGTCTCTTCGCTGGGCTGTATTTGGACGAAGATGTGAGCGTTTTGGTGGGTGACCTGCTCCGGGCCCGCGGATTTCAGGCGACCACAACACGAGACGCTGGCCGCCTTGGCAGCAAAGACGCTGAGCAGATGGAATACGCGGCCAGTCACGGCCTCGCCCTTCTCACCCATAACCGTTCCGATTTTGAGGACCTTCACCGCCAGTACCTTGCTGAGAAAAAGGGCCACGGCGGCATCATAATAGCCTCACAGCGTCGCCCCCATTTGACAGTCGCCAACTTGCTGAGGTTGCTGAACAAGCTGACCGCCGCTGAGTTGCGTGACCAATTGCTCTACGTGTGACAGGATCTTCGCTGCATAGGCAAGGGATTGCTTCGCTGCGGCTCGCAATGACGGGTCAAAAGTGTTTTCATCTTTCATAGCGCGGCCGGAAGCAGGCACGAGAGATTGCTTCGTCGTCTCAGCGCCTCGGGACTCGTCGCAATGACGCGTCGGCGCATGCACCGAATCGCGGACGGGCATCTTCCCTACAGCAGGCTCACCGGGTCAACTTCTACACCCCACCCCTTGGGCAACATCATCCCCTCCAGCAGGCGCGCCGGCTCGTGGCCCCGCAACACGAGCTGCCAGCGGTACCGCCCGCGTAGCCGCTCAATAAAGGCTGGAGTCGGTCCGATCAAGTCTACGTTGCCCAGGGCCCGCGCCTCTTTGGACTCCAGAAGGCTGGCAGCCAGACGTTCGGCTTCCTGATGGCAACGGGCGGCATTGGTATGGGAAAAAAGCAGCTTCACCAGCCGGCTGAAGGGGGGATTCCCGTACTGTCTGCGGTAGGCTATCTCCTGGGCGTAGAATTCCCCGTAGTCCTGGCGCGCCGCAGCAGCGATGGCGTAGTGCTCCGGCGAATAGGTCTGGACGATCACCTGCCCCTCCTGCACCCCTCGCCCCGCCCTCCCTGCCACCTGGCTGATAAGCTGGAAGGTGCGTTCGGCAGAGCGGAAGTCCGGCAGGTGTAACCCCATGTCGGCCATTACCACGCCGGCCAACGTGACCCCCGGCATGTCCAGCCCTTTGGCTATCATCTGGGTGCCGATCAGGATGTCGGCCTCTCCGGCGAGGAACCGGTTGAGAATGGCCTCGTGCTCTTTCTGTCCCCGCACCGAGTCCCTGTCCCATCGTAGCACCCGCGCCCCGGGAAACGCCCGCTTCACCTCGGATTCCAGCCCCTGGGTGCCCAGCCCCAGTTGTTTTATGCGGGGGCTATGGCACCGCGGACAGACCTCCGGCAAGCGCCGCTGGTAGTTGCAGTGGTGACATACCAGGAGTCCCTCGGCCTCGTGGTAGGTCAACGCGGCGTCGCAGCGGCGGCAACGCAGGGCGAAGCCACAGTCCCGGCACTGGACGAAGGTGTGCGTTCCCCGGCGGTTCAGGAAAAGGATGGCCTGCTCACCACGAGACAGAGTCTGAGACAGAGACAGGGAAAGAGCGCGGCTGAACATGCTCCGATTTCCCGCCTTCAGCTCGGCGCGCATATCGACCAGACTTACCTTCGCCAGCGGCAGGCGGCCTGAAGCCCCCACCCGCTCCGGCAGGGACAGCATATGATACCGGCCCTGCCCCGAAGATGCCGCGTCGCGATAAATCGGCATCGAAGCGTCGTCCCGATGCATCGTCCCGACCTGTCGGGATTCGACAGGCTCAGGATGGCGGCCAGCATTCTCATCCTTCGTGGCGCCCTGTGCAATTGGCCGGGAGGATTGGGTGGCCATGAAGAACGTACCCACATCCGGGGTGGCGCTGCCCAGTATGACCACAGCGCCCTCCAACTCCGCCCGCTTTATGGCCATGTCCCGGGCATGGTAACAGCACGAAGACTCCTCTTGCTTGTAGCTGGGCTCGTGCTCCTCGTCGACCACGATAAGGCCGAGAGCGGGCTGCGGAGCAAAAACGGCGCTGCGGGAGCCGATGACCACATCGAACTCGCCCCGCTCGATGCGTTGCCACTCGTCGTACTGCTCACCCAGGGAAAGCTGACTGTGTATGATGGCCACCCGCCCCGGGAAACGCCCGGCAAAGCGCTGAACGGCCTGGGGCGTCAGGGATATCTCGGGGACCAGCACAATGGCCCTCTTACCCAGGGCAATGGCCCGGGCCAGGGCCTGCAGGTAGACCTCCGTCTTGCCGCTGCCGGTGACGCCGAAAAGAAGGAAGACGCCCGGGTCCTCCGGAGACCGTTGCAGATTAGCCAGCGCCTGAGCTATGGAGTCCACGGCAGCCCGCTGGGCGGCGTTCAAGGCCAATTCCGGTTGTGGGGCATAGTGGCGGCCGGCCAGAGGGTCCCTTATCTGCGGCATCTCCAGGCGGGAGACCAGCCCCAGCTTCTCCAGCGACTGCACTGCCGAGGCCGCGGATGGGCAGCGGCGCTTGATCTCGGCAGCCGACAAGGGCGACTGCTGGTCGATGAAGAGTCGGAGGACTTCCGCCGCGTGGCGGCTCCGGCTGGCTTTGCTCTCTATAGCCTGTTCGGCGTCCCCGGGGCCGACCGCCAGTGTGAAGTAGGTGACAGTCCTGGGTCTTACCCGGACGGCGCCCAATTCAGTCTTGCGCGTCACCAGCCCGAGCTTGAGGAGTTTCTCCAGCAGCCGTTTGTCGCCGCCCAGTGCAGCCTGCGCGGCATCGAGCCGCCACCGCTTCTTACGGACCAGCAACTCCAGCGCCGCCTGCAGTTCCGGCGCGGCGCTGTCTGGAGATGCTGCCGCCTGAAGGTACTCCGCGGGCTGCCGCTCAAAGCCGGGGGGAAGAAAGGAACGCAGGGCCTCAAAGTAGGGGCAGAGGTACCGGCGTTTCAACCAGAGCGCCAGTCCGAGCTGGGACGGCGAGAGGGTCAGCGGCGGCTCTACGAGCGCGGCTATGTCCCTTGTTTGTGAGACATCCGTAGTAGAGGATACGCCGACAACTATGCCCTGAAGCAATCGTGTACCAAATGGCGCCCACACCGCCTGCCCCACGGCAACATCCATCGCCTGGGGAATGCCATAGGTGAAGGTGTCCCTGGCGACGACCGGGGCGCTTACGGCTACCTCGGCGAAGGGCATTGTGGGGGGATGCCTCCCTGCCCCTTCCAGGGGCCGGCGCGGCCCCCGTAGGGGCGGGTCTTGTGCCCGCCCTGGGCGACCACGAGGGTCGCCCCTACGCGAACGCGCCGACGCTTCGACAGGCTCAGCGCGGCGCTCAGGCCGAGGTTTGCGGTTGTTCCACGGACGGCGCAGCCACGGGCGGCGCCTCTTCCTTCATCTCAGCGGGGGCTTCCACTCTCAGCTCGGCCGGTAACTCGCGGGTGCGCTCCTTGATCCTTCCGGCGCGGCCGCTGAGACCCCTCAGGTAGTACAGGTTGGCCCGGCGGACCTTACCCTTGCGCACCACCTCCACCTTCTCCAGCCGAGGCGACTGGAAGAAGAAGGTGCGCTCGACACCCACGCCGGAGCTTATCCGCCTTACAGTGAAGGTTGCGTTGACGTCGCCCCGCTTCACACGGATGACTATCCCCTGGAAAGCCTGGATGCGCTCCCTATCGCCCTCTACCACCTTCACGCTGGCCTTGACCGTGTCCCCAGGGCCGAACTGAGGTATTTCAGGCCTCGCCTTCAACTCAATAACCGACTTGATGTCCATTTCACCTCTTTTAGAGCTAGCCTTCGCGAAGGCCGGCTACTAATCTCCTTTCCTGCTCAGTCAAATGTGTCTTTTCCAGTAAGTCAGGCCTCTTCAGAAACGTGCGCCGGATGGCCTGGTCCCTCCGCCACCGGGCGACCTCTTCATGGTTCCCAGAGAGCAACACTTCGGGTACTCTCTGGCCCCTGAACGCCTCCGGACGCGTGTACTGGGGGTATTCCAGAAGCCCGGACGAAAACGATTCCTCCGTGAGAGATTCCGCCGAACCCAGCACGCCCGGTATCAGCCTCACCACCGCATCCACCACCACCATAGCCGCCAGTTCTCCACCGGTCATGACATAGTCGCCGATGGACAACTCTCTGGTTATCAGGCCTTCCCTGACCCTCTCGTCCACACCCTCGTAATGCCCGCATATGAATGTGAGGCGCCCTTTCACCGCCAGGTCCCGGGCGATCTGCTGCGTGAAGCGGTCGCCGGCCGGGGTTAGCAGTATGACGTCGGCCGCCCCTTCGCCTTTGATCGTCTCGACGGCCTCAAAGATGGGTCCTGGCTTCATCACCATCCCCGGCCCCCCGCCGTACGGCGAATCGTCCACCGTGCGGTGGCGGTCGTGCGTGAAGTCGCGCAGATTATGAATGTTAATACGGACCAGGCCCTTGTCCACGGCCCGCTTGATGAGGCTCTCGGCGAAAGGCCCCTGGAACATCTGAGGGAAGATGGTGATTATGTCAACCAGCATCCTATTCCCTGGCCTCACCCCGCAGCGTCTCGATAGCATGGGGCAGAGCCGGCGAGATGACCTCCATGGCCTCTCTCACCGCCTTCGGGCTGCCCGGCATGTTGATAATAAGGCTCTGCTTGCGGACCCCGCTGATAGCCCGGCTCAGCATGGCATGGGGCGTCTTGGACTGAGTCGCCGCCCGGATAGCGTCGGTGAAGCCCGGCGCCAGCCTGTCCAGCACGACGACGGTAGCCTCCGGAGTGACATCACGTGGCGTAAGGCCGGTGCCCCCCGTGGTCAGAATCAGGTCTATGCCGTAGTGGTCGGACCACAAGACCAGCTTCTCGATAATGAGGTCCTTTTCATCGGGCACGATGTCGTACTTGACCACCCTGGCGTCCAGCGAGGCGACGCACTCCTTAAGAGCCGGGCCGCTGGCGTCCTCTCTGACGCCCCTATGGCTCCTATCGCTGATAGTAAGAATACCCACTGTAAACATAGCCTGATATATGATACCACAATGAGACAGGATGGCAAGGGCGCAGGCAAGTAGCCTGAATCCGCCGCCCATTGAATCTCCTCAAAGGGAAAGTCCTCTCACCTGCCTGGTGCTACACGCGCCTTTGGGGCCGAAGTGTCGGCCTCCCTTTGGC
>JACQTY010000137.1 GCA_016210545.1 Chloroflexota bacterium
ACTCGAAGGTCTGCTTGCGGCCGCCGGGTTGCCATATGGAGGCGGCGCCCCGACCTTGCAGGATGAACATGGTCTCTTCGTAGAGGTGGCGCTGCGGCTCCAGCGCCTTGCCCGGCGGGATCTCGCAGATATAGCCGTCGTTGGCCTGCTCCGAGCCGATCAGGTTTATGAAGACACCCTTACCCCCCATCCTGGGCCACGGAGAGACCGGGACTGTCTTCAGGTCTTCAATAGCGTAGCCGCCAACCGACGGAATACCCTCCGACTCCTGCCATTTCATGTAAGGGGTAGGCATATTCCGGTTGATTTCACCTTGACCAGCCATCAAAACCTCCTGAGGTTAAGTTCCAAGTTCCAAGCCCCAAGTCCCAAGGATTAGGGCCTAGCCTCACTAACCTTCCCAACAATGGCGGACAATATCTTTACCAATTCCCTGGCTTCGCAAATGAGAGACTCTCGTCTTTCTTCACCGTCTTCCCCCCTACGCAAATCAATCTTAGCCGGAAAATGGTCTACTTGGCTTCTTTCCGGCATATTTTTAGCCTTAGAGCCATCTCCTTTCGACTCAGGGCTTCGCCAGCTTCGATGTAATTCGCCCCCACTGATGCAGAGGACCTCACAACCTGTTTAATGATCTCAATGTTAGCCGGGGTCCTGGGCAAGAGTCCGATGAAGTTTATGACGTCTCTCGCAAAGTTGAAAGTGCGTTCTTCCAGATCATAACGCCTTGGGCCGCCGAGTTCGCCCATCAACTTCTCTTGGGATTTGGTACTTGAGACTTGGGGCTTGCGTCTTCCCCCTTCAGCTTCTCGGCAATATCTTTCCGCAGGACCTTCTTGTCCACTTTTTGCACATCGGGCAACATAGGAAGCTTATCCACTATCTCCAGCCGCTCGGGGATCTTGAAGGAGGCGATGCTCCTCTGCTTCAGATAGGACACCATCTCGCTAAAGGTGAACTGCTCTCCTGGCTTCGGCGCAACGTAGGCGCAGGCCCGTTCTCCCATCACGGGATCGGCCATGCCAACAATGGCGACGTTGGCGATCTTGGGGTGGGGAAGAAGTATGTTCTCCACTTCAACCGGATAGATGTTCTGGCCGCCCCGGATTATCATATCCTTGATGCGGCCCACGATGATGAGGTTGCCGTCGTCGTCGAACTTGCCCATATCGCCGGTCTTGACCCAGCCATCGGCGCTCCACACCTGCCGGGTGGTCTCCGGGTCCTTGAAGTAACCAGCCGAGCACCCCGGGCCGGTGGCCAGCACCTCGCCTATCTCCCCCTGCTTCACCTCTCTACCCGCCTCGTCAACTATTTTCAAACGGCCGCCCACCGGTTTTCCCGAACTCAACAAACGCACCACCTGGCTATCAGACGGTCGCGGGCTTACCGTGATCCCCAGGTCAATTCCGCCGAAGGCATTCAGCATCGGGCAGCGGAACTTCTTTTCCAGCTCTACCCCTGTGGGGTAGCTGAGGGGAGCAGCCGACGAGACCACCAGACGTAGAGAGGACAGATCACACTTGCCAAAGTCCGGATGGTCCGCCAGCATAACCAGAATGGCCGGCACGCTGGTCAGGACTGTTACCCGTTCCTTCTGGATCAGGTTGAGCGCCTTCAGCGCATCAAACTGCTCCAGCATCACACCCTTTGTCCCCTTCAAAGCGCCGCACAGGAAAGGAAGGGCATTAGGCCCCCCACCAACAGGCGACAAGCTGGCCATCACGTCTGCGCTTTGCAGGCCCCACTTGTCCGCGAGCAGGGTCATGTTATGCAGGCGCCCACCGATGACCATCTCCACGAACTTAGGAAACCCGGTGGAGCCGCTGGTCAGATAAAGCTGTGTCTCGTCAGCGCGGTGTTTTCGTTGTTGCAGGCTTTCTGCCGGCGCTTCTTTTTCTATAGGCCGTTCGGCCATGGCCTTGACAGAAATGGCGCCGGGCGGGGTCCTATCACCTGCCACAAACACGTGCTGCAGAAGCGGGAGACCGGGCTTGATGCTCTGCACCATCTGGACGTAGTCCCGGTTCTCGTAATGTCCTGGGATCACCACGCCGACGGCTTCAGTCTTCCTGAGGACATATTCCATCTCGGTGTCGCGGAAGTTTCGCAGAGCCGGCACCGTGAGAATGCCCGCCTTTTCACAGGCCACCCGGAGCAGCGGCAACTCGACCCAGTTGGGCAACTGGAGGACAATGACGCTATCCCTGGGAATGCCCAGTTCCACGAGACCCAGCGCCACGCGATCGATCCACGTATTAGCCTGGGACCAGGTGAGGCGTACCTTGTTGTCGACGATAGCCTCTTTGTCCGGGTACTGGCGGGCGTTGCGCTCCCAGATATCGGCATAGGTGGTATCGCCCCAGTATTCGCGGTATTCCTTTGTGAGTTCTGGAGAATGCCTTGATGACTTAGCCACGGTTGACCTCACCCCTCAGCGTTGCGAACTTGGGAATAGCCGACGGGCGTATTCCCGATGTTTAGAACCGATTGTATACAGGTGCAAGCCCCGCGTCAAACCAAAAGCTAGGGGCCGACCCATGGTCCACATGTTCCCACATATTCTTGACCAGATAGCGGTAACTAATCTGAGGCATCGGGGAGATGGCCCCGCAACGCGTCATTCCAGCGAAAGCTGCCCCGATTCATCGGGACGGCTCGGTGGCCGGAATGACAGGTGGTGTAGCGCTTCTCGCTATCTGTCTAAGTACGGGTGCTCAAGGCATTTTGTTGGAACGGGTGACCCATGGCCCCCCCCCTGAGCCAGCCGAAGGGCGTCAGCCCAACCGCCGGGCGAACACACGGGTTCGCCCCTACAGCGGATATTCAGATCGTGGCTACCCGCTTCGCTGCCCCCACTCCGAATCGGAAAGGGGGCTACGGGGGTGAGGTCTATTTTCATCCTTCGCGGCGCCCTGTCGCAACATGACAACCCAATATCATTCTATTCTGTTAATGACCGTTGTCGGGACGAAGGACCCCCTTGGTAAGCCAAGCCCCCCGCTGGGACGGGGGGCATGACAACGCTATTTCTGACCTGCTCGTTTTCAACACACGACAGCTCCCCAGGGAAGAAACAGCCTCCCCGGGGAATTGCCAGTGTCACTTGGCGTTAGGGGGCCTTTGCCGGGGCCGGAGCGCCCGTCGCCGGGGCCTTCGCCGGCGCGGCTGCCGCTGCTGGCGTAGCTGCCGGGGCCTTGGCTGGCGCCGGTATCACCAGAGGCGCTGTGGCCACCACATCCCCGCCGACCGACTTGATGCTGTACACGCCAGGCTTCAGTGCGCCCTTGCCTCCAAGGGGAGGCTTGGCCATGTCCAGGGTAACTGCGAAGGCGCCCGAGTCGTTGACAATGGCCAGATCGTTGGTCAGGAATACGTCCCGGCCCTGGGCTGCGGCGCCGGGGATATTCAGCCACACGCCCTTGCCCGCCGGGAAACCGGAACCAGCGATAGTGAGCTTGCCACCGGCTACAGTGGCTACCAGCGCCGGCCCACCCTCAGGCGCCGACCGGCCAGGTGCGCCTTCGGCGCCAGGCTTGCCCGCAGAACCGGGAGGGCCAGCGGCGCCGGAAGCGCCGGCGGGGCCAGCGGGCCCGGCAGGCCCGCAGGCCACGAGCGTAACCAATAGCAACACGGCCACAGAAAAGATAGCAAACAGCCCCACACGCCCCTTCCCCAAGTTCAACAGGTTGGACATCCGTTACCTCCCTCGCAAAGCTGTCCCGACGAGTCGGAACCCTGGCAAGCCTCTGTGTTTGGACGCCCCGGGCCGACCTGTGGGCCCGAGGCGTCCTTGCGCCTCATCCGTGAGCAGGAATCCTCTCCCCCCGCTCGAAGACTCCGCTACGCGGAGCGAGGGGGAGAGTCAGGCATGTCCCTTCGCCACACTCAGGGCAGGCTCTCAGCGCAACGAATGGAGAGAGGGGGACCCGTGTTACCCCAAACTCACCCTCCCCTCTTTGAATCCGCGCCAATCCCCGCTAGGGGGCTTTCGCTGGGGCAGCCGGGCTTGCGGCCGGTGTCGCCGCCTTCGCCGGGGCGGCCGGGCTTGCGGCTGGTGTAGCCGCCGGGGCCTTAGCTGGCGCCGGTATTACCAGGGGCGCCGTGGCCACAACATCGCCGCCAACGGACTTGATGCTGTACACGCCCGGCTTCAGTCCGCCCTTGCCGCCAAGGGGAGGCTTGGCCATATCCAGGGTAACTGCGAAGGCGCCCGACTCGTTAACAATGGCCAGTTCCGTCGTCAGGAACACGTCGCGGCCCTGAGCAGCGGCGCCGGGGATATTCAGCCATACACCCTTGCCCGTGGGGAACCCGGAACCGGCTATGGTCAACTTGCCGCCGGCGATGGTCGCCGACAGGGCCGGGCCACCCTCGCCAGCCGAGCGGCCGGCAGCGCCCTCAGCGCCGGCAGCGCCGGCAGCGCCAGGAGGGCCAGCAGCGCCGGGGGCGCCGGCAGGGCCAGCCGGGCCCTGAGGGCCGGCGCAAGCCGCCAACGCCGCCAGGAGCAATATGGCCACTATCGCCAAGCCAATGACTCCTACAAATCGCGAGTGCAGTCTTACCATACCTTAATCTACCTCCTAATACAACATTACTTAGTAGTGGTGATAGCTAGCCAGAAAAGACTTTGCGTTCATCACCCCCTATCTACGACACTGACCTGAAGAGGACTGGAATAGTCACGCGTGCCCGGAAGCGCCGGGCCACCGGCCCCATCGCTCGACACGCCCCAGTTTTGTAGTTGGGCCTGACCTGGTTGGGGCGCATGATTGGATGTCAGATACGGTTGGGAGTATATAACAGACGAAAAGATTCGTCAAGGGGTTAGAGGGGGTTTTTTCTTAACAATTTTTACGCAGGGGCGCCGCGGGCATTGTAACCCATAGGGACGACCCCTGTCCGAAACGGGCTCCGCACGCGGAGTGGCCGCCCAGTGCAGGAACCCTTCGGCTGGCTCAGAATAAACTCGGGCCCGCCCTACACATATGCGTGGCTGGGGCGCGATGCATCGTGCCCCTACGTTTTCCAATGGCACGTGTCGTTCAGCTTCAACAGGGTGGCCCTGCCCGCCTCCAGCTCCAGCACGCTGACGCTGGCCACCTCCAGCCGGAACCTATAGTACAACACAACATTCAGCCCCAGAGCCTGTAAGAGAATGAAAAGCAAGGAAAACGTGTGACCTACCACAGCCACCGTCAAATCAGGGGGAAGGGACCTCAATCGGTCCACGAAACCTCTCGTGCGCACCCTAAGCTCATCCAGGGACTCCCCACCAGGCCAGCGCAAAGACTCGTCCCCGGCCACCCACCCACCCCAGAACTCGGGATGCTTTTCTCTTAACTCTTCTACCCGCAGACCATCAGTTTGACCGGTATCGATCTCCAGCAAAGCAGGCTCGGCTATCACTGTGAGGCCCAGGCGCTGGGCAAGAGGCTCTGCCGTCTGCAGGGCGCGTTTCAGCGGGCTGGAGTAGACAACGCCGATGGGCTCGCGCTCCAGGGACTGCGCAAGTCTCAGGGCCTGGTCGCGCCCGGTCTCGTCCAGCCCGGGGTCACTGTGCGCGCCCTGTATGAGGCGGGCCTTGTTCCAGGCGGTCTGAGCGTGCCGGATAAGATAGAGTCTGATAACGCCCCCCTATTCCGCACAAGTCGGGACCAGCCCCGACAGGTAGGAATCCCCCTTGCCCCCCTTAATAAGGGGGGCAAGGGGGAATCACGCTACCTTTCTGAAGAGGCATCGGGCGTCTTATTTTCTATTTCCCGGCAAACAGCTTCGAATCGCTCCAGGACACCCTCATTGGTAAATCTTATGACCCTTAATCCGTAAGATTCCAGGATTTTCGTCCTTTCCTCATCGTAGGTCCTGCCTTCTTCTGAGCAATGACTATCTCCGTCTATTTCAATAACCAGCTTCAGTCTTGGACAGTAAAAGTCTACTATGTAGTTATCAATGGGCCTCTGTCTCAGAACACGATACTTGAAATTTCTTAGACGCCCAAACCATAGCCTTTTCTCTGCTTCTGTCAAATTCTTCCTTAGTTCTATAGCCCTCTCCAGTAGTTTGGGGTTGTATGGCAAATGGTGTCCCGTAGTGATGAGACCTCTAGCTTTGGCGGCGGTTACGTCAAGCTGGCTTTCTTCTTTGTCCATTGAAACCGCTCTCCCGAAAATAGTCGCTTTCCCATTGGTCTGACAACGGGATCCCCCCGCCTTCGGCGACCCCCTTAGTAAGGGGGTAAGGAGATTCACGCCCGGCGAGAAAGGTCGCCACCGCCGCAAATGGAGCGCGCTGTTTTCATACGTCGCGGCGCCCTGCGCAAGCGGGTATGAAATCCTCCCGAAAAGTATCCATGATCACCTTGAAGGGTATCCTCCCAACCCCCCTTAGTAAGGGGGGCGAGGGGGGATCACGCCTTTCTGAAGAGGCTGAGGCGCTGAGGACAAACCAGATTGTAAAACAGTATCCAGTCACGACACCAGGCCCTACTGCGTCCCTCCAAAGAAGACCGGAACATAAGTCTTCTCACGAAAAGCCCTGGCTATCCGCTCCCCTTCTTCATCGTTGATAACGATAGTCCTACGGGGATCAAGCTTGAAGACGGAGGGTGTGTAGTCTGACACCCCCTTCCTCACGGACTCGACCATCTTCGCCCGGCCGTGCTCCACCTGTCCTTCGTCTGTCAGCAGCCAGTTCAAGAAGACCCTGGCCGCATTGGGATGGGGGCCATCCTTGACAAGGGCCATGGTCAACAAGCTTACCAGAACGCCTTCCTTCATGTCTATCGCTCTGATAGGCCCCCCATCCCTTAATGGAGGCACCATGTCGGGCATCGCGTTCAGCACGGAAAGCGCCGCCCGGCCCCAACCGAGCAGCTCGCCCGAATCCGGAGTCTGCTCGCTCAACAGAACGTCCTGCCGCGCCAACCTTGCCGGGAAGTCACCGGGCAGGGCATTGTGCCGGAGGAGTACGTCCAGGTAGTAGGGTACGGTGCTGTTCTTCGGATTGGGCATCACCATCTTTCCCTTCCATCGCGGCTGAAGCAGGTCCAACCAGGATCGCGGTTCCTCGGAAGGGGCCACCAGGGTTGTATTGACGTACGGACTGAGGATGTACGGAGCGTAGGAGATGACATGGCCTTGCCCGTCCATGTGCAATGGTGAAAACGCCCAGGCATTCCCGTCGCGCAGCACGGGCAGGTCGAGAGCGGAAACGGTCAGCCCCGCCAGCCTGGCGTTGCGCGCATGGGTCTGGGCGCCCTCCATGATATCGCCTATCCTGGCGCCCGTCACGGCCTCCTGGCGAAGCATCTCGATGAACGCAGGGCCCCTCCCCGCCACCACTTCCACCTCTATGCCATACTTTTGAGTAAAGGCTCTGATCACCGGCCCGGCAGTAGTGGGCGTCCAACTCCAGCTATATATCGTCACCCTTCCCTCTTTCCGCGCCAGGGAGACGACACGGTCCCATTTCCCCTGCTCCAGTTGCGCGGATGAAGGCGGCGGCGCCGTAGCCGCTTTCTTCTGACCTCCCAGGATCAGCTTCGGCACGCGGCCCTTCACAACATCGCTATTGAATAATGCGAATATTGCCGTCACAGCAATCGCTGCCACCAGGCCCCACAGCAGTATCTTGCGCATCGACCCGCCTTTCGCCAGGGAATCCGCCATGCCCCGTGCGGGGGGCGCCGCGACGTATGAAAATGGGCTTCCATGTCACGTGGAGCCCAGGGCAGGCGCCATCCTGAGCTTGTCGAAGGACAGCCTGCCGCCGACGCTTCGATGCCGACAAGTCGGGACACGGCGCTTGCTCGCCTTATTTTCGGGAGAACCGTTCATGCCCGCTTGCAAGCGGGCGCCATCCGGGCGCCATCATA
>JACQTY010000009.1 GCA_016210545.1 Chloroflexota bacterium
GATGTCGATGGTCCCCGCCAGATAGTCGGCGGAGTAGGTGTACAGCTCGCCTTTCTTGTCGGAGAGCCGGACGGTCTCAAACTGGTCCATCGTCTTGCAGGTGGTGCACACCCGCTGCGGCGGGTACTGGACGGTGCCGCACGACTTGCACCTGGCCCCGTGGAACCGGATGTTCCTCTCCTCTTCCCGGTACATGGAGGCCGGGGATGGCGGCTCCACCATGGGACGGCGCACCGCCTCGGTGTTGAGAAGTCCCTTCCACCTAAGGTACGTTCGGTAATCATCAACAGGCTTCCGGGAGGCGATATGGCCCTTCAAGCCGCGATGTCCTCCCGCTTTAGCATTGTGTTCTGTCACGTGGAAGAGGAAGGCATCAGCGCCGTCCCCGTAGTTGCCCAGGACCAGACGGTCGCCCGCCTTCGCCTGCTCCAGCGCGGCCACGAGCTGCATCAGAGCGAATGCGGCGCCGGTGTTGCCCAGCTTGTCGAAAAGCGGGTCCTGCACCTGCGTCTTCAGGTCCAGCCCCAGGCTCCCGGCTACCTCCCGGTGCCGCCGGGCGTCCGGGGCATAGATGACAGCTTTGGTTATCGCCTTGGGGGAAAGCTCACACTTCTTGGCCAGTTCCGTCAGCACCTTCTGGGTCTGCCGGACATACCCTTCGCCCACCACGAACCTGTCCTCCCAGCTCCGCACAAAGGTATCGCCGTCCACCCGCCAGGCGTCCATCATCTCGTTGGTTATCGAATGAACGGCGTCCAGGCTGGCGGCGACGCCGTCAGAGCCCACCACTACTGCCACTGCCCCGTCCGCCAGGTTCTGCTCGAAGTCGGAGCCGGGCATTCCGATACGGGTGTCGGCGGCCACCACCAGCACCTGCCGGGCTGAGCCTGACTTGACCGCGTCGACGGCGGCCCGCAAGGCGGCGGTACCCGACCGGAGCGAATTGGCGAAGTCGGCAGCATAGACGTCGGGCCTCAGATCAGCCGCCTCGGCGACCACCGGCGCCGCCATCTTCTCCTTGTAGGGAGAGGTAGTGGAAGCAAAGAAACAGGCGTCGATGGTCTCCCGGTGCTTGTCGGTGAGACAGTCCATAGCGGCGCCAACGGCCATGCTGATGCTGTCCTCATCGAAGTTGGCCAGGGCCTTTTCCCCGGCCGCTCCCTTGGATATGGCCGCCCGGGACAGCCGCCAGATGGGAATGTAGGCGCCGTAGGCGGTTATGCCAACCATTTGCTAGCTCCTTCTCACGCCCGGCACGCCAAGCGGGCCTACACCCGAATTGCGTGAAGACGATCCGTAATCAGGATGTCTCGTGGAGAGTGAAAAAGTCACCGGTGAAGTCCCCACGGCACGAAGACAGACACCCAGAATGGACACAGCCTGCGTAGGGGCGAACCCGGATGTTCGCCCGATGATTGGGTCGGCATCCTTAGGCTAGCTCTCCGCGTTTCCCCACTCGTCGGGATTCGCTTCGACAGGATAAACTCCGGTCTGCCCCTACAGGGTCAGGTATCGCTTTACCCGAAGCATGGTGGAATGTGCCGACGGCGGGGAAGAGGACTCGGCTACCCCCTCATGAAGGTGCGTGTACCGCTCCCCCCGCAGAGCGCAGAGACCCCCCGAAGCAGACTCACCCATATGAACGAAACCCCTGGAATTGGCCCTACGCCGGCAGCCCCAGGATGGCGATGATGGGCATGAGGAATCCCGGGTGCCCGCCCTGGGCCATAGCCAGCCCCATCTTGGGATTCTTCAACTGGCGGGCCGGCAACTGGGCCTTGCCCTGAAGCTGCTTGTAGATCTCGTAGCACATGCGTATCCCGGAGGCGCCCACGGGATGCCCGAAGGACTTTAATCCCCCGTCGGAGTTGACCGGCAACCGCCCCTTCAGCTCGAAGGTGCCGGCCTCTACGTCATCCTTGGCATGCCCCATCTCACTGAAGCCCAACGCCTCGTACTCCATAAGCTCGGCAATGGTGAAGCAGTCGTGGATCTCAGCCAAACTCAGGTCTTTCCGAGGGTCGGTGATCCCGGCGGCGGCATAGGCCTGCTTGCCGGCGGCGATAGTCTCGGGCAAGAACTCGTAGTTGTAGTCGAAGTCTTCTTTGCCCCATCCCGGGCCGATGGCCACGCCAAAGCCCTTCACCGTCACATAGTCATCCCGGTACTTCTTGGCCAGGTCAGCGCGACAGACGATAGCCGCGGCCGCGCCGTCTGTAGTCGGGCAGCAATCGAAAAGCCCCAGCGGGAATGCGATTATGGGGGCGTTGATGGCCTGTTCCTTGGTGATGGCCCGCTGGAAATGGGCCTTGGGATGCATCGAGCCATTGTAGTGGTTCTTGACCGCTATCTTGGCCAGGACGCCCTTGCCTTCTTGAGGGCTTAGCTTGTTGGCGGCGAAATACCGGGTCGCCCCCAGGGCCCAGCGTCCGGGCGCCGTAGCGCCCTGTCCGTACACCGGATGGTTGAAGGGATCGGGCAGACCGGACAACCCGGAATCCTTGAGCTTCTCCACGCCAACAACGAGGACCATGTCGTAAGCGCCGCAGGCGACGGCAAACGAAGCGGCCCGCAGGGTGTCCTGGCCTGTGCCGCAGGCATTCTCGACGCGGGTTATGGGCATGTTCTTCAGCTTGAGGGGCATGGCCAGGGTAGCGCCGGTGAAGCTGCTCATCTGGGTACCCACCCAGGCAGCCTCTATGTCGTCAGCGCCGACCCCGGCGTCATCAAACGCTTCATACGTGGCATCGATGATCATGTCGTCGAGACTCTGCTCCCACAGCTCGCCGAACTTGGTACAGCCCATACCAATTATGGCAACCTTATCGCGAATAGCGGCTGGATTCATGGCTAGCCTCCTATGTTCTGGGGGGCAACAACCTTCCTAATTTCTCCAGAAACTCCTTTATAAAAGGGAATATCTCTTTGACTTCCTGCTCGTCCATAAATTCATAATAAAAATTAGCATGAAAGCCTTCCGCTTTCTGAAAAAGTCTCCAAATCTCATTATCCTGAAGTTGCTGGGCAACAGTCCTGATAAAATCCCTTAATGCCCCATGATTTTTTATCTTTGTACCTTGGGATTCAGCGAGGGCATGAATAACCTCCACGACACTACCCCAGGCAAGCTCGCTGGCCTTGCTCCATCCCCTTTTCTCTAATAGCTCATTAGCCTGCTTCCAATAAATGTTAGCCCTATCCAGGTAGGTTGTAGCCACTTCAATCTTTGGCTACCTTGCCCGCAGCCGTCTTATATTCAGTAGTCTGACCATCGCTCATGCGCTTCCATACCTCATTGGTAATTTCTCGCCCGTGACAGTCTCATATTCGGTAATCACGCCATCTGATTGCCTTACCTTAAAGACCATAGGTTGAAAGCCCCACGTGACTTCGACGATCCAGTAGTCCACCCGGTGAACCCCGTCGCCAACTCTAGTTAGAGTGGCCTTCCGGGGGCTGAACGCCAAGTTGGAGTTCATTTTTTCCAAAAAGATCTTGACGATTTCGGTAGCTTGGACAGCGTTTTCTATCTGCATGTTGCCCTACCTTATCGGCATGCACTTCCAGAAGTAGTTGTTGTAACCTCCGGCCTCATGGAACTTGCGGAAGGTCATCTCGACGGGCATGTCTATGGCCACCTTGTCCGGGTCGCGATCGGTCATGCGGCAGTAGAACCCGACATCGCCCTCCAGGTGGACGCGGCAAAAGATCTCCGGGGCATCCTGGGTGAGCGCCAGATTGTCCACATTGAACGTGAAGACCTTCCCTTTTCTATCGGAGAGCCGGACGTAGTCAAACTCGTCTTTGGAGTGGCAGTACAGACAAATCCGCTGCGGCGGGAAGAAAGCGCGGCCGCATGACTTGCATCTGGAGGCGTTAAGGGAGAGGATCCACTTCCTATCGCGCCACAGGACCGGCACCGAGGACACCAGAGGCGGACGGCGCTGAGACTCTGTGGGGACAAGCGACCGGTGCGTCATGTACTTCTCGTAGTTGCTGATATACCTCTTGGAAGCCAGGAAGCCCTGAATGCCTCGCTTGCCCTTGCCGTCCGCTACGTGTTCGGTGGCCCGCACAAGCATGGCGTCGCAGCCATCGCCGTAAGTAGCGAAGACTATCTTGTCTCCGGGTTTGGCCGACTCCAGGGCAGCTACCAGCAGCATCGGGGCAAAGGCGCAGCCGGTGTTGCCCATCTTATCGAACATGGACTCCTGCACCTGCGTCTTGGGGTCAAAGCCCAGACTGGGGACTATCTCTTTGTGGCGCCGGGCATCCGGAGCGTAGAATACCGCTTTGGTGATGTCCCTGGGCCTGATTTCGCATTTCTCCAGCAGCTTCGACACGCCCTCCTGGACATTGCGCAGATAGCCCTCGGTGATAACAAAGCGGTCTTCCGAGGTCTTGATGAAGTCATGGCTGACCAGGCGGTCATCGCCGGTCTTGATGAGGTCTTCCGGGCGAGTGCGCCAGAAGTCCATGATATCATCGGCGTGGGAGTACGTAGCATCCACGGTAGCGGCCAGGTCCTTTGTCCCTACCAAGAAGGCAGCAGCGCCGTCCCCGAAGCTCTGCTCGAACTCGGAGCGGGGCGCTCCGATGCGGGTATCAGCGGCAACCACCAGCACCCTTTTCGCCGAGCCGGCCTTCACCGCGTCCAAGGCCGCCCGCAGGGCCATGCTGCCGGCTCTGAGGCAATCGGTGAAATCGTTGGTAGCCACCTCCCGCTTCAAGTCGAGAGCATAAGCGATGATGGTAGCCCCCAGCTTCTCTCTGTAGGGCGAAGTAGTGGTGGCAAAGTAGACCGCATCTACTGTGTCTCTGTCTATTCCTTTTAGACAGTCCACGGCTGCGGCCACAGCCATGGTGACCGAGTCCTCGTCAAAGTTGGCTACAGCCCGCTCTCCACCCTGTGACGCCCCACCCCAGGCGCGGGCTATGTCCTCTCGTTTCATGCGGTACAAAGGAACATAGGCGCCGAAGGCTTCGATTCCTGCCATAGCTGGTCTCCTTCTATTTGGAGATTCTAGTCCTATGCAGCGGCAGCGCTTGAAGCGGTAGCTGCCTTGAGGTCCAACTTTATTCCGGGGCCCATCGAGGTAGTTAGATAGGCGCTCCGGACATACTGCCCCTTGGCGCCGCTGGGCCGGCCCCTGAGGATCGCATCCACAATCGCGTTCAGGTTCTCTTGCAGTTTTTGCTCTTCGAAGCTAACCTTACCGATAGGCAGATGGACAATGCCAGTCCTGTCCAATTTGAACTCCACCCGCCCTTTCCTCGCGTCGGTTATCACGCGGGGCAGATCGTTGGCCTGGACCACTGTCCCAGCCTTGGGGTTGGGCATGAGGCCCCTGCGCCCCAGTATCTTGCCCAGCTTGCCAACCCTACCCATCATGTCAGGAGTGGCGATCGCCACGTCGAAGTCCAGCCAGCCCTCTTCGATCTTCTTGGCCATATCCTCGGCGCCCACGTGATCGGCGCCGGCTTCCCTGGCGATCCTGTCGCCTTCCCCCTGGGCAAACACCAGAATGCGCACCGTCTTGCCCAGCCCGTGGGGTAACAGGGCGATACCTCGCAACTGTTGGTCGGCATGCTTGGGGTCCAGCCCCATTCGAAGGTGCAACTCCACAGTCTCGTCGAACTTGGCATAAGCCGCCTGCTTGGCCAGTTTAATAGCTTCTTCAGGCGTATAAGCCTTGTCCCTGTCGACGAGTTTGCTCGCCTTTTCGTAGTTCTTAGTTAGTGTGGTCACGTTACCCCTCAACCTCGATGCCCAGGCTCCGCGCCGTTCCCTCAACGATACGCATGGCCCCCTCCAGGTCCACAGCGTTGAGGTCACGCATCTTGAGCTGAGCGATCTCCTTTATTTTCGTACGCGGCAACTTGCCAATGTTCTTCCCGCCAGGCGTGCTACTCCCCTTTTCAACGCCCAGGGCCTGCTTCAGGAGCTCGGCGGCCGGGGGCGTCTTGGTAACAAACGTGAATGAGCGGTCCTCAAATACGGTAATCTCTACGGGGACGATGGTCCCGGCCTGCGACGCGGTTTTTTCGTTGTATTCCTTGCAGAAGGCCATAATGTTCACGCCATGCTGTCCCAGCGCCGGTCCCACCGGGGGCGCCGGATTAGCCTTGCCGGCCGGAATCTGCAGTTTTACAATGGCCTTCACCTTTTTTGCCATGCTGTCCTTACCTCATATTGCAGGGACGACCGACCGGTCGCCTCTACAGCTTCTCCACCTGTGTGAAATCAAACTCCACAGCCGTCTCTCGCCCGAAGAAAGACACCAACACCCTGACTTTGCCCTTCTCGGTATTTATCTCGTCTACTACACCCACAAAGTCGACAAACGGCCCCTGGGTGACGCGAACGCTCTGCCCTTTGGTGAAGCCAACCTTGACCCGCGGCGCCTCGGCCTCCATTTGCTTGAGTATGTTCTGGACCTCTTTCTCACCCAGCGGCGCCGGGACCAGTTTCCCTTCCGCATCCTGACTGCTGACAAAGCCGGTGACGCCCGGCGTATTCCGTACCACGGTCCAGCCCAGCTCATCCATCCTCATCTGGACCAGTATGTAGCCCGGGAACACCTTGCGGTCGATCTTGCGCTTTTGGCCTTCTTTGACCTCTATCTCTTTTTCGGTAGGGATGATGACCTGAAAAATGCGGTCGGCGGCGTCCATGGACTTGACTCGCTGTTCCAGGTTCCGTTTCACCCTCTCTTCATACCCGGAATAGGTGTGAATAACATACCACCGACCATTATCCTGAACCATATCTACTTTATCCCCAACACGGCGGCGCTCAATCGCGTCAGCCCCAGGTCCACCGCACCCAAAGCCAGACCGACGACGGACGAGATTATTATGACCAGGATGGTCAGGCGCGTGGCCTCCTTGCGAGACGGCCAAACTACCTTTCGCAGCTCGGCGATGGTGTCTTTGAAAAAACTGAGACCAGGGCGCTTGGGCCCCGGAATAGCTGGCCTTCTCATGCTACAAACCCACTTTCAGCCGATTCGGGATCAAACCCCAAAAGCCGGAGCCTGTCAACATGGCTCCGGTTGGGGCGACACGTCCTACTTGCGGACAAACGCCACTTCTTCACGGCGGGGCTACTTGACCTCTTTGTGGACAGTATGAACGCGGCACCGAGAGCAGTACTTCTTCAGTTCCAGTCGCTGAGGGTCGTTCTTCTTGTTCTTGAAACTGGTATAGTTTCGCTCCTGACACTGGGAACAAGCAAGATACATGATCGCCCTGGCTTCAGATTTCTTGGCCATCTCTCCCTACTCTAAGACCTTGGTGAATACGCCAGACCCGATGGTATGCCCACCTTCCCGGATGGCAAAGCGCAAGCCTTGCTCCAGGGCCACCGGGTAGATAAGCTTGATCGTAGCCTTGATATTGTCCCCGGGCATCACCATCTCCACCCCCTTGGGGAGGTCGACCGTACCCGTCACATCCGTGGTGCGGATGTAGAACTGCGGCTTGTAGCCGGTAAAGAACGGCGTGTGCCTGCCGCCCTCTTCTTTGGTCAATATGTAAATCTGACCCTCGGCCTGGGTATGCGGCTTGATGGAACCCGGAGCAGCTAGTACCTGGCCCCTCTCCACATCCTCTCGCTCTATGCCGCGCAGCAAGCAGCCAACTGCGTCCCCTGGCTCTCCCTGGTCGAGAAGTTTGTGGAACATCTCGATGCCGGTGACTACCGTCTTCTTGGTCTCCTTCAGGCCCACGATCTCGATTTCCTCGCCCAGCTTCACCACTCCGCGCTCCACCCTGCCGGTGACCACCGTGCCCCTGCCTTTGATAGCAAAAACGTCCTCAATAGGCATCAGGAAGGGCTTGTCCTTGGGCCTGTTCGGCATAGGAATATATGTGTCCAGTGCATCCACCAGCTTCCAGATGCCGCTGCACCACTGGCAGTCCTTCTTGCCGCACCCGCCATGCTCCAGCACTTTTAGGGCGCTCACCCGGATGATGGGTATCTTGTCTCCCGGGAATTCGTACTTGGTGAGAAGCTCGCGCAGTTCCATCTCCACCAGTTGGAGCAACTCCTCGTCTTCCATGGCGTCTACCTTGTTCAGGGCCACAATGATGTACGGTACCTCCACCTGACGGGCCAGAAGAATGTGCTCGCGCGTCTGCGGCATAGGGCCGTCCGGGGCGCTCACCACCAGGATGGCGCCGTCCATCTGGGCAGCGCCGGTGATCATGTTCTTGATGTAGTCGGCATGGCCCGGGCAGTCCACGTGGGCATAGTGACGCTTCTCCGTTTGGTATTCCACGTGGGCGATGTTGATGGTCACGCCACGGGCCTTCTCTTCCGGAGCGCTGTCGATGCTATCGTAGGCTCGATACTCGGCCCAGCCTGCGGTGGCCAGCACCTTTGTTATGGCCGCGGTTAGCGTGGTCTTGCCGTGGTCTACGTGCCCGATGGTCCCCACGTTTAGGTGTGGCTTCGTGCGCTCGAACTTCTTCTTGGCCATATTAAGATTCCTCCTTAATTTGGAGCCCTCAAGCAGATTCGAACTGCTGACCCCGTTCTTACCAAGAACGTGCTCTGCCGACTGAGCTATGAGGGCCACTGGATACTATCCGTCTTCCCCGCAGGACCCATCCTGCCAGCGGAAGTATTCGCCATGCTTCTCTCGGCCACTGGTGGAGGGGGGAGGATTCGAACCTCCGCAGCCATTTCAGGCGGCAGATTTACAGTCTGCTCCGATTAACCACTCCGGCACCCCTCCAGGGTCCAGTTACTATGTTGAAGCCCGAGGGGGGAATCGAACCCACCAACCTACCGATTACAAGTCGGTTGCGCTGCCCTTGCGCCACTCGGGCACCCCCTCGCCCGGGCAAAGTCCGCTAGAGAGCCTTCACCGCGTTAAGCCATCGCGCAGGTTTTGGTAGCGCATACCGGATTCGAACCGGTGGTCTCCTCCTTGAGAGGGAGGTGTCCTGGGCCGCTAGACGAATGCGCCGACACACTGAATCCAGCGAACACGCCGAACTAGAGTTGTGGAG
The DNA here is from genome assembly GCA_016210545.1 of Chloroflexota bacterium. Taxonomy (GTDB): domain Bacteria; phylum Chloroflexota; class Dehalococcoidia; order JACVQG01; family JACVQG01; genus JACVQG01. The sequence continues at coordinate 9,019 of JACQTY010000009.1, forward strand.
GATGGGTGAAGTGTTTGCCGCCTACTCAAAAAACTCCGGCAACATCAAGAGCCGGAGTCTGTTCCCCACGTCTTTATATAATATATTGCCTCTAGCCAGCACGCAATATTATAACCCATCAATTTCGGCAAGGCAACAGTTCGCGGGGCGCGGCGTCCCGCGAAGTACGCTGCCGAGTAGTCCGACCGCTATCTGACGCGGGACGCCGCGCTTGAAACTTTGAACGTATCGCACGCAATATCACACGCTTTTGGGGCATTTCGCAGTAAGTTCGACGCACAGTGGTCGTGTCCCGTCGAGAACGAGGCCGTCGCGGGGGAGGGAGCTTCAAGGTGTGAGACACATTGCCGAACTTGAGTAAGGAGACCGCCCGGCGCCAAGACCCAGGGAAATGCCTTCGTCTTCGAGCCGGCGCACCGCCGCGGTCTGAGTCACCAACTTGATGGACTGCTCGATGTACTGACCAAGCCCACCAGCATGTTTCAGGACTGTTCTCTACTTGATATTGCTTGCAGATTCTTTACTGTCCGGCTAACGCCAGGCGGCAATGGGCACAAGAGAATCCTTATCCCCTCAGCAACCCGGCCCTCACTCCTTCGCTTGAAGTCCCTATACATTTCCTCATTTGTGACAACAAGAAACTTCTGGGTTGCTGTTACCAAACTTAAGAAGTACAGGGCCTGATACAGTTGGGCGTACTTTTCTGTAGGCGGTTTGCTGTTTCTCTTTTTCCAAGAATGTCCTTTGATTTCCGCAACAATAACTTTGTCCTGCGATACTGCACCAAATTTATGGAACGCGCCCGAAGAAAGCTGCAACGACTGTGTGCTGAACTGGCGCCCCGGGAATAAGAGGGAAGAAAGCCAGCCTCTCACATAAGGTTCCACTTCGTTTTGGATGTATGAAGTATCTGCCACAACAATCCCCGCGACTTACACCTGGCTGGGGACCGAGGATTCGAACCTCGCTAAGCAGATCCAGAGTCTGCTGTCCTACCGCTAGACGAGTCCCCAGCTTGCCAGACGATTATATCACGGCCAAGCTGGGACGACAAGGCGCAGCCTCTTCCGGGGCCGGCTCGGAGGGCGGATGAAAGGGGGGCACGCGCGGGATGCCGGTCGGCAAGCTAGTCAGATATGTGCAGATTCTCTCTTATGCGCATAACTATTTCGCTAAGCTGGACGTCATGTTCCATATCGTGCAGGACCTTCTTGTAGCCATAGATAATCGTGGAGTGGTCCCTGTTCCCCAGCAGACGCCCGATCTCGGTCAACGGGCGGCGGCCTACGTCGCGCAGGATGAGTATGGCCACCTGCCGGGCCTGGGCAACCTGAGGACTGCGCTGCCGGCCAGCAAGCGCCTCAGGGTCTACGTCGAAGTTCTCGGCGACCAGGGCCAGCATTCGCTGGACCGGGAGGCAAGAGATGGCTTCCTCGCCATTCGATGCTCCACTCAACGCCCGGGAAGCCGCCTCCAGGTCCAACCCCCCTCCGGACACGCGCACCGTGGCGACGACCTGGTTCAGGCACCCCTCCAGTTCCCTCACGCTCGGCCCAGCCCTCTGGCATATCAGCTCCAGGACTTCCTCGGGGACATCCGCGTCTATCTGGCGCGCCCGAGATGTCAGAATAGCCATGCGCGTCCGTTGCTCCGGGGGCTGGATGTTGACCACAAGGCCCCACTCCAACCTCGATCGCAACCTCTCCTTGATCAAAGGCATATCGCGTGGCGGGTTGTCACAGGTAACAACAATCTGGTGATTGGCGTTGTGCAAGTCGTTGAACGTATGGAAAAAGGTCTCCTCGGTCCTCTCCTTGCCACAGAGGAAGTTCAGGTCGTCCACCAGAAGAATATCCACGTCCCGATACCGCTGGCGGAAATCCCTGGTCTGTCTTTCCTGCACCGCTTCTATATACTCATTTGTGAACTTCTCGGCGCTAACATAAGCATAGGAGAGTTTTTTCGTCTGGCAGGTGTGCCCTATCGCTTGTATCAGGTGGGTCTTGCCCAGACCCGGCCCACCGTAGATGAACAAAGGATTGTAGCCGTGCCCCGGCTTATCGCACAGTTCCCTGGCTGCCGTATATGCCAGACGGTTCGAATCACCGACTATGAAAGCATCGAAGGTGTAACGCGCATTGAGGGGATTGCTGGGAACTATGATCTCGCTTGACTCCACCGGAGCCGGCGGGACCACCCTGCTGGTAGATATGTGGGGGGCATTGGCCACGCTGAATTCGACATCCAGGTCGTGGCCCGTAATGTCTATGAGGGTCCGCCGGACCAGAGAATGCAGCCTCTTCTGTAGCCACTCCGCCGCAAACCCGTGAGGCACCCCGACAACAAAGAGGCCGCTATCATAGCTTAACCCGACGGTGTTCTTAAGCCACGTCTCGTAATTCGTTGGACTTACCTGCACCTGCAGGCTGCCCAGAGCAACCGACCAGACTTGTTGAGGTGAAGTGATATTCAAGCGCACCATCGCTCAGGCAATACTTCTTGGGAAAGACATACGTCTCAAAGCGTCACGCTTCTCGCTCCGGCGAGCTTCAGAGGCACTTGCTCGCTGGAGTACAGAGGCGTCACTGAGGCTGGAGTCAGCATAATACTGACACCTAACCGACAGCAAGTCCATTCGGATTGTTCAGGAGCGCCACCCCCCTCCTTCAGGGCGCTCTCCCCCGCTCCTTCGTTCTCACGGAATCGCGTTAACACATTGTGGCTCAATTATCAGGGTGATAGAATTTAGAGCGATGAGGATCGTTTTTATGGGTAGCCCTGACTTCGCCGCGGCCATCCTGAAAAGCCTGGCGCGGCGCCATGAGGTGGTCGCCGTGTATACCCAGCCGGACCGTCCCAGCGGCCGCGGACTCGCGCCCACGCTATCTCCCGTGAAGAAGCTGGCGCTGGAGATCGGACTGAGGGTCTTTCAGCCCAGAAGCCTCAAGCCCCCCTCGGAGGTCACGTCGCTCCAGGAACTGCACCCCCGGGCTGTCGTTGTGGCGGCTTACGGCCTATTGCTGCCCAGGTCTGTCCTTGACGTCCCACCCCTGGGCTGCATCAACGTACACCCTTCTCTCCTCCCGCGACACCGCGGCGCTTCTCCCGTGGCCGCGGCTATCCTGGCGGGGGACAGCGTCACCGGGGTCAGCATCATGCTGCTCGGCGAAGGCTGGGACACCGGGCCGGTGTTGGCCCAGGCGTCAACGCCCATCATGCCCGCAGACACTACCGGCTCCCTCACTTCGCGGCTGGCCGGACTGGGCGCCGACCTTCTGGCAACAACGCTGCCCAGATGGGAAAAAGACGGAATCACCCCGCGGCCTCAGGACTCTGCCCTGGCCACATATTCGCAACCGTTGAAGAAGGAAGAAGGAGAGATCAACTGGGACACGCCGGCGAAAGACCTCGAAAGGAAAGTGCGGGCCTTCCTGCCCTGGCCAGGCTGCTACACGCGGTGGCGGGGAAAGCTCCTGAAGGTCCTGGAGACTGAAGTGGTCGCAGACGGAGCCGAGCCGGGCAAAGTGGTAGGCAGTGGGGGCAAGATCGGGGTGGGAACGGGAGACGGGATACTGGCGCTCAAGACAGTGCAGTTGGAAGGCAAGAGGGCTATGAGTATCCAGGACTTCGTCCGCGGCGCCCGCCAGTTCATCGGGGCGCATCTGCCGGATATGGGGTAGTGGAGGTCCTCCACCGCCTCCGTTTGACTGTGCCATTTGTCGGTTGCTATACTGGGCGGTGGTTTCCTGATACGGGAGCCGTCGTCATACAGGTTTGGAGAGGATAACCACGGACTTCATCGATCAAGCCATCGATAGCCTCAAGGCCAATGGTCTCTACCGTCGCCTCAGGTCGATCCAGGGCGCCCAGGGCCCCTGGGTGGAGATGGAGGGGCGGCGGGTCCTTAACCTGTGCTCAAACAATTACCTGGGACTGGCGGCCCACCCTCGCGTCCGGGAAGCAGCCGCGCGGGCGGCCGCGAACTGGGGCTGTGGCAGCGGGGCTTCCCGCCTCATCTGCGGTAACATGTCTTTCCACGAGCAACTGGAGGAGAAGCTGGCCCGGTTCAAGGGGACGGAGGCGGCGCTGCTCTACGGGAACGGCTATGCAGCCAACGTGGGCATCATATCTGCTCTGGCGGGCCGGGGGGACTACGTATTCAGCGACAGCCTGAACCATGCCAGCATCGTCGATGGCTGTCGCCTCAGCAAGGCGCAAATAGTCGTCTTCGACCACAAAGACACGGCAAGCCTTGAAACGGCGCTCCGCGCTGCGCGATCGGATGGCGCCGATTCATCGAGGCGGCTCATAGCGGTGGACGCCATCTTCAGTATGGATGGCGATCTCGCTCCTTTGCCACAGCTAGCCGCCCTGGCCGAAAAGTACGGGGCGATGCTCATGGTGGACGAAGCCCACGCTACAGGGGCGGTGGGGCCCGGCGGAAAGGGCGCAGTGGCCAGTTTCGGCTTGACGCAGCAAGTCCCGGTGGTTATGGGCACCCTGGGCAAGGCCCTGGGAAGCTACGGCGCCTTTGTGGCCGGAAGCCGTAAGCTGGTGGACTTCCTTATCAATACATCCCGGAGCTTCATCTTCAGCACCGCCCCGCCACCGACGGTGGTGGCCGCGGCCTCGGCCTCGCTGGACGTCCTGGAGTCAGCGCCGTCCCTGGTCGAGGACCTGCAACGGAATGCTGCGTACATGCGCCGGGGACTCAGGTCGCTGGGATACGATACGCTGGATTCCGAGACCCACATCATTCCGGTCATCGCTGGGGATGCCGCCGCAGCGGTGGAAGCGTCCGAATTGTTGTTGGCGGAAGGGGTACTGGCAGTGGCCATCCGGCCCCCGACAGTCCCGCCGGGGAAGAGCCGCATCCGCGTCACAGTGATGGCCAACCACACCAAAGAGGACCTCGAATTCGCCCTGGGCGCCTTCGAGAAAGTGCGGCCCGTGGTGCAAAAGGCAACCGCCAGGATGCGCGCTGGCGCTGCCAAATCAAGCCAATGCTCTGGGGAATCGGAGAATCCCCCTGTCCCCCTTGAGTAAGGGGGCTGGCCCGGTGACTCGGCTGGGGGATCTAATCCGGTCTCTCACACTGAAAGATGGCGCGAACTCCTATGGCAAAACAGTACGACTCCGCAGACCTGGAGCGCCTCGACAAGCAGTACGTCTGGCACCCCTTTACCCAGATGAAGGACTGGCTGAACGAGACGCCCCTCATAATCGCCTCCGCCGAAGGCAGCTATCTTATCGACGTGCAGGGGCGACGCTATCTGGATGGCGTCTCATCGTTGTGGGTTACCGTCCACGGCCATCGCCGGGCCGAGATCGATGAAGCCATACGCCAACAGCTCGATAGCGTTGCCCACTCCACTTTCCTCGGCCTGTCCCACGTCACTGCCATCCGGCTGGCAGAGAAGCTGGTCAACTCCGCCTCCCCCGGAAAGAGGTCACGCGGCGCTCTGGCGCGGGTCTTCTATTCCGACAACGGCTCCACGGCCGTCGAAGTGGCCCTCAAGATGGCCTTTCAGTACTGGCAGCAGCTCGACAAAGGGCGCCGGCGCAAGACCCGCTTCATTTCCCTGGTCAACGGCTATCACGGGGACACCATCGGTTCGGTGAGCATTGGCGGCGTTGACCTGTTCCACCAGGTCTATCGCCCGCTCCTTTTCAAAACGATCAAGGCCAACTCGCCCTATTGTTACCGCTGCCCCTGGGGCAAAACATACCCGGCTTGCGCCCGACAGGGCGTAGACCGGGCGGACTGCGTCCAGGAAATGGCCGAACTCATGCACCGCCACCACGAGAGGGTGGCTGCCATTGTGATGGAGCCGCTCATCCAGGCCGCCGCCGGTATGCTCGTCATGCCGCCGGGTTATACCAGCAGCGTCAGGGAACTGGCCGCCAGTCACAACATCCTGTTTATCGCCGATGAGGTCGCCACGGGCTTCGGGCGCACGGGCGCCTTCTTTGCCTGTCACCGGGAAGACGTGAGACCTGATCTCATGGCTACGGCCAAGGGCATCACCGGCGGCTATCTGCCGCTGGCGGCGACGCTGACCACAGAGGAGGTCTTCAACGCCTTCTGCGCGGGATATAACGAAAAGAAAACCTTCTTTCACGGGCACACCTACACCGCCAACCCTCTGGCCTGCGCCGCGGCGCTGGCCAACCTGGAGATCTTCCGGAGAGAGAAGACCCTGCACCGGCTCCAGGGCAAGACCGCCTATCTCACGGAATCGCTGCGGCGCTTCTGGCAACTGAAGCATGTCGGCGATATCCGGCAGCTCGGCTTCATGGTGGGGATTGAGCTGGTGCGCGACCCCGATACAAAAGAGGCATACCCCTACGAGGACAAGATAGGCATCAGGGTCATCCGCGAGGCCCGCAAGCGCGGCGTCATCATACGGCC
>JACQTY010000142.1 GCA_016210545.1 Chloroflexota bacterium
CATCCCTACCCTGCGGGACCCCGCACCGGTGGTGCCTGGGCTGTACCGGACGGCTGTCAACATACACAACTTCTGGGAAAAAGAGACAACTTTCCTGCAAAAAGTGGCCATCGCCCTGCCCCAGGACCAGGAGCGCGGTCCCGTGACCACGAAGGTTAAAACAAGCCTGAGGTCGAACGAGGCCGTGGAAGTGGATTGCTACAATGTCGTGGCTATCCTGGAGGGAACCAACTCGGCTAAGGCGGAGTTTCTGAAGGGCTTCGTGGTGATTGAGAGTCCGGTAGAGCTGGAAGTGACCGCTGTCTACACCGCCGAGGAGCTGCAGGAGAAGGGCATCAGCATAGATGTGGAGCAGATACAGCCTCATGTGATAAAGCAGGCGGTGCCACCGCCACCAGCGGGCTGCACTCCAAGCGGCGGCAGGCTGACCAATGGAACAGGCATCGCCACCGGGGCGCCCATAATTTTGGGGGCTGCTAACACGATAACGGCAACCGCGGCGGGTACCTTTACAATAACCCTGCCCGCAGGTGTAACCGGCACCGCCGTCTCGGGCTTGACGGGTACGATTTTTAGCAGCCCTGTAGCTTTGCCTGCCGGTGCTGCTACTGTCATTACCGCCACCGTAGGTACCTTTGCTGTGAACCTCTCTTGCCCGTGACCCCGGGAGGACAAAAGTGCTGAACCCGAGGGGGCATTGGCGCCAACATAACGGTAGGTCATCCCGACAGGTCGGGACCAACCTGCCTTTTCCACCACAGTCGGGTTGGGAAACCCGACCTACGACATTTTGAGAGAGTTTCCTAAAGGAGAAAAATCTAGTGACAACTGTACACCGGCGCCTGGTCTCAGTAAAGTCGTGGCAAGAAGCGGGATAAACGCCTACGTCAACGATGTAGCCGCAGTGTGGGGCCACCACGACGCAAACTGTACCATGAGCGACATCCGGTTGCGTGTGGTCCGGCACAGTCATAGCAACGATCTGGTGAGCAGATGGAAAGAGGCAATATGATGAGGACATTCCACTCGATGGCGACGGCGCTGCCCAGGCTGTTGTCGCTGTTCCTGCTTACGGTCCTCGCGGCTGGATCACTCGCTCCGGACGCGGCGGCCGTCTCCGGCTCCGACATCATCACGACAGTGGCCGGCAACGGCATAGCTGGCTCCTCGGGCGATGGCGACAAAGCGACGGCGGCGGCAATAAACCAGCCGACGGGCGTCGGCGTTGATGCGGCTGGCAACCTATACATCGCCGAATACCTGGGCCACCAAGTGCGCAGGGTGGACAAGGTCACGGGGAACATCACGAGAGTGGCGGGCCTCACCGGCAACTGGGGAGTAGCCGGCGATGGTGGCCCGGCGGAATTGGCGCAGTTGGACTCGCCGTCCGATGTCGCAGTTGATGCAGCCGGCAACCTATACATTGCCGATTTCGGCAACGACCGCGTCCGCAAGGTGTCGAGTGGCACGATCACGACCGTCCTCAACGTGCAGCGCCCCTCGCATCTCGCCCTCGATACGATCGGCAACTATCTTTACATCACAAGCTACTTGGGCAACGTGGTTCTAAAGCTCGACCTCGCGACAAACAGTGCGACTACCGTTGGCGCCGTGGCCTATCCCACCGGAATTGCGGTTGATGCGGCGGGCAGTGTCTATGTCTCCGAGAGTCAAGCCCATTACGTGCGTAAGATTGATATAAGTGGCCTGATCACTATCTTTGCGGGGACAGGCAGCTCCGGTTTCTCCGGCGATAGCGGTAAGGCAATTGAAGCGCAATTGAACCGTCCACAGGGACTGGCGGTTGACTCCGCCGGCAACCTGTACATCGGCGAACACGGGCCAAGTCACCGGGTGCGAAAGGTCGACACTAACGGCGACATCACGACGATACTCGGCGACGGCGCGTACATTCCTCCCATAGGCGACGGCGGCCCGGCAAGCGCGGCACGGGTGTTTAACGCCGAAGATCTCGCAATCGACCCGAGCGGCAACCTGTTCATCGCCGATACGGGCAACAATCGCGTGCGCAAGATCACGTCGCCAGACACGCCTTCTTCCTACATCTACTCCGTGAAGATCGTCTGCGGGACGGTTACACCCCCGGGTCCCAAGCCTGCCCTGTCTACTCTGCGGGACCCCGCACCGGTGATTCCCGGGCTATACCGGACGGCAATCAACATACATAACTTCTGGGAAAAAGAGACAGCTTTCCTGCAAAAGGTGGCTATTGCCCTGCCACAGGACCAACCCCGCGGCCCCGTGACAAAGAAGGTTGGGGCAAAGCTGGGGCCGAACGGGGCTGTGGAGGTGGATTGCTATAACATTGTGGCCATATTGGAGGGCACCGCCTCGGCTAAAGCAGAGTTCCTGAAGGGCTTCCTGGTTATTGAGAGCCCCGTAGAACTGGAGGTAACCGCCGTCTACACTGCCGAGGAGTTGGAGGAGAAGGGCATCAGGACCGATGTGGAGCGGGTCCGGCCCCATGTCCAGACGGGAGTGCGCCCCGCGGTGGTCGCGCCGTCCGCGGGTCCGACTCCTGCAAGGGCGCCCACGCCTGCGGCAACAGCTCAGGCAACGCCGACGCCGACGCCCACACCCACACCTGCGGCGCCGGCTCAGACAACGCCAAGGCCCGCACCCACGCCTGTGGCGACGGCCCGGGCAACGCCACCGCCCGCGCCCACGCCTGCGCCAACCCAACCGGCCCCGACCGCGACGCCTACTACTGCGACAACCCCGCAGCCGGCTCCCCAACCGGCGCCCAGGGGAGGCATTGGTTGCAGTCGCCCGGCGTCCGGAAGCCTGCCCGCGAGCAAGCCCGACCTGGGGGCGGGCCTCCTCGTCTTCGGCCTGACAGTTGGAGGTGCCTTCGCACTCGGGTGGAGAAGAAGGGGGAAACGATGAGTATCGCAATAAGAATTCTGAAAAGGCTATTAAAAAGCTCAGTGAGCTTAATTGATAAGTTGGTTCTCTAAAAATAGTACCCAGCCCGGCTCAAGTTCGGGCGGAAAGATGGTGAATATGCGTTGGTCTAAGTCTATATCCTTGGTGGCCTTTGTCCTGGTCGCAGTCCTGGTCGCCTCCGGCGTGACGGCTACAGTTTGGGCCAGGTCTGGAGGCGGTGCTACGGACCATATTGCTTCCCAATCCGCCGTACTTGACCCCGCCACTCAGCCCTCGGCGCCCCCTGGTCAACCAGCCCCGCCTGACCTGTTAATAACAAAGGTGGGTGCCGTCTCTGCGGATGGCCAGACGGTGACTTACACATTGACGGTCACGAACGTGGGCGGTATACCGGTGATGGGTCCCAGCGTGAATGACGTGATGAGTCCACTACCTCCCGGTGCCCAGTTTGTTTCCGCCACTGGCACCGCGTGGAACTGTACGGGTGCGCCGGGGCCCGGGCCTGTAAACTGCGCCTACCCCGATATTCTTGCCCCTAGTGGTATTCTTCCCCCCAAAGACCAGCCCTTGACTATTACCATTGTCGTGGCGGTCGGCTCAGGAGGGGACTTCGGGAACTGCGCTACGGTTTCGCATCAGTCTAACGCAGCAGTACCGCCTGACTCCAACCTGGGGAACAATACAGCGTGCGTAAAGACTTCTGTTAAGCCGCCGCCGCCTCCCCCTCCCACCACAACCTACATCTACTCGGTGAAGCTTGTCTGCGGGACGGTTACGCCTCCACGTCCCAAGCCCAGCATTCCTACCCTGCGTGACCCCGCACCGGTAGTGCCGGGACTTTACCGGACGGCTGTCAACATACACAACTTCTGGGAAAAAGAGACAACTTTCCTGCAAAAGGTGGCCATCGCCCTGCCCCAGGATCAGCCTCGCGGCCCGGTGACAAATAAGGTTAAGACAAGTTTGAGGTCGAACGAGGCCGTGGAGGTGGACTGCTACAATGTCGTGGCTATCCTGGAGGGAACCACGGCGGCTAAGGCGGAGTTCCTGAAGGGGTTCGTGGTGATTGAGAGCCCGGTAGAGCTGGAGGTAACTGCCGTCTATACTGCCGAGGAGCTACAGGAGAACGGCATCAGCATAGATGTGGAGCAGATACAGCCCCATGTGGTCCGGCAAAGTGCAGCGATCTGCACACCGGGTGGCACGCTGTCTAATGAAACGGGCATCGCCACCGGGGCGCCCATCGCTTTGGGGGCTGCTAACACGATAACGGCAACCCAGGTGGGCACGTTTGCAATAACCCTGCCCGCAGGTGTGATCGGCACGGCCATCTCTGGCACGGCTGTTGTTACGGGCAGCCCGGTAGCTTTGCCTGCCGTTGCCGCTACTGTTATTTCCGTTACAACAACCGGCGCCTTTACTGTGTACCTCTCTTGCCAGTGACCATAGGAGTCTGGTTTCGTCGCCGGTGATTCTTGTTCGTCATGAGCCGTGAAAATGTTGTGCGGGGCAGGGCCGCTGGCCGGGTCACCCCAACGAAAGCTGGCTGCTCCTGCGAGAAGCGGAGCAGCCAGTTTGTAGCGACAGATTGGGCCGTACCCCCTAAGCTCCGAGATTAGACGGCGAACTTGGGCTCCCGGAATACCCCGAAGACGCCCCTGAGCGTATCGCACATCTCGCCCATGGTGGCGTAGGCTTTCACCGCCTCGATGGTCGCCGGCAGCGTGTTCTCGTTCTTCCGGGCTGCCTCCTCCAGGCGTTTCAGGGCGCGCCGTACTGCTTCGTTGTCCCTGGTCGCTTTCACCTGTTTCGTTCTTTCGATCTGCCTTTGCGCCACGTCCAGCCCGACCTTCAGTATATCTAGCGGCTGTTGCTTCTCCTCCATCTTGAACCGGTTGACGCCTACCACCACCCGCTTGCCCGACTCCTCGTCCTGGGTGGCCTGGTAGGCATTCTTGGAGCACCTCTCGCGGATGTACCCGGACTCTATGGCCGCCACGATGCCGCCCATAGCCTCGATCTCGCCCAGGACCTTCCTTATCTCCTGCTCGATCTGATTGGTCAGCGCCTCCACATAGTAGGAGCCTGCCAGTGGGTCGACGGTGTCCATGATCCCGGTCTCATAGGCGCATATCTGTTGCGTCCGTAAGGCCAGGCGGACCGCATTCTGCGTAGGTGTGGCATAGGCCTCGTCCAGGGATGGCTGATGGGCGCCCTGAGCGCCTCCCAGGACCGCTCCCAGCAAGGCATAGGCGCCCCGGACCAGGTTATTCTCCGGTTCCTGCGCCCTCAGTAGGTTACCCCCGACCTGGCCGCTGATCCTCATCATCATGGACTCCGGCTTTATGGCCCCGTACTTCTCTTTCAGCGTCCTGGCCCACAGCCGCCGGGCTGCCCGGAGCTTGGCCGCCACCTCCAGGAAATGGCAATCCCATCTCTGGTAGAAGTTGATCCCGGGGGCGACCTCGTCCACGTTCATACCCCGGTCCAGCACGTTCTGCATGTAGGCAAAGGCGGCAGCCAGGGTGAAAGCGATCTCCTCCGCAGGGTTAGCCCCGCTGTCCCCGATAGAGTAACCTCTAACCGTCAGGGCGTTGAACTTCGGAAGGTGTTTGGTGCAGTACTCGATGACGTCGCCGGCGAGGCGCAGCGTCGGCTTGGCCGGATATATCCAGTTCCCCTGGGCCATGTACTCAACCAGGACATCGTTGATTATGGTGCCGCGAAGACTCTCTACCGGGATGCCCTTCTTCTCGGCCAGGGCCACGTACATAGCCAGCAGGATGTTGGCGGGGGCGCAGATCACCATGTTGGTGACCATCCTGCCCACCGGCAGGCCTTCGTACACCAGTTCGAAGTCCTTCAGGGTATTTATGGCCAGTCCCGACCGGCCTACCTCGCCGAGGGACTTTGGATGATCGGAATCGTAACCGAGTTGGGTCGGCAGGTCGAACGCCCAGATGACGCCCATGCTCCCCTGCTCCATCAGGTACTTCCACCGGGCATTGGTCTCCTCGGCAGAGCCAAAGCCGGAGAACTGGCGCATCTGCCAGGGCTGCACCCGGTACATGGCAGGGTGGACGCCGCGGGTGTAGGGATATTCTCCAGGGAACCCCAGGTCCCGGTCATAGTCGATGTTGGCAACGTCAGCGGGGGTGTAGATAACGTCGATATCGGCCCCCGTCTGCGATTGCGCCTTCGGCATCTTGTCCAGGTTGTTTCGCCGCACCCAGTTTTCCTTCCTGGCGGCATCTAAAGAATCGCCCATGGCGTAACCTCCTCAAATATGGAGACTTCCGAACGAAAACAAGGTATCATCCGCGCGGGCCTGATGTCAAGGCGGGGTGGGGTCCAAAATCCGCCGGCCATTGAATCTCGGCAAACCAGCATCTTCTTCACCAAGCTGGTGCAGCACCTTGGTC
>JACQTY010000143.1 GCA_016210545.1 Chloroflexota bacterium
ACCCAGCAGACCACCGCCGCCCTCGAGCCGACCCTGGACTACCTGGTGATCAAGATACCCCGCTGGCCCTTCGACAAGTTCCCCTTCGGCGAGAGGACGGTGGGCACCCAGATGAAGGCCACCGGCGAGGTCATGGCCATCGACCGCTCGTTTGAGGCCGCCTTCCAGAAGGCGGTGCGCTCCCTGGAGTTCGGCAGCAAGACCATCCTTTGGGCCGACAGGAACTGGGGGCAGGACCCGGAGAAGTACCCCTTCCACCCTCATGACCTGCGTTTGTGGGTGGCGCTGGCTGCCCTGCGCCGGGGGATGTCGCCGGAGGGTGTGTCCCGGCGCACTGGCTACGACCCGTGGTTCGTGTACCATTTCCTGAACATCGTGAAAATGGAGAAGCGGCTGCTGGGCGAGAAGATGACGCCGCAGCTCATGTGGGAGGCCAAGCGGCTGGGCTTCTCGGACGACGTTATCGGCACCCTGGCCGACCGGCTGCCGGAGCAGGTCCGGGAGCTGCGCCGCCAGTGGAATCTGCGGCCCGTTTACAAGATGGTGGACACCTGCGCCGCCGAGTTCGCCGCGCAGACGCCCTACTTCTACAGCACCTACGAGAAGGAGAACGAGGCCGAGCCTCTGCCGGGGAGCAAGGCGCTGGTCATAGGCTCCGGCCCTATCCGCATCGGGCAGGGCATTGAATTCGACTATTGCAGCGTACATGCGGCGTGGGCCCTTCAGCACATGGGCGCTAAGAGCATCATGGCCAACTCCAACCCGGAGACAGTGTCCACGGACTTCGACACCTCCGACCGCCTCTACTTCGAGCCCCTCGACACCGAAAGCATCCGCGACATCCTGGACAACGAGGCCGTCGGTGACCAGAACTCTAGCCCCAAGTCCATCGTCCAGTTTGGCGGGCAGACCGCCATAAACCTCGCAGAGCCGCTGGCCCAGGCGGGGTTGCCGATCATGGGGTCCAGCGCGGAGACGATTGACCTGGCCGAGGACCGCCGTCGATTCGAGGGTTTCATGCACCAGTTGGGCATTCCCCAGCCGCCAGGGGCGGGTGTCACCTCTATAGACGAGGCTGTCCGGATCGCCAACACCATCGGCTATCCGGTGCTGGTACGCCCCAGCTACGTCCTGGGGGGCAGGGCTATGGAGATCGTCCATAACGTAGACGATCTGCTGGACTATCTGGGCCGGGCCTTTGAGATGGACTCCAAGCACCCGGTGCTGGTGGACAAGTACCTGGAGGGCAAGGAGTGCGAGGTGGACGCGGTCTCCGACGGCGAGCAGGTGTTGATACCGGGCATCATGGAGCACATCGAACGGGCCGGCGTGCACAGCGGCGACTCGATGGCCATCTACCCCGGGCTGAACATGACCGAGGAAGAAGTAAACACCATAGTGGACTACACCACCCGCCTGGGCAAGGCGCTCCAGGTCAAGGGGCTTATGAACGTCCAGTTCGTGATAATGCCTTCCTGGGGCGAGGCGCTGTCAGCGTCATCGGTGTACGTGCTGGAGGTGAACCCCCGCTCCAGTCGCACTGTGCCCTTCATCTCGAAGGTAACGGGTGTGCCCCTGGTGAGGCTGGCCATCCAGGTAATGATGGGTAAGTCCCTGGAGGATCTGGGGTACGAGTCGGGCCTGTGGAAAAGGCAGAAGCTGGTGGCCATAAAGGCGCCCGTGTTCTCCATGTCCAAGCTCACCGGGGTGGACACCCATCTGGGGCCGGAGATGAAGTCCACCGGCGAGGTCATGGGGATCGACTCCACCTTCGAGGCGGCGCTGGCCAAGAGCCTGATGGCGGCTGGGCTGTCGCTGCCTCCCCAGGGCAACATCCTGCTCAGCATCGCCGACAAGGACAAGGCCGAGGCGTTGCCCATCATTGAGAAATTCTTCGATTGCGGGTATCATCTCTATGCTACGGAAGGGACTGCCGACATGATCCGCAAGGATGGCATGGCGGTCAAGATGGTCACCAAAAAGCTGGGAGAGGGACATCCCAACGTGGTGGACATGATCCGGGACGGCAAGGTGGACGGGGTAGTCAACACCCTTTCCGGGGGTCAGGCGCCGTTCCGGGACGGCTTCTACATCCGGCGGATGGCGGTCGAGAAGCGCATCCCTTGCTTTACTTCGCTGGACACGGCGCGGGCGGCGGCTGAGGCGCTGTCGCAGGGGAGCCAGTCGTATGCGGTGCAGCCACTGAAGGAATACCTGACCCGAAGGGCAGACGTGGGGCGGCGGGACTAGAGCGCCGCGACCTCACGCGAAGGCGCGGGAAGCGAGGACGGGGTGATTATGAGAAAACGTGCTGCAGATTCCACATTAAGAGAGCTATCGACAGCCTTGAGAAGGAAGTTTGGGGCGCACATCAAGGATGTCATCCTTTTTGGTTCAAGGGCCCGCGGTGACTTTGACCAGGACTCCGATTACGATGTCATTGTGCTAGTGGACAAGAAGACACCCGAGTTAAGCGACCAGATCGGCGACTTGGCGTGGGAAATCGGTCTACAGCGTAATGCGTGGATATCTGTTCTCGTCCACGACAGTGAACGATTTGACAGAGACAAATACGAACCGTTGTTCATGAATGTGCGTAAGGAAGGGGTCCGTGTCTGAGCGTGATCCCGAGATCAAGAAGAAGATAGGTACCATCCTGTCCAGGTCAAGGGAGTCGATGCTTATCGCACGGCATCTCCATGACGAGGGTCACTACAACGACGCGGTCTCAAGGGCGTATTATGGTTCCTTTCACGCTTTGCAGGCCGTCCTGCTGAGCCGGGGTCTAAGTTTCTCCAAGCACTCCGGCGTGCTGGCCGCCTTCAACAGGGAGTTTGTCTTGAGTGGCCTGTTCGCCAAGGATTTCTCTCAGAAGATCTCACGCTTATACAGGGACCGCCTTACGGGTGACTATGAATACGAGGAACCACTCGGCGAAGAACAATCGATGCGCGATTTGGCTGCCAGCGAAGAGGTTGTTGGCGCCATTGAAGGCTACCTGAAGAAGGAAGGCTTTGTCGAGGGGTAACCTCCAGGCACTTGTAACGTTTTCCTGCTCCGCTCTAAATGAAAGCACCAAGAAGGATTCTGTTGAAACGCATTACCGCCCCCGTAATTTCCAATAGGTCCCTCATGCCGGAGACCTACCTGCTGGAGGTGGATGCTCCTCCGATAGCGGCAGAGGCCCGCCCCGGGCAGTTCTGCATGGTGCACTGCGGCGAGGGCTACTTCCTGCGGCGTCCCCTGAGCATACACCGAGCTGCGGATGGCCTTGCCTTCTGGCTGAGGGTGGTGGGCCGCGGGTCGGCAGCCCTGGCCGGGCTACACCCGGGCGACAAAGTGGACATTATCGGTCCGTTAGGGAACGGGTATTCGGTGCGGCCCGGCGCCCGGAGCCTCCTGCTGGTGGCGGGGGGAATGGGAGCGGCGCCCCTGGCGTTTCTGGCTCGAAAGGCCCTCCGGGAGGAGCGCTCGGTGACCCTGGTGATAGGGGGGCGCACTCGGACGCAGATATATCCGGTAGAGATGCTGCCGGCGGGTTTGCATGTTGTGGTGGTCACGGAGGACGGAAGTCAGGGGGAAAAGGGCCTGCTGACGGACTTCTTGCCCGGTCTTGTCCGCAACGCCGACCAGATTTTCTCCTGCGGCCCGGTCGCCATGTACCGCGCCATGCGGCAGATCGTCGTCGACAGGCCAGTTCAGGTGTCGATGGAGGCGTGGATGGGGTGTGGGATGGGGGCGTGCTACGCCTGCACCACCTTAACCCGACAGGGGCCGAAACAGGTATGCCGTGACGGCCCTGTGTTCGACATCCAGGATATCCTCTGGGATGAGATTTGAGACTTCGGATTCAATCGCGTTGTAGGGGCAATTGCAGTTCATGACGGTTGCATCGGGCGCCGCGAAGCGCGAAAATGTGTGCCAATTCCTGCTCCAGGGTGTCACGGCGGCCATCGGTTGCCCCAGCAGCTCTGGTCCATGGCAGTGGACTACGAAGGGAGTAAGAAGGAGACTGTTCACAGAAGAAGGAGGCGCACATGCGGACCGAAACAGAGCGGCATCAATTCCAGAATGACCCAGGGCAGTCGGTCATCGATTTCATCAAGAGGTTTGTTGCCGAAAGCCCTCTCAACCGCCTTGACGCGTTCGGCAATAACGCTATCTTCGAAGATCCCCTGGTGGGTTTTGCTTCCGGGGGTGACCCGCTATTTGGGGAATATAAGAAGATCATCGGAGAACACCACCTGACGCCTCAGGAAGTCATGGAGAACGGCGGCAGGCCGCCGGGGCGGAATCTGAGCGTCGTCTGCTGGGCGTTGCCCATAGCTACGGATACAAAGAAGGGTGAACGGCGGGAAAAGACCTATCCATCCCGTCGCTGGGGGCACACCAGGTTCTACGGCGAGCAGTTCAACGATGCCCTGCGCAACGCTGTGGCCGGGATGCTGGAGGATATGGGGTACGCCTCGGTAGCGCCGGTCGCCAGCAAATTCTACTGGATGAGCGCCTCCAAATACGCCGCCAACTGGTCGGAACGCCATGCTCTCTACGCGGCCGGCCTGGGTACCTTCGGCCTGAACGATGGTTTCATCACTGCCAAAGGCATCGCCATGCGTTGCGGCAGCGTGGTAACCAGCCTGGAGCTGCCGCCGACGCCGCGCACATTCAAGAGCCACATGGCCAACTGTCCGTATGTAATGGACGGTTCCTGCGGCCGCTGCATGGAGCGCTGTCCCTCCGGTTCCATAAGCGCGCAGGGGCACGACAAGACCAAGTGCTTCAATCATATGAAGACCGTCTACGAGAAGTTCCACGAAGACTACCAGGTGCAGATCATCGGCTGCGGGCTGTGCCAGACGCGCGTCCCCTGCGAGATGGCGGCGCCGAAGGGAAAAACAGCAACTGCACAGGTATAAATCTACAAAAGTTGTCATTCCATACTGCAAGGAAATCCGGTAAAATCAATATCTTTTTTCGGAGGAATATGTAGGGGCAACGAACTGCGCTGTAAAGGGGCGGTTCATAAACTGCCCCTTTATTCTAACGGTGCATATCATGCTCAGCAGACCTTTGAGAAGGTCGTATGCACTTAGTTAAGCCATATGTTACTAATGGTCTCATAATAGTCTATACAGGCTGTCCGAAAACGCCCCCAGCCCTGAGATTCTTCGCTTCGCTCCAGAATGACAATTTCGGACAGCCTCGGGTAATGTTTTCTGAGTCCATGTTATTTTAAGACGATTAG
>JACQTY010000140.1 GCA_016210545.1 Chloroflexota bacterium
AGCAGAGCCAGCCGCGAATACCTGATTGCGGCGCTATCCCCTTCCCCCACGCGGAGGAAGGAGATGAACCTTTCCATACGAGAGTCGTCCAGGGTGATGTAGAGAAACATTCCCAGGACGATGAAACCCGTGTACAGGAGGACGACGCTGCCAGGCAAGGGGGGCCTTATGCCAAACTTGACGAAGGCATAAAGCAATACAAAAACCAGAACTACTCGCCAGAAAAGGGGCATCCGCGACCAGGACTTCATCTTCTCCCCCTACTTGGAAAGCCCGTCGGACAGATACTTGACCACCTGTTCCAGTTCTCGGGCCGTCATCTTATCGCCTATGTCCGCCGGCATAATATTGGGAAATCCCTGCGCTAGATAAGCCCCGGGCGCTACAATCGACTGGCGTATGTAGTCGGCCACTGACAGTTTGCTCTCTTTCGCCTCATCGGCTATCTCACGCCTATCCAATGCCGGCCCAACCTTGCCTCCCTCCCCGCCCAGGGCATGGCAGGCCAGGCAGCCGTACTTGTTGAGTATGGCCTTGACCTCCGCGGGGGCCGGCGCCTGCGGCGCTGCAGGGATTGCCGCGGCGGGCGCAGCCGCCTGCTGCGCCGGGCGGGGCAAATCGCCCACCTTGACGCTGGGCCTGCCGCCCAGGGATAACAAATAATTGACCACGGCCGTCGCCTCTTCATAGCTAAGCCTGGCCGGCGGGGCTACCGCCGACGGCATGATATTGACATAGCCTTCCACCACGAAGGCGCCCGGGTCGTAAAGGCTCTCGGCCAGGTACTTAGGGGTGCTTCGTGGCCGGACGCCTATGCCGGCAAAGTTGGGCCCGCGGCCCCGTCCTCTCTCCCCCGCTCCCTCTTCGATGGTGTGACACGTAAGGCAGCCCCGCTCCTTCACCAGA
Source organism: Chloroflexota bacterium (assembly GCA_016210545.1). Taxonomy (GTDB): domain Bacteria; phylum Chloroflexota; class Dehalococcoidia; order JACVQG01; family JACVQG01; genus JACVQG01. The sequence goes on from JACQTY010000140.1 coordinate 907, forward strand.
GTCTCCCCGAACCGGGCCAGGTCCGCTGGCGACAGGTCCGCGCTCAACTGTAGTTTTTTAGGAGGCTCCCAGGTTGTCTGCGGTATCCAGTTGGAGAACCACAGGAATATGCCCAGTATGACCAGAGCGGGAACGGTGCTATAGATGTACTTCATCTTCCCCCTCTTTGTGCTGGTGGGGTATGCCGGGGCCCGATATGGCCGGCACCTTTTCACGGCCGCTATAAATGGCGAACAGGAAAACAAGGCCCAAGAGAGCAAAGAAGATGAGGGTAATGATCGTGGTCATATTGGCAGCCTGCCCCAGCGCCGGCAGCCCGGCTTGAGGCGACGTATCCTCCAGGATGCCGGACACGTGCCAGTTTAGCCTCACAGCCGAACGGGCATAGCCCATGAGTCCCATCAGCCACACGATGATAAAGGCCAGCGCAATCAGCGCATACTGGCTGCGCCTGGGTACGGCTCCCCACGCCGGAGAGCCTATAATCCGGGCCTTCCTCAGCCGCATGGTATCCATGATGAAGGTTGTCAAGATCACGCCGAGAAGGACGAGTATTTGGATTATGGACTCCTTAATGCGCAACGCCGCGGGGGCAAAGAACCCGTGGACGCCCAGGCCCAGGATAGCTACTCCGCCCAGGATAATGAGGCCCCAGATGAGCCCGTTCAAAACTCCGGCCCCTTTCACCTTCTTCCCCGCCCGGCGGTAGAAAAGGTAGCTCACATACAGGACCAGCAGGATAAGGCTCACCGCGGCCATCTTGGGCGCCATGAGACCCAGGGAAGACAGGACCGGGTGGAATCCCCCGGTGGCCTCCTCCGGAGTAGCCGCCATGGTGTGCGGCGTGGACCAAACAGCGAAACCGACGATCAATATCGCATTGAAGGCCGGGACCCAGCGGCGGTAAGGCTCCGAGCCGGGGATACGGCTTAAGCCGAGCCAGGAATAGTAGGCGGCTGCCAGGAACATGGTGGCTATGACAACGGCCTGTATAACGAACACCCAAGAGAGGACGCCGCCCATGAGCGTAACGCCCATCTGGGGGCTGAACGAGTAAATCTCAAAGCCCAGGTAGTAACCCAGAAACGGCAGGAACAGCATCGTGAAGAGGCCCACCAGGTTGCCGGTGTAACCCATCCAGTCGTAGTAGGCTTTCTCCTTTGAGTCCTTGGATCCCAGATAGCGGTACGCGGCGTAGGCGCTGCACAGGAAGGCGCCGAAGGTGACATTGGCCACCAACCGGTGCAGGTTGAGGGGCCACCATGTGAGGTTGGAGATGGCGCCCCACAGGCTTTGCACTTCGCCGGCGCTGTTGGCGCCGCCGGGGGACATCATGAAAGAGGCCCAGGAGTTGGCGATGAACATGACAATTGTGCCCCAGATATTCAAGGAAAGACCCAGGAGGACGTGTATCCATTTCTTGTCGCCCTGAAGGCGGTCCCACATGTAGTAATAGAAGTAAAGGCTCAGGCTCTCCAGAATGAAGAAAAGCGGGTAGACCCACATGGTGGGCCCAAAGACACCGGTCATATAGTTCATGAACTGGGGGTACAGGGTGAAAAGAGAAAAACCCATGAAGGCGCCGGTGATGGCAGTGAACGTGTACGCCGGAGGCAAGAGCCTTGTAAGCTCATGGGCGAGACGGTCGTACCGCTCCTGTTTGCTCCGCCAGCCCATAAATTCTATGACCAGGGCAAACAGCGGGACGGCCAGGACAAACGCGGCGAACATGAGGTGAAGCTCGGCGCCCATCCACACGACATTGCGGGATCCCAGCAACGGGAAGTCCCGGTAAGGCATGACAGCCTCCTAAAAAGTTGTAGAGTGTTTCACAGACCCAAATCTAAAGCTGACCAACAAGGTGGCGGTAGCCCCCAGCAAGAGCAGTGAAGTTGTTCGAATTTTCACTAAAGGGAAGATTACACCAGGCAGATGGGGGCCAGGAAGGTGGAAAAGTCCCGATTCGCCGGGATATTTATCCCGAACAGGGAGACTTGCTCACACGGGTGGAGGGCCGGCGGGACCCAGGCCATCCCTTACGGCGCGAAGGGCGGCTTCGGTCCGGTTCTTGACCTCAAGTTTTTGAAAGATGGAGGAAAGACGGTTCCTCACCGTTTTTTCCGACAGGAACAGCCGCCAGGCGATCTCCTGATTGGATAGGCCCTGAGCCAGAAGCCCCAGCACTTCCAAATCGCCCTTGCCTAGTCTGGCCCTCGTCGGACTGCCGTTGTTCATGTGGCGTAGCTTTTGCACAACCCTTGTAGTAGCCGCAGGCGAAAGGAAGTTATCGCCCTGCTGGACAGCTCTAATCGCCTGGACCAATTGCTGAGATTCCGCGTCCTTCAATAGGTACCCGTGGGCGCCGCGGCTGAGCGCCTGGAGGACCATCTCCTCTTCTTGGTGCATGGTGAGAACGAGTATCTTGGTGTATGGGCAGTCCCCGAGGATGAACTGAGTAGCCTGCAGCCCGTCCCCGTCGGGCATGGATATGTCCATCAGCACCACATCGGGCTGAAGGCTCACTGCCGCCCCGTGGGCAGCCCGTCCGGTCCCTGCCTCGCCCACAACCCTGATGTCCTCCTCCATCTCCAGAAGGCGGCGAAGGCCCTGACGGAATAGGACATGGTCATCAGCCAATAAGACCCTTATCATGTCGCTACAATTCCTATCATGGGTAGGGCGCCGCCAGGCGCAAACAAGCCCCGCGCCCGGGTGCGGATTCCACTGACAATACACCGTTGAGGGCCTCCGCGCGCTCCCGAAGGTGCCGCAGCCCCAGGCCTCCACCCTTCTGGTTACGCGGGATAGCAGGTACGAAACCCCGCCCGTTGTCCAGCACTTGAAGCGAGAGCACGGGTGGTCGCATATCCAACTCGATCCACACATCACTGGCACTGGCATGCCTGATTACGTTGGTCAGTGCTTCCTGCACAATCCGAAAGAGAGTGAAACGCCATTGAGACGGGGGATCTTCTTCTCCCGAGATAGCCAGATGAATCCTGAGCGGATATGATTTCTGCAGACGGCGGACAAGACTGCGGAGAGCAGCGGCGAGTCCATCAGTGATTTCCTGCGGCGGCATTCGGCGCAGCACCCGATACATTTCCTCTCTGCTCTGTCTAACAGTGGCACGTAAGGCGCCCAGTTCCTTTCTCATACCCTCCCGGTCCTTTATGCTCAACCTGGAGGCAAGTTCGGCTTGCTGGGCAATGAGGGACAGGTTCTGCGACAGACCGTCATGTACCTCCTGCGAAAGCCGCTTTCTTTCTGTGGATGCAGCCCCATCGTAGGAATGCTGCAAGGAAAGGGCCCAGTTTATGGCTTTGGCCGATTCTTCGGTTGCGATTCGCAGCCACGGCCGGGCACCGAAGGGCGGCTCCCCGGGCGGGTACGCCAGGCAAACACGGGCAGCCTTGCCCTGGACAGTGTCCAGGGATAGTATGGACGCCCTCCACGCGCACCATCCACAGGTCATGCCCGCTGAGGTAGGAGTGATCCCCGCTCCGGCGGAGGCGCTGCCCTGACAGACCCCTGTAGCCAGCACTGCGGCCCCAACGTCGCGCCCCCCATCCAGAAAGATGGCCCCTCCCAGCGCACGGGAAATACGTACCGTATGATCGAGGACGAGGCCGCAGAGACGCTCCACAAACGTTCCCTCTTGCAAGCCTGCCAGAGAGATACTGAGGTCTTTCCACAGTCGCAGTCGCGCCCTATCCGCCGCCAGCGCCAATCCGTTGCTAACAATGGCAGCGAATTGCGAGGCTTCAGAGGAGATCGGCTGCCCTCTCGACGCCAGATTAAGACACCCCAGAACGCCCTCTTCCCCCGTCAAAGGCAGACACAAATAGTAGCGAAAGCCCTTGTCCTTCACGAGACGGCGCAAATAGCGTTTGTCGTCCGTCAGTCGTTCGGTCCTCAAGGGCTTGCTGGACGCAGCTACTAATCCCGGGAAACCCTGCCCGACGGCGAAACGAGTTATCTGACGGAAAGCCTTCGGAAAGAGGCCGCTATGGCCTGCTAATACCATCTCGTGTGAGCGGGGATCCAGGAGGAACAACTCGCTGGCATCGACAGCCCCCTCGGTCCTCAGAGCGTCCAGGACGTAGTCAGCCGTCTCGGCAAGCGGCTTGCCCGAGGAAATGGCGGCGCTCAGCGCCTCCAGGGACTCCAGCGAACGCGAATCCTCAGCCATGATAGTGGGATTTTACCACATCCGCCATCTTTTCTTCCACATCCCCGGGACCGCCCCAACTTTGGAAGAGCGACAAACAGCGTAGAGTAGATTCTCGATATGGGCGTAAACCTGCCATTTGGGCAGACTGTCAGGATGTATCCTCGGGGGTCCATCTCGACATTATCGAAGCCCCAAAACGGCCGTTCCCTCTATCTCCAGCAGCATGTCCTCTCGGGCAAATCCGGCGGCAGGCGTCACCTCCCAACAGGGCTGGCTTTTTGTGAATACCCGGTGAACCTCGCGACTCACGTCTTCCATAGCCTCCATCCGCTTGAGGTAGACCGCGATGTGACAGACGTCCAGAAGCGACCCGCCCAACTCTTTCAGATAGGCGTCCATGGTTTTGAAGCAAGACTTGGCCTGTTCTGCCTCTGTCTGCCCCTCTCCCCCCGTGCCCGATAGAAAGGCGTATCGTTCAGCCACCATGGCTTTTATGTAAGGCCGCGGCGGACTGAACTCTATCGCTCGTTTGGAGACCTGCCTATCCGACGCCAGAGCCGTGCCCTCGATCTCCACCAGTGCTCCCTCCGGTTGAAGCCTTTCCACAAAGATGCTGGAGCTAGCCGGACGGGCATCGGAGCGAAATGCCTGCCCCCGGACTTGCCGCATGGGATCCGCCACTTCCCGGCCCTTCATGTAGACGGTGATCCTTAGAAGGTTCTCGAAGCGGCTCTTCGCCCCGTCCAGGCCATCTCTCAGCCGGGCCAGGGTTAGCTCCCCTTGTTCTTTGGCGTTTCGGCCCCCAGCTCCGTTCGCGGAGACCGTTACAAACCTCTTGCCGTTCAGTTCAAAGAAACGGCTGTGCATGGACCCGCCTGCTTTCGTTTTTGGGCTCCATCGGCGGCATATTCTGCGGTTACCCACCAGGCCGTCACGGTTGGGAAGGCCCGAGCCAAACGTATCCGTCCTTCAGAACTACAGGATGATGCACCAGCCCGGTAAGGGCCGGTCCGGCAGTGACCTCCCCCGTGTTCACTCTGAAACGGGCCCCGTGCCACACACAGTTCACTTCGCCGTCCCGCAGTTGCCCCAGGCTGAGGGGGCCGCATGCGTGAGGGCATAGCTCGCCCAGAGCATAATAATGGCCATTCTGGTTGACCAGCAACACCCGCTCGCCACGGTACAGCGCCAACTTGGTAGTACCCAGAGGCAACTCCTCCACCCGGGCCACCCTCTCATAGTCCTGGCTATTGCTGGCCTCAACTGCCTTTTCAACAACACCTGGTCCAATGAGCTGTAGCCGCGCCAACGGGTGGAAGTCAGGAGTCTCATTGTAGGTAGCCGGATCGAAACTGAGGATATCCCGGACGAAATTGGAGCGGCGTCCCGTGTTCTCATTGCGTCGTAAAGGGAGGAGCACCCTGTCGCCATAGCCGCACACTTCGTGGGGATAAAAGGGAAGCTCATATGTGAGGCCAGCTTGATCCCTGGCCAACCGGGCGAAGGCTTTGACTTGCTGTACTGGCAAGGGCTTTTCGAAAGCCAGGACGACGTGGAAACCCACCGAAGGGAACTCAACCAATATTTGCTCTCTTCTTATCCCCAGCTTTTCCAGAGCTTGCATTAAGCCGATTACCTGCTCCTTCTTGGCCCGAAACTTAGGGATAAGCTCATCCCACCGAGCGCCTGGACCGGGGCGAGGGAACAGGTCGGCATCAAACAGGATAAAACCCACGGCGCCCTCGGCGTTCAGGTTGTACAGGCAATAGACATTTCTCTCTTCTATTTGCTCCAAGAAACGCTTGTAGGTAAAACCCCCCGGAACAGTCTTGAAGGAACCATCAGGTTGCCGCTGCGCCACCACATCGGCGCGGCCCCGATAGCACTTGATGAACATTTGATACTCTTTTGGCGAAGCTATAGCCTGCTGTGTCATCTTTCATCTCCCTCTGCTATGTGCTGCTATTGGGCGTGTAATAGTCCCAGCGCACGATACCATCCAGCGGCGCCAGATTCCGGGCGGGGGGATGGTTTTGGGCATAGCCTACGCCCAGGACAATAGGCACGTTGAGCTTTTCCGGTATGTTGAGCGCTTCCCGCACCAAGGCCTGTCTCTGCTTACTCTCATCTGGATTATCGCTCAGATACATAGCAGCCCAGGCCACCCCGAATCCACTATCGGCCGCCGCTAACCAGATGGAGTAAGCGGCCACGCAGCAGTCTTCCAACCAGTAGCGTGTTGATAAAGGATCGACGATTATTGCAATGGCCGCCCGGGCTGACCCCAGCCAGTGGCAGTGAGCGTGGACTGCGCCTAGCCTTGCCAGAGCGTCTGGTTCCGTGGCCACGAGGAACTGCCAGGCGTTCTTGTTAGCTCCCGACGGCGAGTAGCGAGCGGCATCCACCAGCGCCAGCAGCATCTCCCGAGATACAGCCACGGAAGAGAACTCTTTGATGCTGCGCCGAGCTCGGATAGCTTCTGACACGTTCATTGGGCCGTCCCTCCTTCGCTTTAGTGAAGTAAGAAATGTGTTGGCATAACGAAAACAGGACCGCCGGAAGCTGCAACCAGTTCCCTCGGTCATCACCGTCTGTTGGAGTCGCGAAGTCGCCTGACGCCTCCTCACGTAGCTCATGGGTCCTTCCACGTAACTCCCGACAACACGCGGGGGCGCCCCCGATCCCAACTGGCTGATCCAAGATTTTGGCATGAATTATAGTTGCAACGCCAGGTGCAGTATGCGACTTTTGTCTCATTTAGAGATGGTGAGTTAGCAGCGGCGCAAGGTCACAGATGTGCGTGCGCTCTTGGGGCTGACTGAGAGGTTCGTGTAACCCTGACCGCAGTGACCAGGGTAGCAGATTCGCAGTGCGGAAAGGGCTGTGCTCTGGCCGAATCGGTCCCTTCCTTGTCCGTCCCCCACCACTGGGCGAGACCTCGGATAGATCGGCCAGATGACTACTCCGTAACAAGACAGGTTACTTGTGCCTTTGCCTGCACATTCCATCCGAATGTGCAATCCATACACGAGGGCATGATCGGACATTTGGTGCAGTCCATCGGAAGTAGTAGCCGGACCTAGCGCTCCTTGTGGCGGATGACCCTGTCTGAGGTGGCGCTTGTTAGGGCCATTCTGTAGTGGTAGAAGATGTCTGACCGGCGGGCGCCGACAGAGAGGTTCATCGTAGGAGAGTCACCAGGGTCTACGACGCACTCCCGGATGAACCAGCCGGAGCCGAAGGGCGAAGGAAGCCGCCTCTCTAGTGGGCCGGAGCGGTTCAAGCACTTTCCTTCTTCTTGCCCCACAGCTTGTCGTACCATTCCTTGAGTTCCTCTCCGGCGACTTTTCTGTATTTGGCGGTGGTGTTAAAGCTTGTGTGCCCCAGGTGCTCTTGGAGAAGCCGAAGACCATCTCCCGAGTCGTCGTGCTTCACGGCGTGGACCGCAAAGGCGTCCCTGAGCCGGTGGGGGCTCACGCCTCTTGCCCTGCCAGTCTCCGGGTTAACCAAGGTAGGCAGCCCCGCCCTATGGGCGCACTCTTTGATCACCTGCCACGCCCGATGCCGGTTGATGCCGAAGAGCAGAGTCTTCCCTTTTCGAGAAACTGGGCCGCGGTGGCGGATGTAGTCTCCCAACATCCTTCGCGTGTCCTCGTCAACGGGCAAAGTTCGCACTCTGCGATGCTCCTTCTCGCGGGCGACCGCGCTTTGCACCTTTGTTCCGCAACTTGGACAGTAGGTGTGGCGCTTGCCCAGCCTGGCACCGCAATCAGGACAGGAAAGTCTCAAACGTGTCTTCAGATGTTCAATGGTCACGGTGCCGCCGGCAAGGTCGACATCTTCCACCCTGATGCCCAGGGCCTCGGAAACACGACATCCCACATGGAAAAGGAGCCTAACAAGCAAGCGGTCGCGGAGGTTGGTGGCCGCCTTCTCCAGTGCGGCTACCTCTTCGGGTTCGAGGTAAGCCTTCATCGCCCCCTATCGCCCTTTCTTGTACTGACTTCTACGGGCCCTATCCCTGCGAAGCCGGGGTTCTCCATTCTTCGCTTCACGTTCTTTACCCCGTTCTGCGGCGTCCAGGATAAGCTGCACAGCGACTGCCAGGCGGTGGGAGTTGTCGCCCGGCACATGAACCACAACCACCTTTAATGACGCTTCCCCTTGAGACTTTGGTTGACATGGCGGCTCATCTGGCATAATCTTCTGCTCAGGTCCTGGATGAGATGTTCATCATCTCAATTATGGGCCTGTGTGGATGCGGGTCGGTTACGCTTAGGCCGTGCTTAAGGGGGTGCCATAGTGGGTAAGATTTCGCCGGGAGAGCGATGGAGGAAGCATGTACTGGAGCGGTTCACTGCCTTGCAGCAATCAGGGGAGATAGAGAGACTTCGCGTGGAAGGCCTGGCTATCTTGGACCGTAGCGAGCTGTTGAGCCCGGAAGAGTGGACGCAAACCTTTCACCAGCGGTGGAACTCACCGGAATACCGGGGATGGCATGACAAGTGCTCGAAGGTGGGAGAACGATTCGGGCTTGCTCCTTGGGCGGTGACTATGGAATGCCTGCTCAAGGGTTATCGACCCGAGGAGCAGCCCTACGTAATAGAGAATGAGTGGCCTCAGGTCAGGGTCATTACGAGCAGCACAGACCCGGACTTTCTCGCCAAGCTATCTTATGAAGCGCAAAGGCTAGACCTGTATGTAGTACAACGGAGCGATTCCTTTGAGACGACGTTCATCCACATGACAGGAGAGCCGGAACCGCCAGCCTTAGAGTCCAAGCCTCCTCGCGACAATACGTTTCACATGAGGGTGGAGACCCCTGTTGTTTATCCGCCGGAGGGTGCAGCAGAGCTTCAGAGGCAGGCAGCTCAGTTGGGGCGAGAGCTTCTGAGACGGCTGGGCTATCCTGCGTCCCAACGGTTGCGGGGTTCGTCTCTGGTGCGTTTGGCGAAAGACATGCGAATAGGCGAAGGACCTCTTCCCAGGAGAGCCGTCTATGACATTGTTGACGACATTCACGGAGAGGACGAGAATGCACTGAATGCCGACCAGCAACGGCGCCAGCAAGTTAAGACGGGGAGGCACCGATTACGGAAGCGTCTTGTGGATCCTCATAAGCCGGCGTAGAATCGATACCAGACAGCAAGAAAGGGAAACTGGCGCCTCGCTAGACCTCTGGACCTTGCCTTCTTCTGGCGACCAGTGTGGCATGCAAGACGATAGATAGAGTGAATATACTTCTTTCAGCGTCGATTGCATCCTGCATCCTCTCCCGCAAGGGGCGAGGAGACTCATGAGCACAGCTTTGTTCACTGGATGGTAGATAACCTTCGAGGTGATCATTTTCAATTTGAATTCACAGATTATGGCTTAACATCTCCCTCTGTGTCCAGCCCGAGATGTGGGACATGCTCAGTTTGGTAAAGGGGGTGCTACGACGCGTGCAACGCGTCGTAGCGGAGGATTCACGCCCCTCTAGCCGCTTCAATAAACGCCCTCAGCTTCTCGTGGTCCTTCTTGCCGGGCGAAGCCTCCACCCCGCTGGATACGTCCACGGCGTATGGTTGGACTGCCGCAATCGCCTGCGCCACGTTCTGCGGTTTCAGCCCGCCGGAAAGGACGACCGTCGCCGACCGGGCGGCCCTGGCCGCGATGTCCCAGTTGAAGGTCTGCCCTGTGCCGCCCGGCATCTCAGCCTTATAGGTGTCCAGCAGGAAAGCGGGCGCTTTGTACATTGAAAGCTGTCGCAGGACGGACTCGTCCTTTACCCGCAGCGTCTTGATAACGCGATTCCCAAGCTGGCGGCAGAAGTCCGGGCTTTCCGAGCCGTGCAACTGGGCGTAGTCGAGGTCGCATTCCTTCACGATTTCCTTTACCCGTTCCAACTGCTCGTCCACAAATACGCCCACCCTTGCTATGAAGGGCGGCAGTCTGGAGGCGATGGCCGTAGCCCGCAGCGGGCTTACGCAACGCGGGCTTTTTGCATAGAAGACAAAGCCCAAGGCGTCAGCGCCCAGCGCCGTAGCTGCGAGTGCGTCTTCCAGATTGGTCATGCCGCAAATCTTGATTCTGACCATTGGACTGAGCGAATTATAGCATACCTGGCCATCTGGAGAAACGGGCCGGGATTCCGGCGGTTGACATCCCTGGTTTGCGAGGGATAGACTAAGCGCGGTTTCAAGGAGGAAAAATGGCAGTTCGCAAGCTGTTTATCCCTAAGGATGTTTTCTACGGTTGGGGGGCGGTGGAGGCTCTGAGAAACTGGCCGGGGAAGAGGGCCTTCATTGTTACCGACAGGACGATGGTAAGGCAAGGCCACGTCGAGAAGGTGGAAAAGCTGCTGCGGGAAGCCGGATACCAGTCAGACGTCTACAGCGACGTGGAGCCGGAGCCATCCAGGGAGACGATTCAGGGCGGCGCCAGGCGGGGAGTAGAATTCAGGCCCGACGTCATTGTTGGCCTGGGCGGGGGATCGTGCATCGATGCCGGGAAGGTAGTGCGCCTCTTCTACGAGCATCCTCAACTCATGGGCCTCTCCTGGACTGAGCTGGGGCAACAGGCGCGGCAGGTGAAGCTGGGCCACAAAGCCTCATACGTGGCCATACCCACTACCAGCGGCACCGGCTCGGAGGCCACACCCGTGGCCATCCTCAGCAACCAGGAGTCCTCGCCTCCAGTAAAGGTGCGGGTCCTCAATATGGGCAATCTGCCCGACATGGCCATCTGCGACGCCCAGTTCCCGTTCACCATGCCGCCTCACGTCACGGCCGATACCGGCTTCGATGCCCTGGTCCACGCCATCGAGTGCTTTATCGTCAACAGGCCGACCGAGATCGTGGATGCCCTGGCAATCAAGGCGTTTCAGACGGTCTATCGGTGGCTTCCCAGGGCGGTGCATGATGGCCAGGACAGGGAGGCGCGGGAGCGGGTCCACACGGCGGCGACTATGGCCGGCATAGCGGCATGCAATGGCAGCACCGGGCTGGTCCATGATATGGCCCACCAGATCGGGGGCGCCTTCCACATTGCTCACGGCCGCTCTAACGCCCTGGCGTTCGATGCTGCGTTGAGTTACTATCTCCCTAAGGCTGGCGCCAAGTTTCTGGAGGCTGCCGAGGCGATAGGTCTGCGGCCCAAAGACGAGGCAGACGGCGCGGTGCGTTTGCTGGGCGCCCTCAGAGAGTTGCGCAGGGAGATCGGCATCCCGCTGACCATGAACGAGGCCGGGATATCCGAAAAGGAGTACATGGACCTGATAGAAGTTATGGCGACCAATGCCCGCACGCTGGCCCTGAGGCCCTCGCAGGCGAGTCACGATGAAATGAGGTCTCTGTTCCTAAAGGCATGGAGCGGCGCGCCGTTGTAGACGGCGTCAGGTCAGGCTGGCCGCAACGCCGATAGCCGCAAAGAGGCCCAGGAGATAGACCCCCGATAGCTTGAAGTTAGTCCAGGCCCTCTCGGCGCTGGCCATCTTCAAGAGGCGGAAGTTGAACACGAAGAACATGGCCGCCAGGAGAAGCCAGGCCACCGCATAGATCGTTCCAAAAGGCGACCAGATAACGAGCGCCGCTGAGCTCGCCAGCGACAACAGGGCATAGACAAAGACGTACCGGGCGGCCTTTCTCTCTCCCGCCGTAACCGGCAGCATGGGCAATGCGGAACGCCGGTAATCGGCAATGTGGGCGAGAGAGAAGCTCCAGAAGTGAACGGGCGTCCACAGAAACACGATCAATGCCAGCAAGACTGGCACTGGCCCGAACTCCTGGGTAGTGGTGAACCACCCGGCCAGGGATGCCCAGCTCCCGGCCAGCCCGCCGATAACGATGTTCTGGTCTGTCCGCCTCTTCAACCAGCAGGTATAGACCACAACGTAGGTCAGGGCGCCCAGCGCAATGAAGACGCGGACAAGCCAGTTCAACTGCCAGGACACACCGATCGCTGCGACGATCATGGCCGCCCCCATTACGCCGGCCACCCACGGCGGTACCAGTCCGGCGGGCAGGGGGCGCTGCCTGGTGCGAGATTGGACAGCGTCTATGTCCCGGTCGATGTAGTGGTTCAATGCCCCCGAGCCTGCGCAGGCCAAGGCCCCGGCGGCCACCAGGACAAGCAATGGCGTCCAGTCCAGGGTTTGCCCCCGGGCGGCAGCCAGGGCCGAAACCAGGGCCACCACCACCAGCAAGCCTACCGTCCTCAACTTAAAGAGAGGCGCCACAGCTTTCAACGTCTGCATGACGGCTCCATTCCAGGATCGGTCTTCTCGAGTTGCGCCTATCGCACGGGCCATACGCGGCTCAGGCTCATCCAGGCGACCACGTACATTATCACGAACCAGGCAAAGAATATCAGCGCCAGGGCAAAAGTGCCAGGGGCCTCAAAGCCCTTCTTCTTTTCGTGTTCTTTTCCGGCCATGTCTATCTTTCCTCCAGTGAGTCTAGCTTTGCCTTTAAGGTTGGACTGGTTGGCGCTTTCCCAGGAAGAGAGTAGCCAGCATTACCCCCACGAATATGGCTCCACCGATAACAGCGATGACAGCGCCGATACCCAGAAGTGTCAGGAACAGCGGTATCGTTCCACCAAAAACGGGCACCTGAATGGCAGTTTGGGAATAGGCTATATCCCAGGTGCGGCGGGGCACGCCCAGGGACCCTGCCATGAACATCCCCACAAAGAAGATCGCCAGACCGGCGCCGTAGATGTAAGGCTGCACCGAAGCCCAAGCCTTGCCCACCAGATTACGCCGCACCATCAGGGGCACCAGATAATAAGAAATCCCCATAAAGGCCAGCGTCGTGCCGGCAACCACGGTCATGTGGAAGTGGGCCGGGACACGGAGAGTATTGTGGACCAGCATATTGAGTTGCATCGTTCCCTGCAACACACCGGTGACGCCGCCGAGGAAACCGAACATCACCATGGAGATCACCATGGCCGAGAACCCCGGTTCTTTCCAGGGTGCCTTGATGAGCCATTGGAAAAGCCCCTTGGTGTATCCCTTCGCCCTCTGGGCTACCTCCACCCCTGCCGGGATGGAAAAAGCGTGGATCATGCTGCCGATGACAGCCAGGTAAAAGAAATAGCTGGTGTTCAGGATGCGGTCGGCGGTGTGCAAGCC
>JACQTY010000138.1 GCA_016210545.1 Chloroflexota bacterium
ACCTGAAAGTCATGAGATTGCTTCGCTTCACTCGCAATGACGGGGGTTGTTTGTTTTCAGAGCAGTAACCGCGACCAATGTCCCACAACCCCGAAATCCCCCTGTGTCCAGCAACCCAGGATATGGGTAAGGGTCAGTTTACTAAAGGGGGAGAAACGGCCAAAGCCCACAGACCCTCCTTGACATCTTTGATGTTGCTGGGGGAGTTTGATGGCGGATTATGGAGGATTCAACATAGGCCGGGACCCGTACGAGGAAAGGCTTTAGCCCGCCGCGGGAGCGGGTTCGACACCCGCCCGTGTTCGGCGTGGGGGGCAATCCCCTGGGGTTGCTCAACCGCGGTGGCGGAGGCTGCACCACCCCGGGGCTCGTTGCGAGGCAACGTCCAGCGAGCGGCGAACGGTATTCGGCTGATCCCCAGGGCAGGTCAAAGCCTGGCCTCAAATTCCGCCAGGCTGAAACGATATTCTTGCGTGCCGTAACACTCGACGGCGAAGGACCCGCACGCACTGCCCATTCTCGCGCACTGTTCGATTTCCTTGCGTTGAGTCAGCCCCTTGATTAACCCCGCTCTATAGGCGTCGCCGGCGCCCGTCGGGTCCACGACCTCCCTGGGTTTGACGGCCGGAATCCCCATTTCGCAGTCCCGTGTGCACACGCGGGAACCCAGTTCACCCAGTGTAGTAATAATCGTATTGGTCAATTGAAGCAGTGCCCCTCTGTCCAACCCCGTCTTGCTGATGATCATTTCCAGCTCGTAGTCGTTAGAAATCAAGATTCTGGAGCCTTTGATACACCTGACGAGGTCCTGGCCATTCCACATTGGCAGAGACTGGCCCGGGTCAAAGATGTACTCGATACCCATCGTTTGGTACTTGCTGGAATAGTTCATCATATCGTCAAGATTTCCCGGGGCAACGATAGCGATGGTCTCTTTGGGGACGATGTTACCGAAGTTGAAGGAGGAAGGGTATTTCATAGCGCCGGGGTTGAACCCCGTGATCTGGTTGTCCGCCCTGTCGGTTGTGATGTAGGCGCTGGCAGTGAACTCATTTCCGATAATCGTGATGTTGTCATTGGCTATGCTGTTTTCCGCCAGCCACTCGAAATACCGGTGATAGTCCCGGCCCATAGTAGCCAGGACTATTGGCTTTTCGCCCAGGAGAGCCAGACCGTAGGCAATGTTACCGGCGGTGCCGCCGTATTTCTCCTTCATACCGTTGACGGTGAAACTGACATTTAGTACGTGCAGTTTCTCGGGCAGAATGTGTTCGGAGAAACGCCCGGGAAAGTCCATGATCCTGTCATAGGCCAGGGAGCCGGAAACAATGATATTCACAGACGTTCCAGGATCAAGAGCCCGCCTCCGATTGAAGCCCTAATGTGTTCGGCCTGCCGGACCGGAGTGAATCAGACCTACCAGGGCATTATGATAAAGCATTTTCCCCGTTTCTGCAAAGTGGTATGATTCTGCCATTCGCGCGAAATCGGGGATCCAGTTCGAATGCAGACTGGATTGCGCCCTGAGTAATAGTATTAGCCGCATAGGTAAATAAAGAGGGGGCGGCACGCGGCGCCTTATCGGTTTGATTTGACAGACCTCGCCTGCCTCCTTATACTGTCTGCCATATCATGAACATCAAAGTGCTCTATGATTCCCTTTTTTCCGACATCACCGGTTGCCACGAGGAGACCGTCGCCCTGGCCATTCCTACCGCGAGCAGTCTGATTGAAGCGTTGTGTCAACGCCACGGCCCGGAGTTTCGGGATGCCGCTATCGATCCCGGGAGCGGCGACCTGAAGCCGCAGGTAGCCTTGCTGGTTAACGGCCGCCGTCAGCCGTATGACGCCCCGATTGCCGAGGGCGCAGAGGTAGCCTTTCTGGTCCCTATCGCCGGGGGAACCGCTCATGCCCGCTTGCGCCGGGCGCCGCGAAGTATGAAAATGGGCTTCCATGTCACGTGGAGCGCAGGGCAGGCGCCGTCCTGAGCTTGTCGAAGGACCCCAACAGGTCGGGGCCGACGCTGCGATCCCGACAAGTCGGGACTCGCCTTATTTTCGATGGAACGTCTTGAGGTCATGGACAGGCGTTAAGCTGTAAGGAGGCATCTTATGACCGCTGCCGTCGCCCGAACAAAGGTCTTCCGAGCCGAGCCTGGACTCTGCACGGGATGTGGCATGTGCGAGATGTTGTGCTCGCTCAACAGGGCCGGACGCATCAACGTCCACCAGGCACGGCTGCGCATAACCCGGCTGGAGAAGACGGATTCCTTTGTCCCTGTCATCTGCCGTCATTGCCATCCAGCCCCCTGCCACCAGGCCTGTCCTGTTCCCGAGGCGATGAGCCGCGACCCCGCCACCGGCGCCATAGCCATTCACGAGAAGGAGTGCATTCGCTGCCTGGCCTGCGTCGAGGCCTGCCCCTTTGCTGCTATTCAGGTTGGCCCGCAGAAGGAGGCGCTCAAGTGCGACCTGTGCGGGGGCGACCCTATCTGCGCCAGGTATTGCCCGCCTCGTGTGATCTATTCTCCGGATAAGCCCTATCCCTGGCCGCAGAAGTCGTGCTTAGAATACGTGGCCCCCCACGAAGCCACCACCCACAGGCGGCAGATGACGGCTGAAGGTCACCGCCCGGAATACGTCGAGGGGCAGAGGAGACGGCCATGACCGGTTACGGTTCAATTCTGCGGATCGACCTCACTTCGGGCAAGGTATCTTCGGCGCCCATCCCGGAGGAGCTCTGCCGGCGGTTCGTCGGCGGCGCCGGGATCAACACCTGGCTCCTGTGGGAGCACTTCCTGAAGGTGGACCCCAGGATCGACCCCCTCAGTGCGGACAATGTGCTTATCGCCGGCATCGGTCCCCTTGGCGCCACTCCCTACGGCGGCGGGACGAAGATGAAATGGACGTTCAAGTCGCCGGCCTACAACATGTACGGCGATAGCACCTGCGGCGGCCATTTTGGAGCCCAGCTTCGCTGGGCCGGCTACGACCACGTCGTAATCACGGGCAAGGCCAGCAAACCAGTATACATCTGGATAGATGACGACACAGTGGAGGTGCGCGACGCCTCCCGTATGTGGGGACGGGACGTGGATGAGACTGACCATCTCATCAAGATGGACCTGGGAACAAAGGAAGTGGAGATCGCCGGTATCGGACAGGCTGGCGAGAACCTGGTGACCTACGCCTCGATTATCGCCGACCGCCACCGGGTGGCGGGAAGGGGTGGCTCCGGCTGCGTCATGGGGTCCAAGAACCTCAAGGCCATAGCCGTGCGCGGCGCCAAAGGGCTGGAGGTCAGCGATCCCAAAGCCTTCATGAATGCCCTCGACCTGTTGATAGGGTCGCTAAACACCATGTCCCGGGAGCGGGACGCCATCAAGCTCTACGGCACACTCCGTCTCACTGCCTACTACCAGAGGGTCGGGGGCAACGCCTGGCGCAACTGCCAGTTCCCTCAGATACCCGAAGAGAACTTCAACCCGCTGAGCCAGCGGTGGTATCGGGACCACATAGCCTATTCCAGCTACAGTTGCTCGCCGGGCTGCCTGCTGAGCTGTTCCGGCACGTATAAGGTCAAAGGGAACGAGAGCCCCACGGCCCACAAATTCGCCGGCATGAAAGGTTACAAGCCGGAGTACCTTTCCCTGGCCAGCCTGGGCATCATGACGGGTATCGCCGATTTCCCGGCGATGGGGGACCTGAACGACAGGGTCCGCAAATACGGCCTGGACTGTGTGGAGGTCGGCGCCTGCTGCGGCCTGCTCATGGAGCTGTGGCAACGGGGCATAATCACCGAGGCTGACACCCGGGAGTGGCTGGGGGCGCCCCTATCCCTGGAATGGGGCAACCACGACGCCGCGGCCCGAATGATAGACTCCATCGCCCTCCAGAAGAACAGAATGGGCAACTTGCTCAAGGCCGGCGTGTACAAAGCGGCGCAGCGGCTGGAGGAACTGAAGAGCGCGCCCATCCTGAAATACGCCCTCTACGGCAAGGGCGGGTCCCCCTTCAACGAGGAGGTCCGCCAGTTCCCTAGCTGGGCCACCAACATGGCGGTATCTTCGAGGGGCGCCGACCACCTCAAGGGCCTGGGAACACTGGACAAGTTCAACCGGCGCGATATCGCCCAGCACTATTTCGGCGATCCCAAGGCCGCGGAGCCCCTGGACATCACCCTCAAGGGCGCTGGCTCGGCGGTGGCCGAGAACTATACGCCGATTGTCAACTGCCTCGGAGTGTGTACCTTCGTTGTGGACGTGGACCCGATCAACTTCCCGCCCCGGAACTTCGCCCTGGCGCTCAAGGCTGCGACCGGACTGGAGTTCACCGAGCAGGAATTGCTCGCCGCCGCCGAAAGGGTGGCCAACCTGGAGAAGGCGTTCAATACCCGGCTGGGACTGCGCCGGGAGGACGATAAGCTGTGCGAGCGCTGGCTAAACGAGCCCGAGGCCCAGGGCTACGGCAAGGGCTGGAAGGCGGCGGACTACCTGGAGAAGACCAAGGACGAGTACTACGAGTACCACGGCTGGGACAAAAAGACCGGCCTCCAGACCCGCAAGAAGCTGGAACAGTTGGGTATGCAGGACATTGCCGAGGTGCTGGCCCGGGAGGGGGGAGTGGCCTGATAAATACTGGCCCGTTAGGGACGCACTGATGGTCATCAAGTATCTTTGCGACGGTGTAGAGGCGCCAGTGTCCTGGCAGGACGTTATCTTGCAGTATTTGGCGTCCTCAGCCGGGTCACCGAACCTGAGTTCCTGACTTGCGAGTCGTCCACGCCCTTAATCCGCCATCAAAATCCCTCTCAGTCTCCCTTTTCCAAAGGGAGAGGTCATAGCGGCCTCTCCAAGACAGTTGCTGCACCAATTTGGTGAAAAAGATGCTGCTTTGCCAAGATTCAACGGGTGGTGGATTTTGGACGCCCTGCTTGCTTGCGAAGATGTGCCAGACCGATGCATCGGCCCAACCCCCTTTACGCCAGGGGGACAGTTTCGATGCCAAGCAAAGACCCAACGGCAAGTCCCGATGCATCGGGATTGGTCCCGGCTTGGTCCGGGTCCAACCCTCCGGCCCCCAGGATGGCAAACGGGTCAGCGCAGCCAACGTTTAGTGCAAGCGCCTGCCCATCCTTACCTCCTCGTCCTGCTTACTTCCGCCACATCTCTACGTACACCTTGTCCCGAAAAGCCTTGGCCTGGGCCTGGGCGCTCTCTTCAGTGGTGAGCACCAGCCGCTGCGGGATAACGGCTGCGGCGGGATGGCGGAAATCAGGCACGTCCTTGCGGACTGACGCCAGGCCGATGACCTTGCTATAGACCTCTTGTCCTTCCGACCCGAGGATCCAGTTCATGAACACCAGGGCAGCATTGGGATGAGGGCCGTTTTTCACCCTGACGATCGCGGAAAGGTTGATCGCTATCCCTTCTTCCATAGGTAAGGCCCTGATAGGCGCTCCCTCCTTGACGAAAGGCGCGGCATCGACGTCGGTGGCCAGCAGCCCAAAGTGGGCTTCGCCCCTGGACAGGCTGGCCGCGATGTCCCTCGTGCCGGCGACAAATCTCAGGTCCTGGTCTTTCAGAGAGCGCACGTAGTTATTGTCCAGGAACCCCTTATCTATTAAAGGCATGAAAACGTTGTAAGCGCCCGTGCTTACCGATGGCTCCGGGAAGAGCATCTTGCCCTTCCACTCCGGTTTGAGCAGGTCCCGATAGGACTTGGGCTCCTGTCCGGCCTTGACCATGTTAGTGTTTACCCAGGGCAGGAGATACATGGACCTCTGGACCAATAGATGGCCTTCTGAATCGGCGGCCAGCGGGTCTACACGCCAGGCATCCTTCTGACGCAGGACAGGTATTTCTTTGCTGCTTACCGTGCCGCCAGCCATCTTCATGTTAAGCGTATGGGTTGAGGAAGCCTCCATTATGTCCGCCACCACCTGTCCAACCCGCTGCTCCGTCTTGATCCTCTCCACAAATTCGGCCCCCCGGCCGCTGATAACGTCAACCTTTATGCCGTACCTCTTTTGAAACGCCGTGGCAGTGACCATTGCTATGTCGCCGGTCATGCTGAAGCTATAGATATTCAGGCTACCTTCCTTCTTGGCCGCCTGTACAACCTTTTCCCAGGCTGCGTCCTCCGCTGAGGCTGCCGGCGCGGGCTTTGCCCCCGCCGCCGGGGTCACGGCCGGCGCGGGCGCGGGCACAGGCGCCGGAGGCGCCGTCTGCGGGGCACAGGCGCCTGCAACGAAGAGAAGAACAATTCCCAAAACCGTTAACACTTTTTTCACGAGTGCCTCCTTTCCCTTGCCCCGACATATCGGGGCGAACCTAACTCCTTCCGGTTAGCGGCAACTGCGAAGTCAGATCACTTCTTCCCCCCCTTCCATAGCTCCACGAGCGGCTGTCCGGGGGATCTCGTTTGGGTATCCTGGAGGTGCTGAGTGGGGGATGCGATGACCCTGTCGCCGGTGGCTGAAGCGACAGGGGGTGCAAAGCTGGCAGAGTTGGCGCGAGGACGGGGCTGCCGGCGCGTGTCGAGACGATAGAGGAGCAAGGTGGTGGGATGCGGGGCGTGACCATCTTGAAACAGAGCGCCGGAATCCCACCTGTTGATAGTCGTCGCCGCATCGCTCCACCCCCTTTCGGTTCTGGAGGGGACCCTTCCCTACAGGGCCGGGCCTATATCACTTCTTCCACAGGTTGACCAACACCTTGTCCCGGAACATCTGGGCCATGTCATCGGTGTCCTTCTCGGTAGGCATGATGACCTTGACACCGGGCACCCGGGCTGGCTCTGGCAAGAAGTCCTGAACGTCCTTACGGATGGTGTTCGCCCCCTTGGCCTTGCCGAATACGGTCTGTCCCTCCTGCGACATCAGCCAGTTGGCGAACAGCTTGGCAGCATTGGGGTGCGGGCCATCCTTGACCACCAGGGCGGCTAAGGCGCTGCCTATATGTCCTTCGGCCATGGGGACGGCTCGAAGGGGGGCGCCCTGCAGTATGTAGTTGGCGACCACCGGAGGCGCGGTGCGGATAGACAGCGAGTACTCGCCCCGAGACAGGCGCTGTATGCTGTCATCGTCCCCCAGGGTAAACCTGAGGTCCTGTTTGCCGAGGGCTTTGAGGTACTCCGTGTCCAATATGTTCAAACTTAAGAAGGAAACGAACGTCTCGTATGCCGCGGCGCTGACGTTGGGGTCCGGCAGCATCATCTTGCCCTTCCACCTGGGGTCCAGCAGGTCTTTGTAAGACTTGGGCGCCTCTGCCTGCTTGACCAAATTCGCATTGACAAAGGGCGCATACACGAAGACGTTGAAGGCTATCACGTTTGCCGTATTATCCAGGACGAATGGGTCTACTACCCATGCCTGCTTGTCCTTAAACACTGGAAGGTCGGCGAGGCTTATGGTCAGACCTTCTTTCTTGACGTTGGCGTTATGTACCCTGGACCCCTCCATGAAGTCCCCGGTCATCTTGCCGGTGCGCCGCTCCGCCTTCAGCCGTTCCAGTTGTTCCGCGCCCCGCCCCGTGATGATATCGGTAGTGATACCATACTTTTCCTTGAAGGCTTTGCTCACAGCGAGGCCGACATCCCCAACGAAGTTGAAGCTGTAGAGGGTAACCGAACCTTCCTTTTTGGCCGCCTCGATTACTTTCTGCCAGGCAGCATCCTCCGGGGCTGCGGTAGCCGCGGGTCTGGGCGCGGCAGGGGCCGCCGTCGGCGCAGCGGGGGCTGGGGCCGGCGCTGTGGTGGGGGAACAGGCCGCCAATACCACGAACAAAGACACGATCGCGACTATGATCATGCCCCTTCTCATCAGGACCTCCTCATCGAATCAAAAGTTACCGAATTATAGTCCAAATTCGACGACATGTAAAGGTGTGTTTGGTCGGCAGCGCATAGCTGAAAAGTCTCGGCCGATGCTTATTCTACCTGTGCCTCTGGGCGTTTCCTTTGGCGACGTTGCGGCGGAGCGGATGGAGCAGGGGCAATTCGTGAATTGCCCCTACGTTTCATGCGGCTGTCAGGGAAGCTGTCACGCAGGACGCAACGAGTAGCTCCCGCCTGCCCTTGCGGTTGGATTTCTACACACCGGGGCTTAGGCTCGCCTCAGGGCCAGGCTGATCAAAAAGAATACCAGGGCTACGACGACGATGGACCCTCCGGCGGTAATGTTCAGATAGTAGGAACTGAGAAGCCCGGCGAGAACAGACACAAGAGAGAAAGCCACCGCGAGTTTCAGGGCGCCAGCGAAGCTGCGGGCCAGTTGAAAGGCGGACAGGACGGGTATCACCATGAGGGCGCCCACCAGCAGAATGCCCACTATCCTCATGGCCAGAGCCACGGTGAGGGCCGCCAGCCCCACCAGAATCAGGTTGATCCCGCGCGTGGGCAGCCCGCTTACCCTGGCCGATTCCTCGTCGAACGAGATGTAGAACAATTCCTTGTATAGCCCCACTATGGCCACGATTGCCATAACCCCCAGCCCGAGGATTACCCACAGGTCGCTGGTCTGTACGGTGGTGATGCTTCCGAAAAGATAGCCCATGATATTCACAGATAACCCTTGCGACAGGCTTATGATGACGATCGCAATGGCCAGACTCCCGGAAAGGAAGAGCGCCAGGGTGGCATCCGAGGGGAGGCGGCGCTTCGCTCGCAATTGCTCCACCGTGAGGGCTACCCCCACGCAAACAACCAGGGCGGCCAGAACGGGGGAGGCGCCTAGCAGAGCGCCCAGCGCAACGCCCACCAGGGCCGCATGGCCCAGGGCGTCAGCGAAGATGGCAAAGCGCCGCAGGACCAGGAACGTGCCGATGATGGGCGCCACCAGCCCGATGACCAGGCCGGCTATCAGGGCCCTGACCATGAAGGAGTACTGGAATATCTCAGGCATCTACTTGTGGGTCCACGGGTGGCTGTGGGATACTACGTGATAGCCTTCACCGTAGAGCTGCACCAGGCAGTTGTCGGTGAGACACTGCTGGGGCGTGCCATGGAAAAGGAGTTCCTGGTTGACGCATAGCAGCTTGGTGACCTCGGTCATCACCACATCGACCTCGTGGGAGACCAGAACGATGGTGAGATTCTCGTGGTCGTGAAGGTGTCGCATGAGCTCGAAGAACTTCAGGTGGGCCTCGGGGTCAACCCCGATGGTAGGCTCATCCAGCGCCAGCACCTCCGGTTGCTGCGTTAGTGCACGCGCAATGAAGACCCGCTGCTGCTGGCCGCCGGAAAGGTTGCCGATGAGGCGCGCCTGCATGTCCACCATGCCAACGTCCTCCAGCGCCCTGTCTATAGCCTCTTCGTCGGCCTTCTGCCGCCGCCGGAACAACCCCACCCGCGACACCCGTCCCAGGGAAACCACCTCCCGCACTGTAGCCGGGAAGCCCACATCGAAGTGCGTGGCGCGCTGCGACACATAGCCGATCCGTGGCCACTCCTTGAAAGTCTCCAGCGGCTCGCCGAACACCTGGATGGAGCCGGACTTGGGCCTGAGAATACCCACCAGCAGCTTCACCAGAGTTGACTTGCCGCTTCCGTTCGGGCCGATAATCCCGACGAACTCGCCACGCTCGATGTCGCAACTGATGTCCTTCAGCACCAGTCGGTTGTTGTAGCCGAAGGCGACGTGTTCTACCTTGAAAACCGGGGCATCCGTCACCGCTGCGCCTCCAGCGCCGTTTTCAGATTTGCCAGGTTGTCCTGCATGACCGTAATGTAGCTCTTACCGCCAGCTATCTCCTGGTCGCTCAGTCCTTCAATGGGGTTGAGGACAAGGGTCTGCGCGCCTACCTCCTTGGCCACGGTCTCCGCCAATCTCGGGCTGACCAGTGACTCGAAGAAGATATACTTGACGCCGCGTTCCCTGGCCAGCCTGGTGATCTCCGCCAGCTTCCGAGGGCTGGGCTCTGCCTCGGGGCTAAGCCCGGAGATGAATATCACGTCGATCCCGTAACGTCGAGCAAGGTAACCAAAGGCATTGTGGGAGGTGACAATCGTTTTTATGCTGTATTTGGACAGGGTGGCCTGATAGCTCTTGTCCAGGGCGTCCAGTTTAGATACATAGGCAGCCGCGTTGGCTTCATAGAACGCCCTATTCGCCGGGTCGACCTGTACGTAGGCATCCTTGATGGCGTTGACTATGCGCTGCATGCGCACCGGGTCCAGCCAGACATGGGGGTCAGGTACTTTCTTCGAGGGGTCGTCTTCGTCCTCCATCTGAAGTAGCTCGGTAGTCTGGGTCGCGCTCACGGCCAGGACTCCAGCCTTCTTGAGATCCGGGAGTACCCTCTCCATCCATTCTTCAAACCCGGCGCCGTTGTACACCACAAGCCGGGCTTTGGTCAGGGTGGCAATGTCCCGGGGCGTCGGCTCAAAATCGTGGGGCTCGGTGCCCGCGGGGACGAGGTTACTCACAGACGCCTTGTCGCCCCCTACCTGTCGGGCGGCATCGTAGAGAGGGTAGAAGCTGGCCACCACGTTGACCTTGCCTGAGTCTGCGCCCGGCCCTGCAGCCCGGCAACCGGCGGCCCCGAGGACAAGGGAAAGGAGAAGGGCCGTCAGGGATAGGGAGAGCAAAGTTATTCTCATTGCGGCGCCTCCGATCGACTCAACTCCATATTATCCTTCGTTTGAGGCATAGTCTGGCTGGGCGGGTCGAACGGACGGGGCAGCGGCGCCCCGCAGTTGGGGCGCCGCTGCGTTCCTGCGGGACTTCAGACCTTGCCTGTTGCGTTTTGGGCCGCCAGGAGAGAACTCGTCATACTATGAGAAATTCAGAGACCGCCGCCGGTCACAACTACAGGCCCCCTCTGGTAGTCGGCGTGGCGGAGCGATGGCTGGTCCTGATAGGCGGCGTTATGTGCTACCTGGACATCCCCATCCGCGTGATACTTGGCCCACTGTCCAACGTGAGACGGCCAGCGAGCACGAATTACCTACCTGCCTTGGCCCCTGTCTTCTCCTCCACCATAGGCTTGCCGCAACAGACAATGTCGCAAGCCCCATCCTCAAGACATGCCTTAGCAACCGTTACACTGATGTGACAGGTCTGGCAGGTGCAGTCTCACCATTGGCTCCCTTTTCCCCCGGCCGGCTTTTCTGGCGTCATTTTACCCGCCTCTAGCTATTTGGAGGGCCGCGGCCAGAAGAAGCTCTATTCTACAGATACATGGACGTTCAGCCCGTGTATGCCCTCATTCTACCTACCATAACCGACATCGTCAATACGTGTTACCAAAATCCGCCGCCCATTCAATCTCACGAAACGGAACGATTCTTCACCTGGCTGGTGCAGCACCTTGGTC
>JACQTY010000145.1 GCA_016210545.1 Chloroflexota bacterium
CGAGGAGGCGTGCTTTCCCATCCCCTGGACTCACCGTATTCGCTTGCCCATAGGGGTCCTTCAGCGTGAACTCCGGCGCAGGTTGGCCGATTCCAGCAATCTTCAGTGGGCCGTTCGACTCGGAAGAGCTCGTTGGTGGCGCCTGATGCCGCTGGGTGAAGTACACCGGCAAGCCGATCCCCAGTCCCACGACGACTATCAAGATGGCAGCGTACGCCCACCTCGGGAATCGCCCCTTGGATTTGGCTCTTCTCACTACTGGACGATGTCCCGAAACTTCCGCCTGATGTCGCCCTTTGGCGGCTTTGCGTCTGCTCATTGGGGGACCTGCTTTTGCTGGGCGGTGACCGTCGCCTGCCAGGCCCGTTGGTCCTTTGTCCACCACATCTTGACGTAGGCGAGGATCGCCTGGACATCTTCCTCGCTAAGCATATCTTTAAAGGCTGGCATCTTCTGTCCTGGGACAGTGAGAGGAAGACCGTTGAGGGTGATGTCGATGAGTTGCTGGTCGGGATGATGCCATGTATGGCCATTACCATTGTGCGGCGGCGGGATATCCTTGATATTGCCGCCTTTGGCGCCGCTGTGACAGGTCAGGCAGTTTGCCTGGTAGAGTACGGCCCCTCGTTCGATCAGCGCCTTCGAGGCCGTTGCTCCAGGCTCTCCCGCGCCACATGCCGAAAGCACCATGGCACCGGCCGCGCCGGCGACAAAGAAAAGTGCTCCGGCTCGCCCCAAAAACACCCAGGTCACCTTTCCTACTGCCTGATCCAGGTCACCCCGCCGTCCTTGCTCTGGAAAATCTTGCCGTCATAGGACGAGAGAAACTGCGTGCTGCTCGCCGGATCATAGGAGAGCACGCTGGCATCCAGTGTGGTCAGGCCTGTGCTCATCGTGGCCCAGGTCTTCCCGCCGTCCTGGCTCTTGACAACCATCCCTGCGGCTACCGCGTACAGCGTCTCCGGTTCGCCGGAGACCGGCAAGACGAACGTGACGGGCGATGCAGGAGGCTGGGCCTCCGCTGGAGCCCATGTCGTCCCGCTATCTGCGCTGACGATGAGCCCGGAGGTGGTGCTCGCGGCGTAAAGGATGTTCGGATCGCGGGGGCGTACCGCTAGCGAGGTCACCACGCCATCGATGGCGTTGGTGACGGTCGTCCACTTCTCGCCGCCGTCATCGCTTTTGACAAGGCCGCTCCCTTCGACAAACCCGTAGAACCTATTCGGCGTCGAAGGATCGATGGCCAGGGCGGTGAACCCCGGTCCGGGCAGTTCCGGGCTCATTCGCTGCCAGATCCTCCCGCCATCGGTGCTGTTCGCCAGAATGTTGTCACCGGCGGCGAGCAGATGGTTCCGGTCGGCAGGGTCGCTGACGATGGTCCGTATGGACTCCTGCTGGAAACCGTAGGGCTCCCACTTTCGGCCTCCATTGGACGTGCGGAACATCCCCTGGGGCGCCCCTACGAGGAACCGGTTCGCGTTGGTCGGGTCGATGGCGAGAGTTTGGGCCTGTGCGAACGGCGGCGGCGGTATCGTTTTGGGGCGGCTGAAATACGAGGCCAGGAAAAATACCAGGATTGCGACGGCGATGACGCTGGCTATCAATATCCCGACGATCATGTCGGTGGACATCCGAGTAAAGATGTTGCCCTTGCCGGGTGGTGGCAACTTCCGCGCAGCCGAATGTTTGCGCCGGGCTTCCAGTCTACGCTCTCTACGTGA
This sequence comes from Chloroflexota bacterium, assembly GCA_016210545.1. Taxonomy (GTDB): domain Bacteria; phylum Chloroflexota; class Dehalococcoidia; order JACVQG01; family JACVQG01; genus JACVQG01. The sequence continues at coordinate 1,722 of JACQTY010000145.1, forward strand.
CACCGCTACCGTCCTGAAGGAGGGCTTAGTAATTTGCCCCCTATTGTACCGGGTTTCACAGGCGGCGTCTACCTGACGAATTGAGTCACAATAAATGTTACCGAAAGGGGTATCGTTGCCTCAGAAATCAGGTTACTGAGAGAGGCAAGGATGACCCGCGAAAGCATTGGCGAGTACCTGGGGGCAATCCGTCCCAGATACCAGCAGGCGCGTAAGCGCGAGAAGGGGAGGATGCTGGACGAGGCTGTTGAAGTCACCGGTTATCATCGAAAGGCAGTGGTGCGGCTTCTTCGCAGGGGCGTGGCCAGGACGCAACGCCGGCGGGGACGCTCCCGGCGGTATGGAGCGGAGTTGCGTGATCCCCTGGTGCGCCTGTGGGAGGCCACGGGGCGCGTCTGCCCGCAGCGACTGAAGCCTTTCCTGCCGGCGCTGGTGGAGCAGATGCACCGCCATGAGGAGTTGCATCTGCGCGCGGAGACACGGGCCGAGCTGCTGGCGATGAGCACATCGACCATCGAGCGCCTTCTGCGTCCGGTGCGCCAGCGGGAGGGCAGGCGTCCCCTGAGCACGACCAAGCCAGGAACGCTGCTCAAGCATGCCATCCCCATTCGCACCTTCACGGAGTGGGAGGACCATCGCCCGGGCTTCCTGGAGGTGGACCTGGTAGCCCATTGTGGGGAGAGTACCGAGGGGTTTTACCTCAACACCCTGACTGCCGTGGATATTGCCACGGGGTGGGTAGAGCGACAGGCCGTCTGGGGCAAGACCCAGGACCGCGTCGGAGCTGCCCTCCACGAGATCGGCCAAAGACTTCCTTTTACCTGGCTTGGCCTGGATTCGGACAATGGCAGCGAGTTCATCAACAGCGATCTCTTGGCCTACTGCCAGAAGCACCAGATCACGTTCACCCGCTCGCGCCCCTATAAGAAGAACGATAATGCCCACGTGGAGGAGAAGAACTGGACGGCAGTGCGCCGCTTGGTTGGGTACGAGCGCTACACCTCTCGGCCGGCTCTGGAGACCCTCAATCGCCTGTACGGTCTCCTCCGTTGGCATACCAACTTCTTCCAGCCTGTCATGCAGCTTCAGGAGAAGACACGCCATGGGGCCAGGGTCCGCAAAATCTATGACGAGGCGAAGACCCCCTACCAACGCGCCCTGGACTCTGGGATCCTCACCAAGGAAAAGGCGGTCCAACTCTCTGCTCTCTACCACGGCCTCAACCCTGTGCGCCTGATGAGAGAGATCACCGCTACCCAGAATCAACTCTGGAAGCTCGCCCAACGCTCCCCACGCAGCGGGCGTGCCCCCTCGCCTCGCCTAGAGGCAATACCTACGGTAACTGGCAATCTGACGCAATGATGCTACCTTCGGTAACAGTTTCTATTGACGCAATATGCCTGAAGCGCACTTCTGTTATCCCTCCTGCCCTCATCCATCCTTTCTGGCTTGGGCGGAACGTTGGATATCCGCGGCAACGGGCGGCGCGTAGTCGAAAACCGGTAGTCGGTAGGGACAAAGC
>JACQTY010000144.1 GCA_016210545.1 Chloroflexota bacterium
CGCATCCAGGAACGGCGCGGGCACAAACCAGAACCAGGTAATCCCCTCCTGCACCAGGTCCCACCTCAGGGTATACGATCCCGCCGCCGGGGGCGCTTTAAGGGTCGCAGTCACCGTCGCCGTCTCGCCGCTGGCCACATCACCCGGCAAAGCGCTCCTCAGACCGTCCCACACCACCGCCGCCCCGGTGGTCGCATTCAGCCAGTGGTAGGACACGTTGACGGGGTTGGCCCCGCCCTTCGGCCAGGTGAGAGAGCCGGTATTGGTCAGGTTGATGGGAACACTCACCGTCTCCCCCGGCTTTAGGGTGGTGGGTGTTGTATGGGATACCCACTGTACGTCCAGGGGCTTTACAGCAGTCAGCGCAAACGTGACGCTGGCCGGTGACCCCGTATTACCGGCCTTGTCCACGGCTTTCACCTGGAAAGTATGGGAACCGGCGCTGAGAGCCGTCAGCCAGGTGTATCCAGTCACGTTACCAATAGCATTCCACGCTCCGGAGTCCATGCTGACTTCGTAGTGGTCTAAGCCGGATGTGGCATCCGTGGAAGCAGTCCAAGAGAAGCCCGGCTTATTGTTGCTGTCCGGAGTGGTCTTGACCAGCCCAGTGGGCGCAGTTGGCGGTGTGACATCCACGATGAAAGTGACACTCGCCGCATTGCTCTCGTTCCCTGCGATGTCCACCGCTTTGACCTCAAAGGTGTGACTGCCGTCGGCCAGCGCCGCAGGCGCCGTGTACGCGGTCACGTTGCCGACGGACGCAAAGGGTGCCGAGTCGAAGCGGGCCCTGTACTCAAATACCAGGGTAGTAGCATCGGTGGAGGCCATCCAGGTGAAGCTGGGAGTGTTATCGCTGTCCGGGGTCGTGCGAGCGAGAGATCCCGGCACGGTCGGCGGCGTTGCGTCTGTCCCAAAGCTAACGCTGGCTGACGCGCCGGCGTTCGTCGCCTTGTCCGCCGCCCGGATGCTGACGGTATGGTTGCCATCGGCGACAGCCGATGGCCAGCTATAAGCGGTGACATCGCCGATATTTGTCCACGACCCCGAGTCCAGTTGTACGTCGTAGTGGTCCACGCCGCTGCCGCTGTCCGTCGCCGCCGTCCACGTGAACGCCGGCCTGTTATCGTTGACCGGCGAGGTCTTGGTCAGCCCGGCGGGGGCGGTGGGGGCGACGGTATCGATGGTAAAAGAGAGGTTGGCAGCAGGGCCCGCGTTACCGGACCCGTCCACGGCCCGCACATAGAAGGTATGTGGGCCATCGGAGACAGAAACAGGGACAGTGTAGGTGAGCACGTTCCCCATGTTGCTATAAGTCCCACCATCCATGCTGACGTCATACCATGCAGCCCCGCTGACAGCGCTCCAGGTCAACGTGGGTGTGTTGTCATTGTCTGGGGTTGTTTTACTTAGACTACCAGGCGCCGCGACTGGCGTAACCTGTTTTCCCTGGCTGTAATCGCTTTCATTGCCGTGAGTATCATATGCGGTTAACGCCACGTGCAAGGGTATCCCCGTGTTCAGCCCGGAGAGGGTATAGGCGGCAACATTGCCCACAGTGATGGGCGAGTTCCCCTGGGCTACCCCTGTCCCCTGAAATGGAGGCCCAGCTTTAGTGTCATAGTAAATCTTATAGCCGGCGATGTCCGCCTCGGTGTTGGCAGTCCAGGTCAGGGCGATGCTGGTAGCTGATGGCGTAGCATTCAGGCCGGCGGGGGCGGCGGGGGGTGTGTTATCTAGCACAAAGAACCTGATACCAGACACAAACCCAGTGGCGTTTGCTCTTGCAGCGCCGCCATCCATAGCATTTATAGTGTTCGCCGGGCTGGCTGCCGCCATGATGTCTGGCGCGGCAAAGGTGCCGGTGAAGCTGCCGTTGGCGTCTGTGATTAGCACGCCTTGCGAAACTATCAAAGAAGGCGTCCCCAGGGCGTTCAAGTCCACGACGAACGTGCCCGCCGTGACAGTGGTGACAGTGTTCACTCCTGCCGCCAGCGCCACAGGGCTGCCGGTCAACGTGGCCGTCCCGCTGGTGGCTGTGCCTGAAGTACCGGGGGGCAAGGTGAGATTAAATGTACCCGGCGTGGTAACCTGGACAGCATGCGAGGCATTGAGAGTGCTATCAAAGGGAAAGGTGAGCAGCATCGGGGCGCCGGTGGCAACTCCGGTCCCGTTAGCCAGAGAAATCCCCACCCTTACTTCAACGTCAATTGAGCTACTCGACCTGAAGCCAGAACCCGCCACTGTTATCAGTTGACCATTGCCGCCAATCTCCGGCGTGAACTGGGCCCGGGGATTGATAATCAGGTTGACCGTTATTTCGGTAACCCCATCCGAGAGTTTCAAAACATGCGGGCTGCTCGCGGTGGCCCGCTTAAGAGACGGCACGGTAATGGACACGGGGGCAAACTTGCCTGTCCCGGCATCGCCCGGAGCACCGGTCCCCACCGTAGGACTAGCGGGCACAGTCGTTACCGGCGACCCGTTAACAGTAACGCTGACGGCAGATCCTGGACTAAAGTCACCGTTGCCAGCGACCAGAGCCGTTGATGGGTAGGTATCTATAGTAGTGAGGAACCGAATGCCGCTGGCCTCGGTGGTCACGCCGGTCGCTGACCCGCTGGATAGCGAGCTGGTCAGGGAAGAAGAACCCACAAATGTGATCGTCCCCCGGACCGCTTTGAACGTAATGGTGTCACCCACATTGGCCGCCACCGTGGGCGCGACCCGGTTAGGGCCCGCAACAGCCTTTTGTACGCCAGGCTGGTTGACGGAACTGGCCACTTCTACTACAACGTCCTTGTCGGCTGCGGCCAGGGTGTCGATGGCAAAGGCAACACTCACCGACACACCTAAGTTGCCCGCTCCGTCAGAGGCCCTAACGTCAAACGTATGATTGCCATTTGAAAGAGCCGCCCCCGTGTAAGTCAATACATTTCCCACGTTGGTCCATGACACTCCATCCATGCGCACCTCGTAAGAGGCCGCGCCAGAGGCCGCCGCCCACGAGAAAGTGGGAACGCCTTTGGAAGTGGGGCTACTCAGCGCAACCGACGAAATCCACAGCGCCGGTAACTCCCCCAAGTTCAGCCGCCCTGCCCCAAACTGGTTGTCCTTACCGGCTGCACCCAGTTCGACAGCCCGGCTCTCTAAAAAGGCCTTTATCTGGGCAGGGGTCCAGGTAGGGTTGGCCTGCTTCACCAGCGCCGTCGCAGCGGAGACGTGGGGAGCCGAGGACGAGGTGCCAGCAAAGCCTCCGGTACCATAGGTGACAGTGCTTACCCGGCTTGGCGCCACCAGGTCAGGCTTTGTCCTGCCGTCCACGGTGGGGCCCTGAGAGCTGTAGTATTCAAGTGTAGATGGGGTATCCCATCTCACCGCCCCCACTGACAGGGCATTGGGAGAGTCGGCGGGGATTCCAATGCTCCCCGAGGCCACCGTGTACTGGAGCGGGTGGTGCATATTGAATAGGTTGAACTTCGAAGTCTTGTTGCTAGAATACTTCCTTATGAGAAGGTAATACTGCCCCACGGCTGGCACCACGTACTCTATATCCTCCTCAGGCGCGTCGTTGCCATTCTGCCTGTTGAGCGAGGCGGCAACCGTAGCACCGGTGGACGAGTTGACAAGGTACAGGTCATAATCATTGATAGATGCACCCCACGGGTCGTCCCAGGTAAGGAATGCCTCTATCTTACTGCCAGCATACGCCGTAAACGTCTGTCCCTCATCGGTACCCTGGAATTCCAGCCAGCCGTCGCCATCTGTATCGAGCCAGCTACCACCCCAGTGCTCTTGAGCGCTGTTGCCCGCCGAATTGACCCACAATATGCCGGCATTGGTCGCCTTGGTCACAATATCATTGATTGGTCCGGTGCCATCGCCAGGCCCGGCGCCATACCAACCTATTGAATGAGAGATGATGTTCACATTCTGCGCTATGAGCCAGTCCACAGCGTTGCCTAACTCCACAGAAGTGTTGAAATTCACCAAATAGAGCTGCGCGCCGGGGGCAATGTCGTAGACTATTTCGGCGACACCCGCGCCATGTTCCTCGTTGGCCTGGATGTCCTGGTCGGATCGGAAAGACTGGACAATGACCGAACTCGGCAGTTCCGTCCCCAATAGAGAGGCATACCCCTTGAACCCACTATCCACCACAGCGATCTTCACCCCTTGGCCCCTGATGTTGGCCCCCTGCCACGCCGCTGTACCAATCAGCGAAAGGCCCTCGCTGCTGATGTCGTGCGGCACAGGTTTGAATGGCGGCCTGACAAAACGGATGCCGGGATTGTTTGCCAGCCCCGTCAGCGCGGGCAAAGGCGCCATAGCCTGGACCAGATCCTCGTAGGTGGCCTCCACCTGGGCGCCGGCGGCCTGGGCCGCAGCTACTGCGTTGTCTTTCTGGCCGGGTTGGGCCTCGATGATGACCCGCACCTTTTCTACGGCTGGCTCCACCGTCTGCGGGGCAAACCGGGAGGGGCCGGGGACAGGCTTCTTGCTGGCTTCCTCGGCCTTGGCGGCCAGCGAGGAGTCCAGGTTGGGATGTTTCTTCTCGGGCTGCGGAATGGGGGGAAGGTTGTCAATATCGCCGTCGCCCGCCAGGACCAACGGCGATAGGGAGACGACCAGTGTGAAGGCCAGTGCAATGGCTAGAAGCAGATGCCATCCCGGGGTCGGCACGCTGTGAAGAAAGCCCCCATTGCATGACGGCGATGGATGAAGGCGGGCCGTAAGCCTTTTCAGGAAGGCTATTGATCGGTGTGTGGACTGGCGCAACCGCCCCTCCGGAGGGCTATCAGCATCACAAGCTACTCTCCCGCGTGCTGAGAGGAGGCTGAGAGGCGACCATGTGTTTCCCTTGCAAAGACGGCCTCAGAATACACCCGCTGACAGGTGATGTCAATCGACCGAGGAGGCCAAATCCACCACCTCTCCAATCTACTCAAATCGAAAGTTCTTTCACCAGCTGGGTGCTACACTCACCCTTGGGGCCGAAGTGTCGGCCTCCCTTTACTCAATCCCGATGACTCGGGATGAGCTTGCCGAAGGGGAGATTGAGAGGGATTTTGATGGCGGATTAAGGGAGGCAG
>JACQTY010000146.1 GCA_016210545.1 Chloroflexota bacterium
GACGGCTATATCTGCGAGATCCCGCCGGGCAAGGCGCTGGAGCCGCAGCGCCACCTCTACGAAGAGACCATGTTCATCCTGCAAGGTCGGGGCGCCGCCTCCATATGGCAACCCGGCGGCCGCAAGCAGACCTTCGAGTGGGGCGAGGGCAGCCTGTTCTCTCCGCCGCTCAACTGCTGGTACCAGCTCTTCAACGGACAGGGTGATAAGCCGGTCCGGTTCCTGTCGGTGACCACCGCGCCTCTGGTAATCAACCTTTTCCACAATCTGGACTTTGTATTCAAGAACGATTTCCGCTTTGATGACCGCTACAGCGGCGAGGAGGACTATTTCTCGGCGAAGGGCAAGGTCCACTTCGCCCGGCTGTGGGAAAGCAATTTCATCTCCGACGTCTATACCTTGAAGCTGCTGGAGTACAAGGAGCGGGGCGCTGGTGGCATAAACCTGCGGTTCCAGATGTCGGAGAACTCCTTTGGGGCCCACATTTCGGAGTTTCCGGTGGGCACCTACAAGAAGGGCCACCGCCACGGGCCGGGCGCTCACGTCATCATCCTCAATGGTACCGGCTATAGTCTGATGTGGCCGCAGGGCGCCGAACCGAAGCAGTTCCCCTGGAAGAAAGGTAGCATGCTGGTGCCGCCGGACAAGTGGTTCCACCAGCATTTCAACACGGGCAAAGAGCCGGCCCGCTACCTGGCTTTGCGCTGGGGCAGCGACAAGTATGGAATATGGGCCATCCGCATGACTCACGACTATAAGGCTGCCGAGAGCACAGACTCGGGGGGCGACCAGATCGAGTACCCCAACGAGTCGCCTGCCATAATGAAGCTATTCCGCGGAGAACTGGCGAAGAACAGCCTGGAGCCGAGGATGCCGCTGGAGGGCTGGAGGAAATAGAGACAAGGCAAGTTCGTAGGGGCATCCCGACAGGTCCCGACCTGTCGGGATTGGATAGAGCGGGGCGCGATGCATCGCGCCCCTACAGGGTGCGGCGTTCTCGTAGGGGCACGGTACCGTCGTGCCCGTGCGGATTTCATGTCTTCTCTCGGAAGGGCCGCGCGCGCTCCCCCCAATGAGGTCAGAAATAGCCTGGCACCTCTTTCGAGGGGTTGTCCAAGATGTACTGCCGGATTCTATTCAGGTCCTCATCGTTTCTCACGACGTGCTCATAGTATCCGCGCTGCCACACTGGTGTGCCGTCTCCTCTACGCAGTTGGTTGATCCGCCGCGTCACTGCCGATTTGAACGAGCGCATGATGGTGGGCAATGAACCCGCGGTCGGCTTGCCGAATTGCTCGATTGTCAACGCACGGCCCGCCGCGCCCGTATAAATGCCAGGTCTTGCGTAGGGGCACGGCGCCGCCGTGCCCTCGTGGCTTTCAAGAATCAGGAGTATGCCATGGAAGTGGTCTGGCATGATCGCGAAGATGTCGAGTTCAATGTTCTTCCTGATGACCGCGGTCTGCAGCCACTCCTGTTCAGCGATATGCCCATATCGGTTGAGTTGCACGTGGTCACCGACCATATCACCGAAGAGGTTCTGTTCCAGATGGGTGTTTGCGGTGATAAAGTATGCTCCGGCCTGTGAGTAGTCGTATCCCTTCAAACGAATGGAGTGGCGGTGATGTTCGAGAGGGTTGTAGGGCAAGTTCTCGCCTCTTCGTAGGGGCACGGCGCCGCCGTGCCCTATTGGGCACGATGCATCGTGCCCCTACGCAAGGTTCTCACACACGGCAGGTCTCAGGCCAGCCCTATGTTCTGGCCGTACCTGGCCTTGCCCCCGCCGGTTCGTTTCGTAGGGGCATCCCGACAGGTCGGGACCGCGCCCGAACGCCGGAATGGCGGGGCACGAGGTACGAGAGTTGGGCACGATGCATCGTGCCCCTACGGATGACGTATCATTGGGATCGGTATATTCGTAGGGGCATCCCGATGTATCGGGACCGTGCCCTATTGCCGGAAGGTCCGCACATATGGGCAGATCTCAGACCTGCCCCTACCTGGCTTTGATTGTTGCCGGTATGCCCAGGGACTCCAGGAAGGCGTCGGTATTGTCCTGGATGTGGGTCCAGTCCCACTCGCCGGCGTCCACCCGGTTGGTCTCATAGACCATCGTGGGGACGCCGGCCCTCTGAATTCCAGCCCGCACCTCCGGCTGCCCGATGTTGAAGAACTCGCACCCTCTATCCATCATGAATATGACGCCGTTTGCCTTCCAGTAGTCGACCATGCCCTTGGTGTACATGAGGCGCACCTTGGTGTCCAGGGTAAGCTTCTCCACCAGGAACTGGTGCATGGCGCGGAAGCGGAGACCTTCTTCCTTGGTCTTGGGAACGGCATCCCAGTCCACCGGGTCTTCGGGATGGAAGGAGCCATCGGGTCGCAGCTTCTGCACCGGCGAGATGAAGGCCAGATTGTGAGCGCCGCCGAGCACCGTGACGCCGCGTTCCCGGACGTAGCTGAAGAGGTATAGCGCATACCACGGGGCCAGGCCCTCATGGGTTACACGCCTTTTCTCGTTGGGCACCGGCGTGATCCCATTGGCGATGCGGTACTTCACCTCATCCCGCAACGACTGGAGCATGCGGACGCATTCCTCTTCGTAGGGGTACCACTCGATAGCCATGTAGAATGGGAGCAATAGCTTATAGTCCAAGGGCGCCGGGATGTGGCTCTGTAGCTGCATCACCTCTCCCCAGTAGGCCCGGCTGCGGTAGGCATTGGCCAGCGCCTCGGTGAGGACATCCTCGCGGTAGGGCCGGCCGGTATGCTTGGTAATCCACTGAATGAACTCTTCGTACTGGTCCATCAGGTAGCGGATGGCGTGCTCTTTGGGAGTGAGGGTGCCATCTATGCGATGGAAGTCACCCTCGACGCAGTACCACGGGACACCCAGATGTTCCTTGACGGCCTGATACCATTTGCCGCGGCTATCACAGTCAGCCTGGAAGGTCACGATGTCGGGCTTGGGGTAGCCGCCCCAGGGGCTTTTGTTGAGGTACATGGACCCCCAGTACAGGCGCATGTAGGAACACATGTCCCGCTGGAACCCCCGCCGCTCCACCTCTTCCAGGAATTGCTTGGCCAGACTATCGGGCTGGCCCTCCCGGGAGGCGGCCACCGACCACGGCTCGCCGGCCAAATATACGAAGTCGCCGACGGCGGCAACCATCTCCTTGGGGAAGTTCATGTTGCCGACGACGAGCAGTTTCCCTTCTTCCCTGGCCTTGAGCGGCGCCTGGAGATGCTTAAGGCGCATCTCCTTGCCCCAGTTATAGGTCTCCAGTGGTTCGGTGTGGTAGTCCATATTTGTACTCCTAACCGGCAAAGTCCCAGATCCCAAGCGCCAAATCCTAAGCACGAAATACTAAGAAACTATCTCAAAATGATATTGGTAGTCCAGACGGGGTCCGTCAGGGTTCCAACCTCACCC
>JACQTY010000010.1 GCA_016210545.1 Chloroflexota bacterium
CTTCCCCTTCACGGAGCCTGCCCTGTCCGAGTAAAACATCGGACTCCGTGCGCGGAGAGGCCCGTTCAGGGCCGAGGGGTTCAGGGTGACAGACAAACACTGGTATCAAACTTCCGCCAGTCTTATCCAATCGCGAAAAACTGTCGTGTAATCAGCCCCTCAAGGGAGAGAGGATTTTCTTGCTCCTTCCCTATCTGCAAGGAACCCACGGATTACGGGCCTGGTTGCCTCTGAGCTAACGGTTGCCCTGCGCCAGCCTTTCCAGTTCCTCGTAGCTCGCTATCCTGGCTGCCGTCTTCAGGAACTCGCCGAGGGAAGACGATCGCGCTCTGATGTCCCTGAGCCACCCGGCCACAGGGCTGACCGATGCGGGGCTGTCCCCGTAGCTACCGTGGAAGGCGAAGTACGCCTGGTTCAATCGACGGATGAAATAGCCGTTCTTTTCCAGGAACTGACGCCGTTCTTCCATATATGCTTCCGCTTCGGGCACTTTGCCCTCTGCCAGCAACTCGTCGGCTTTTAGCCTGGTCTGGCGCATCTCCTGATTGAAGTCAAAGCCCGAAGGCTTCTTCGGGTGGCCTTTTTCGAGCTTCCTGCCGTATTCCTGGAGCACCCTGCCGCCAACCTCATCTCCGACGATGTCGGCCACGGTCTCGTTGATGGTTGTCATCCGGTTGTCAGCCCCGTATCTCCTCCCCAGCGGCTGGAAAAAGAGATAGTGGTGCGTCCATTCGTGGGCAATGGTAGGTATGGCCCGTTCCAGGCTGTCGGTCTCAGGTATCAGGCTGGGATATGCCGCCAGCCCCCCCAGGGGCTCGGCGAGAGCAGACAGGCCCCGGATATGGCCTTCGGGAGGGGGCAGCGCTTCAACCTGCCGCTCGAGCCGGACTGCGCTTCTCAGACTCACTCCGGAGTCCAGCAACAAGGTCTCCTTGAGCTCTATCCGTTCCCGGGGAGAAATCACCAGAAGCTGTGGCGGCGCATCGAAGGCGAAAAGGACCGGCGGACGGACCGGGATGCCCTCCTGTTCCAGGGCTTGCCCTATCTGCCGGGCAACTATCCGCCGGACCCCGTTTCCCCTGTCAGCCCTCTGCTGCTTCAGGGAGAGGATGCGCGCCTCGATTTGCGTCCTCTCCGACTCCCGCCCTGGCGCTGACGACAACTGCTCCAGGCGCCGCTGCAGGGTTGCCGCCTCCTGGCCGAGGCGAAAGTATTCCTCCACGAGAGCTATATCGGCCCGTTGAGAAGAATTCCCTGCCCGCCGGCTCACCCGTCCGGCGACCTCGTTCCACAGGCTCGCGGCCTCCCAGCGGACCAGGCTGAAAAAATAGGGGCTGGCCAGCCCCTCCACGCTATTCGCCCGGAATGCCGCCCCCGATGGCAGGAGCAACATGGAGAGGAGGAACAGGCCCAGCAGGGTGACGCGTACCGCAGCCCTTCGATTCAAGTTACCTCGTCATTGTCTTGATTCATTCGTTCCCTGGAAAATAGACCCATTCAAATGTAGTTGCCCCGACAGGTCGGGGCAGGGTTTGCCCAATGAATTGGGCGACTACGGCCACGGGCGGGCTATTTTCGTTCTTCGCGGCGCCCAGCGCAAGCGGGCATGAAGGGTTCCCTCGAAAATAGCCCTTGTCGTCATTGTTATGAAAATAGCCGCTCTGTCATTCTGGAGGAGCGTAGCGACGAAGACTCTCAGGGTGGGGTGGCATGACCTACCACCCTGGGATGCTTCGCTTCGCTCAGCATGACAGGTGACATGGTCTCTCCGATGTGGGACTCTCCTATATAATGCAAAGACCTTGCGCCTGAACCTATTATACCCTAAGCTTTCAAACGATATGTTATAATAACTCTGAGTCTCTGGAGGTTGACTGGTATATCTATGGCAACACAACGCGACTATTACGAGGTGCTGGGTATCTCACGAGAGGCCAACGACGAGGACATAAAGAAGGCTTTCCGCAAGCTCGCCTTCCAGTTTCATCCTGACCGTAACAGGGATACCGGCGCCGAGGACAAGTTCAAGGAGATAAACGAGGCCTACGAGGTGCTCTCCGACCCGCAGAAGCGGGCGGCCTATGACCGCTTCGGCCAGATGGGCGGCACGTTCGGCAGAGGCTTCGAGGGATTTGGGTTTGGCGGCATCGGCGACATATTCGATGCCTTTTTCGGTGGCATGTCGACCACGGCCACGCGCACGCCGCAACGGGGCAACGACCTGCGCTATGAGATGGCTATCTCCTTCGAAGAGGCGGCCTTTGGCTGCGAGAAGGAGATCGAGGTCCAGCGCACCGAGATCTGCTCCGCGTGTCAGGGTACCGGCAGCCAGCCCGGCAGCCAGCCAGCCCGCTGCCCGACCTGCAACGGCACGGGCCAGGTGCGCCGAAGCCAGCAAAGCCTGTTCGGTCGCTTCATAAATGTAAGCGCCTGTGAACGCTGTCATGGCGACGGCCGAGTCATTACCAACCCTTGCAACGAGTGTCGCGGTTCAGGGAGGCAACGCCAGAAGCGCAAGATAGCCATACGGGTCCCGGGCGGAGTAGACGACGGCTCGCAGATAAGGCTCACTGGTGAAGGTGACGCCGGCGTATACGGTGGATCTCCCGGCAACCTGTACGTCCTCCTGGCAGTCAAGCCACACCCGTTGTTCCAGAGGGAAAACGATAATCTCATTTACGAGCTTCCCCTTAACTTTGCCCAGGCAGCGCTGGGCGACGAGGTGGAGGTGCCCACTCTAAATGGCCCAGTCAAGCTACGCGTCCCGCCCGGTACTCAACACGGCCACGTGTTCCGCATCCGGGGGAAGGGCATTCCCCATCTAAGGGACGGGGGACGGGGCGACCTGATAGTGGCTGCCACGCTGGTTACGCCACGCTCGCTAAACAAAGAGCAACGCCGCCTGTTCGAGGACCTGTCCAGGATGCTGGAGAGACCTGAGCCTTCGCAGCCTGGCGAGGCGAAGGCTGGCCTGTTCGACCGGTTCAAGAAGAAGTCCTCGGAATCCTCTGAGGACTGAGCAATGAAGTGGGTGGAGCTCCGGGCCAGGGTGGAGCGGGAGGTGGCCGACGATGTGGCTGCCCTGCTGGCCCAGTTCGGCCGTGGCGGCGCCGTGACCGAAGAAGACTGCTCCGGCGCCAGCGACGAAACCCCGAAGTTTGTGACCGTCAAAGCCTACCTGCCCTCGGACCGTACCCTGCGCGCTAAGAAGCGCCGCCTGGCCGAGGCGCTAGGGCATCTTTCCCTCATCTATTCCGTAAACCTGGAAGAGAGGCTCCTTGCCGAGGAGGACTGGGCCGAAGCCTGGAAGGCCCATTTCCATCCCCTGCGCGTCGGCCGCCGCCTGGTCATAAGACCCCCCTGGCGGGAGTATGCCCCCGCTGAGGGCGACATTATCATCGAGCTGGACCCCGGAATGGCTTTTGGCACCGGCCTCCACCCCACCACCCGTCTCTGTCTCGAAGCCCTGGAATCACGTCTACAGTCGGGGTGGGAGGTCCTGGACCTGGGGACCGGCTCCGGCATCCAGGCGTTGGCAGCCGCCCTCCTCGGGGCAAAGAGGGTGCTGGCGCTGGACAACGACCCCATCGCCGTGCGGGTGGCCAGGGCCAATGTGAAGGCCAACCACCTGTCGAGGAAGATAGCGGTGCGCCCGGGCAGCCTGCCCCTCGCTAGTGCATCCCCGGACCGACCTAAGGCATTTGACCTGGTGGTGGCCAACATCATCGCCGGGGTCATCCAGGAGCTGGCCCGTCCCCTGGTCGAAGCTACAAAGCCGGCCGGCGTCCTCATAGCCGGGGGAATTATCAGCGAGAAGCTGGCTGCAACCGGGGAGACCCTGGAGCAGGCCGGGGCTGCTATCTCCGACGTCTTGGCCGAGGGCGACTGGCGGACCATAGTGGCCACGCGGCGGGGGTGACGCATTATACGGGCATTCATGGACTGCCCTGCCAGGTGAAGAATCTTCCCGTTTCGTGAGATTCAACTGGCGGTAGATCTCGCTCCGCCTGCATCGGCCATAAAATCCCTCTCAATGTCCCCTTCGGAGATCCTTCGACCGGCTCAGGACTCGCTTCGCTCGGCTCATCCCGATGCATCGGGATTCGGTGACGTGACCGCTCCTTCAGTGAGATCTAATTGGCGGTGGATCTTGGCGGACCAAGATCCACCGCCCGTTGAATATCGCCAAAGGAGTGACTTTTTCACCTAATTGGTGACAGGCAGGGACGCCTGCCATAGCGGTGGGACAGGCCTCCGTGCCTGTCGGTTTTCAACTTTCTCCATACGTTTGTGCTGGTTATGACTTTTTTGATGGTGGATTTAGGTCCGCCGCCCCTCTTGACAGGCCACAACAGGTTTGTTAAAATTGTTACAGATAACATTCATTTGCAACAAACTATCGATAAGCATTTGCCTGCCGAGTAGCACGGCGGTTACCACTCGCCATCACCTTACCACGGCGGGGCTACAAGCACACTGAGACCAAAAGGAGCGGCCGTAGGCCCGGCCTTTTTTGTTTTCCATAATATGCAAACGATTAGCGTTTGCTTGTCTGGCTCAAGGGGCGGTTTGCGGAGACGCCCCCCGTTAACCCGGGCGGCGGGGCTGGCGGCAAGGCCAATGGAAATAAGCTAGGAGGTCTGTTTCATATGATGGCAGCACTGGCGATCACCCTGCGAGAGGGCATGGAGGCGGCCCTGGTCCTGGGCATCATTCTGGCCTATTTGCGACGCACGGGAAGGGCCTCTCTCAATCGCTATGCCTACTGGGGCCTGGGCCTGGCCGTACTGGTGAGCCTGGCTGCCGGCATCTCCCTGCAACTAATTGGCTTCGATCCGGAGAACGAGGTACTGGAAGGCACCCTGATGGCCATTGGCGGCGTATTCGTGGCCACGATGGTGGTGTGGATGTGGAAGACGGCCAGGGACCTGCGCCGTCACATGGAAACCCGGATGGAGAACATAGTGGGCCAGAGCAAGGGTTCCCGGGGCGCTGCCATCGGCATCCTGGCCTTCAGCTTCTTCATGGTCGCCCGGGAGGGCGTAGAGATGGTCCTGTTCCTGGCCGCAGCTACCCTGGGCGAGGCCGATATCGTGAGCTTCCTCGGCGGCGCCCTGGGCATCGCCCTGGCGAGCGTCTTTGCTGTACTGTTCGTCCGGGGCAGCCTCAGGATCAACCTGTCCCGGTTCTTCACCGTGACCGCTATCGTACTTCTGGTGCTGGCCCTCCGTTTGATGATGGGCAGTGTCCACGAATTCGCCGAAGTGGGTATCGTGCCCATGGCGCCCTCAGTCATGAAGGTACTGGGCTTCTTCCTCAGGGACAGGACCTCTTCCCTGCTGCTCATGGGCATGATCCTGGTGCCCATACTGCTGGTGCTGTGGGACTTCCGCCGTGCTGCACCGGCGCCGGCCGTCGCCGCGGACAACGCCGCCGAACGCCGGAAACTGAAGGCCGCCCGGCGCTGGGAGAATCTGTGGCGGTACAGCCTGTCGGGGGCCACATTGGTTATTATGCTGGCCATGGCGTCCCAGGCCTTCGCCGCCAGTCCCTTCATTGACCCTCCGGCCCAGCCGGTAGCCGCGTCCACCGCAGGGGATATAACGTTGTCCACCGCGGGCTGGCAAACGGGCGAGCTGCACAAGTTCTCGTACGCCGTTGGCGACGCCGAGGTCCGCTTCCTGGCGGCCAAGCTGGAGGACGGCGCCGTAGCTACCTCTCTGGACGCCTGCCAGGTGTGCGGTGTCAACGGCTATATGCAAGAAAAAGACGGCAACGCCGTTATCTGTAAGAGATGCAATGCGCCCATACCCATGGGTACCATGGGAGAGGGAGGCGGCTGCAACCCGCTCCCGCTGGCCTCGCGGACGCAGGGCGATACGCTCATCATCCCGGTGGCGGCCTTGCAGAGCCACGCCCAGCGTTTCCAGTGACGTGACAACCCCCTTTGGGAAGCGCTCAAAGAGACTGAATGTTCACGCAGAGGGCGCGGAGGACGTGGAGAATCCTCACTTGCGGTGAGGGTCTGGGGTTTGCCTTGATGGGGTTTTGGTCATTCGCTATTGTTTGGGATTTGGTGCTTGGGATTTGGAAATTGTCCCTGCGGTCCCGGTCTGTACGGAGTAGGAGAGTTTAGTTGACCTGGCGTTTGTTACGGGAGACCCTGTGGCGCCGGAGGGGCCGCGCCGGCCTGGCCCTGCTGGCCATTGTGGTGGGGGTGTCCCTGGCTGTGGCCCTTTTGGGTATCTCCGGCGACATCACGGAGAAGATGGGCCGGGAGCTCCGCTCCTACGGGGCCAATATCTCGGTGACCCCCCGCTCGGAACGGGTGTCCCTGGACGTGGGCGGCGTCGCCTACTCCCCGCCGGCCAGCGCCGCCTATATAGATGAGGGGGAACTGGCCAAGCTCAAGACCATCTTCTGGCGCAACAACATCCTGGGGTTCGCCCCGTTTCTCAGCGCCCCGGTCAAAGTGGGAGAGGGCAACGGGGTGGCGGTGGCCCTCACAGGCGCCTGGTTCGAGAAGCAGACGGGCCTGGCCGCAGGCAGCGTGGTCCGTACGGCATTCTCGGAAGAGACCGTCGTCCGGGAGGGGGTCTCCTTCAAGGCCGGGGTGAAGTCAGTATTCCCCTGGTGGCAGGTGAAGGGCCGATGGCCCACGGACGATGACCGGGAATCGGTGCTGGTGGGCGCTTCCCTGGCGCGGCGTTTGAAAGTTGAAGTGGGCGACACCCTGCCGGTGGAGTACGGGGGCAAGGCGTACCATTTCCAGGTGGCCGGAGTCGTGACCACCGGCGGCTTCGAGGACGACCAGATCATAGGCAGCCTCCCCCTCGTTCAGGGGGTCATGGGACTGCACCACGGGGCCAGCAAGGTTGTGGTCAGCGCGATGGTGCTGCCGGAGGAGAAGCTGGCGCCGGAGCTGAAGGGCAAGAGGGTCGAGGACATGGCCCCGGAGGAATACGAGATATGGTACTGCAGCCCCATCATTGAGGCGGTATCAAGACAGATAGAGGAGGCCATCCCGGGAAGCCAGGCCCTGCCCATCCGCCAGATAACGGAGGCGGAGGGGTCCTTCCTGATGAAGCTGGAGGGACTGATCGTCCTGGTGACCCTGTTTGCCCTGGCCATTGCCGTCCTGGGAGTCATGGCCACCCTTCACACCGCCGTCCTGGAACGGCGGGCAGAGATAGGCCTGATGAAGGCGCTGGGCGCCCAGAACTCCCAGGTGGCGGTCCTGTTCCTTTCTGAGGCCGGCGCCCTCGGCATGGTGGGGGGGATCGCCGGATATGCCCTGGGGACCGCCCTGGCCCGTTTCATCGGGGCAACGGTCTTCAACTCCGTCATTTCCCCCGGCCTCGTCTTTTTCCCGCTGTCGCTTGCCCTGGCAGTGGCCATATCCATTCTGGGCAGCGGGCTGCCGGTGTGGCAAGCGGTGAAGGTGGACCCCATAAAGCTGATGAGGGGGCGCTAGCCATGCGGCGGCGAATACTGGGACGCTCCTTCCGGAACCGAAAGGCCCGCCTGGCCCTGGCCATGCTATCGGTGGTGCTGGGAGCCAGCCTGGTGGCCGCCCTGGTCAACCTGTCGCTGGACATACCCCAGAAGGCCAGCTCGCAACTCAGGGCCTACGGCGCCAACATACTGGTGTTGCCAGCAGCGCCCCCGGGGAGCGACGTCGCATACATCCCCGAAAGCGGCCTTGGATACCTGGAAGGAGCAGACCTGGCCCCGTCCATTGTCGGCTACACACCCTACCTCTATGGCCAGGTAGAAATAGACGGCCAGCGGGTGGTCCTCGCCGGCGTCCGGCTGGACACGGTGGCCAGGACCAGCCCGTGGTGGCGGGTGACGGGAGGTGGGGTCTGGGAAGTGGGAAGTGGGATGGGGGCGGTGGTGGGGGCACAGGTGGCTGAAAAGCTCCAATTGGCGCTGGACAGGGAGTTCTCCGTCAAGTACGGCAACAATATCCGGACCTTTCGGGTTGCGGGCATCGTCAGCACCGGCGCCGCCGAGGAGAGCCAGGTCTTCGTAGACCTGAAAGCCGCCCAGGAACTGATGGCCCTGGAGGGAAAGGTGGGCCTGGTACAGGTGAGCGCCCTCACCGGGCCGCGTCCCCTGTCTCAGCTTTCACAGTTGATAGAACAGGGCATGCCGGGCGTCGAGGCGCGGGTTATGGGGCAGATCGCCAGCGCCGAGGCCCGGGTGCTGGGGAAGGTGCAGCTATTGATGGCCCTGGTGGCGGCCCTGATACTCATTGCCTCCGGGCTGGTGATACTGAGCACCATGACCACCACCCTCCTGGAGCGGACCACCGAGATCGGGCTGATGAAGGCATTGGGCGCCTCGGACCTCCGCGTGGCCGAGCTTTTCGGCGCTGAGATAGGCATTATCGCTGCCGGCAGCGGCGTAGTGGGCTACCTGCTGGGATACATGATCGCCCTGTTCATCGGCCGGCAGGTGTTTGCGTCGTCGGTGTCTCCGCGGCCGGCGGCCTTCCTGGTCACCCTGGCTAGCGCCATCCTGGTGACCCTGGTGGGCAGCACGCCGCCGCTGCGCCGGGCTATGAAGATCGACCCGGCCCTGACTTTGAGAGGTGAATGACATGATAACCGCCGACCTTGCCCTGGAGGTGAAAGGGCTGACCAAATTCTACGGTGAGCGGGTCTGCGCCCTGGACCACGTCTCCCTGTCGGTGCGGAGGGGAGAGTGGATAGCCATAATGGGGCCGTCGGGCTCCGGCAAGACCACCTTCCTGAATATCATTAGCTGCCTGGACCGGCCGAGCCAGGGCGAGGTCCTGGTCAACGGTAAGGACATCACCCGGCTGACCCGTGAGGAGCTTACCCGCTTCCGCCGCGAGACGGTGGGCCTGGTGTTCCAGCAGTTCCACCTCATACCCTACCTCAATGCCGTGGAGAACGTGATGCTGGCCCAGTACTTCCACAGCATGGCCGACGAGGCCGAGGCCCGTCAAGCGCTGGAACGGGTGGGCCTTGGCGGCCGGGTCCACCACCTGCCCTCCCAGCTTTCCGGGGGCGAGCAGCAGCGGGTGTGCCTGGCCCGGGCGCTCATAAACAGCCCCGGGCTGCTCCTGGCCGACGAGCCGACGGGCAACCTGGACAAGGCCAACGAAGACCTGGTGATGAGGATCTTCCAGGAGCGCCGCCGGGAGGGCTACACCATCATCATGGTCACCCACGACCCGGAGATCGCCGGCATGGCGGACCGTATCGTCCGGTTCGACCACGGCCACGTGGTGGCCGAGACGCACAACCAGGTGGCGGAAGCTACGAGAGCGTAAGGAAATCCTAAATCCTAAGCTCCAAATCCTAAACCTTGTCCTGAGCCCGCCAAAGGAAACATCAAAACTCCAATACCGGAAACTACCCGGGGGCCGTCCACGAGCCGTAACAAGCCGCAATCCCCTTGCCCACCGATGTGTGGATACTGCGGAACCTCTTGAATTGCATCCCCCAGCAGGCGCATACTCAGGCCGCATAGCATTGAAATCAAATCACCCGGGGTTAAGATGAAGCCAGAGGAAAAGGCCCGACAGAAGATTGACCAGCAACTTGCGGCTGCTGGCTGGGTGGTCCAAGACCTGAAGGAACTAAACATGGGCGCCTCCCTGGGCGTCGCCGTTCGTGAGTCCCCGCTGAAATCCGGTGAAGCCGACTACTTACTGTTTGTGGATAGAAAAGCTGTGGGGGTAGTCGAGGCCAAACCGGAAGGCACAACGCTGAGCGGCGTGGCCGATCAATCCGGAAAATATCTGGTTGGCTTTCCGGCAAATCTGCCCCATGTGATGGAACCTCTGCCGTTCGCCTACGAAACCACCGGCATAGAGACTTTCTTCAGGGACTTAAGAGACCCGGAGCCTCGCTCGCGCCGGGTCTTTGCCTTCCACCGGCCGGAGACCCTCGGCGAATGGAGTTCGCAAGCTGATACCCTGAGAGCAAGGCTGCGACATCTCCCCGGTCTGTTAACACAAGGGCTACGGGACTGCCAGATAGAGGCTATCGGGAACCTGGAAAAGTCCTTTGCTGACGCAAGGCCGAGAGGACTTATCCAAATGGCAACAGGCAGCGGCAAGACCTACACCGCCGTTAGCTTCGTTTACCGCCTCATCAAGTTCGCCAATGCCAAAAGGGTGCTTTTCCTGGTGGACAGAAGTAACCTGGGCCGGCAGACCCTGAGAGAATTTCAGCAGTATGTTACTCCGGATGACGGCAGGAAGTTCACCGAGCTTTATAACGTGCAGCACCTTACCTCCAATACCCTTGACCCGGTAAGCAGGGTATGTATTACCACCATCCAGCGCCTTTATTCCATGCTCAGCGGCGAGCCGGAATACGATGCTACCCTTGAAGAGAAGTCCGGGTTCGATACGCTGCCATACCTGGAAAAACCAAAGGATGTCGTCTACAACCCGAAGATACCGATAGAAACCTTTGATTTTATCATTACCGATGAGTGCCACCGCTCCATTTACCACCTGTGGCGGCAGGTGCTCGAATACTTTGACTCCTTCATAAACGGGCTTACGGCAACTCCCTCAAAACAGACACTGGGTTTCTTTAACCAGAACCTCGTCATGGAATACAGCCATGAACGAGCGGTGGCGGATGCTGTCAATGTAGGCTATGAGGTTTACCGAATCAAAACCCGGATAACGGAGCAAGGCAGCAAGGTTGATGCCGGCTATTACATTGACAAACGGGACAGGCTAACCAGAAAAAAGCGGTGGGAACTGCTGGATACTGAATTGGAGTATGCCGCAAGCCAACTTGACCGCAGCGTGGTGGCTCCCGACCAGATAAGGACTATAATCCGGATATTCAGGGACAAGCTGTTTACCGAGATATTCCCCGGCCGAAAGGAAGTCCCCAAGACCCTGATTTTTGCCAAAGATGATAGCCATGCCGAAGATATTGTCGGCATAGTCCGAGAGGAGTTCGGCAAGGGAAATGACTTCTGTAAGAAAATTACCTACAAGACTACGGGCGAGAAACCCGAAGACATTATTGCCAGTTTCCGCAACTCCTATAACCCGCGTATAGCCGTTACGGTTGACATGATTTCAACAGGGACGGATATCAAGCCCCTGGAGTGCCTCCTGTTCATGCGGGATGTCAAATCTATGGTTTACTTCTATGTGGAATGGTAGCATTTGGGGTTAGACCGCATCCGTTACGCAAGTGTCAATATCGTCACACATGGTTTGACAATCGTCGGAGCCAAACGAAAGGTGAGCGGAGAGCAGAGGGCTGTAGACACTGTGGTAGTGGGGACTACTTAGGGGAAGCTTGCAGGTCCTTGGTATAGGCGATAGCCAGCAGTTCTTCCCCTATCGGGTAGACCCGGGGATTCACCAATCGGAGCGCCTTCTCGATGGTCTCTACGCCCTTCCCCTCTACGGGGGCGGTAGCGTCCTTGCCGCCGATGATCAATGGGGCTATGAAGGTGTAGACCTTGTCCACCAATCGGTAATCGAAGAACGACCCCAGAAGCGTGCCGCCACCCTCGACGAGAACACTGGTCACCTGCCGCTTTCCCAATGCTTTCAACAACTCGCCCACGTCCACGTTTCCCTCGCGGGCTGGCAATTCAAGGGTCTCAGCGCCGGCGTCATGGAGGGCCTTCAGCACCGTTGGCGGCAGAGGATGGGCTATAGCCAGAAGGGTCTTGCCTGGCTGTTTGAAAACCCGCGCGGAGGGTGGGGTCCGCCCGTGGCTATCAACGACTACTCGCAGCGGGGCCTTCACGATCTTGCTGTTTTCCCTGCACGTTAGCTGAGGGTCGTCCCGGATAACCGTGTTGACGCCCACCATTACCGCGTCGACCAGGCGCCGCAGACGTAGCGCGAACGCCCGGGGCTGTTCACCGCTGATCCACTGGGAATCCCCGGCCCAGGTTGCCAGCTTGCCATCAAGGCTCATCGCAAACTTGGCTATTACAAAGGGCATTCCGGTAGTGATGTACTTGAAATAGGCTTCGTTGACCTCACGGCACTTCTCGTCGCATTCACACTCATAGGTCTTGATGCCCGCCGCTTCCAGCGCTGCCTTGCCAGCGCCATTAACCTGTGGGTTGGGGTCTTTCAAGGAGAAATGGACTTCAGAGATGCCGGCGGCAATGAGGGCCTCGGTACATGGTGGGGTATGACCCAATTTGGGCGGGCAGCACGGCTCAAGAGTGACGTATAAGGTTGAGCCTTTCGCCCGGTCGCCCGCCTGCGCCAGGGCGACAACCTCGGCATGCGCCCCGCCCGGCGGTTGGGTAAACCCTTCCCCAATGATCTGCCCGTCCTTGACGAGGACGGCGCCCACGGCCGGGTTAGGGCTGGTGTTGCCCCACGCTTTTCGGGCTAACTCCAGGGCGTGCCTCATGTAATCCGGGGTGCTGGTCAACTCTGGCGCTCCTTTTTGGTCTCATATTCCCGGTAATAGCGACTGGGGGTAGGTTCTGTCTGGCCCTGGTATCGGCTGCCCAACCCCTCACACCCATAGGGCCGGTCTACCGGGGAAGTAAGACGGTGAAAAGAGAGCTGGCCGATCCGCATCCCATAGTAGAGAGTCACCGGGAGCTTGGCCACATTCGATAGCTCCAGAGTAAGATGGCCGCACCAGCCCGGGTCCACGTAGCCGGCTGTAGAATGTATCAGAAGCCCTATCCGGCCCAGCGAGCTCTTCCCTTCGAGACGGGCGACCAGGTCGTTGGGTAATGTAAGAGATTCAACGGTACTGCCAAGCACAAATTCGCCGGGATTGAGAAAGAAGGGCTTGTCGTCGGGGATTTCCACCATCTCTGTCAGGTCTTCCAGCTTTTGCTTTATATCAACGTGGAAAGGGTAACGCCCCGTACGAAAGACTAGAAGCTTCCTGTCCAGGTGCACATCCACACTAGCGGGCTGAACACAATCGGGATCGAAGGGCTCAATGACTATGTGGCCCTGGGCAATCTCCTCTTTGATGGTGTGGTCGCTGAGGACCATTTGTCTTTTCTCTCTCCTGCTGGGCGGAACGTTCGGCTCCGCTCACGACGGAGCCTGAGAATTCGGTCTCATGCTCACTCCATAAGGCAGGGTACATCGCGCCTTATAGACATAATACATTGTAGCACTGGCAATTGAGGGCTGCAAGGCAAAGGGGCCGCCACAATCCACCGGCCATTGAACCTAATCAAAGGGAATGTCTTCTCACCCATTTGGTGCAACAACCCCGCACTCGATCAGGCTCTGGGCGAGGTTCCATTCGAAAGCAAGCACCCTGCAATTGCCATTCTGGCGAAAGCCTGTCCCGTACTTGATACGGGAGCCAGAATCCAGCGAAACCCACGAGGCCTGCATTCTCCCGACTCGTCGGGACGCTGGAATGACAACGGATGCCGCCGCTGCGTTCGTATCAGTTGCCCCCTGTCCGGGCAAGCCTTTTGATGGAGGATTACGGGCTGGCCGCGACCTCACCCCTTAGCAATGTCGGAATAGGCCGGTGCGACGATGACCCGACTTGTACCGCCCCATCGGGATGAACTTGGGGGGATCCGACCGCTGGACTCGCGCGGAGGCGCGGGGGACGCGGAGGTTAGAGCATGAATGAGAGAAGAATAGTGGACGAGATAACCGCACAGGCTGGAGACGCGGCGTGCAGGCTGGACACACAACTGGGCCGCAGTTGTTGG
Organism: Chloroflexota bacterium; assembly: GCA_016210545.1. Classification (GTDB taxonomy): domain Bacteria; phylum Chloroflexota; class Dehalococcoidia; order JACVQG01; family JACVQG01; genus JACVQG01. The sequence continues at coordinate 13,684 of JACQTY010000010.1, forward strand.
AGTCGGCATACGAAGCCGCCCAGCAGCCTCTACCGCCAGTATTCGTCCCAGCGCTTGCTTACTCTGTGTTTGATCTCCGGCAGCATTTCTACCGTTGCCGGGTAGCCTGGCTTGAAGGTGGCGTCTATCCCCATCACGCCGTGGTAAACAGGGGTCGCCCCACGCAGTTCCGTCTCGGAGAATACGATATCCCGGGCAGGGTCAAAATGGACAAAGACGCCCCACAGGAGTTCGGTCCGGTCGTGGATGTTGATGTCTGCACTTACGGCCACTACAAGCTTCATTCCGGACCTCGGCAGAGATGACGTCAGGCGGCTAACAATCTCCCGACCGCTTCCTCTAACCTTCACCACCAGGAGGGCCTCCTCCGCAACGGTCCATTCCTCAATCTCAGGACAGACGCGCCGCGGATCAAGGGAAAGGGCCTCCGGTGGGGGCGCCGCCGGGCCGGCAGACGTTGCGTCAAGAATCATTTTGCCCCCTGCGAGCGCGTCAAGACTGGTGAAGTCGAGGGTGTCCCGAGGGGCATGAGGTATGAGTATGAGGTCGTCTTCAGGCGTGAAGTGCTGCCTTATTGCCCGGAGCACAGCGCGGGGGTCTCGAACGCTCACAGTGGCGTCGACCAGCACCAGACATTTGGTGAGCGCAAGCTGTCCTTCGCCCAGCAGCCCTAAAGCTGTCTTGACCTGTTCCGTGGCGTATCTTGGCTGAACGGCCACCACCAGGAGATTGTGGAACCCGGCCTCCGAATAGGCCCAGAGGTCATTGATCTCAGGGTGCGCCACCTTGATGAGCGGACGCAGGACATCCTGCGTCGCATTCCCTATGTAGGTATCCTCCTGAGGGGGCTTACCGACGACCGTGGCCAGGTAGACAGGATTCCGGCGTCTGGTGATCGCCCGCAAATGGAATACGGGAAAGGGCGCCGATTCTGAGTAGTGGCCGAAATGGTCGCCAAACGGGCCTTCCATCGCTGTCTCGCCAGGGTGTACCTCCCCTTCCAGGATGAACTCCGCGTTGGCAGGCACGTCGAGACTGATGGTCCTTCCCCGGGCCATCGGCGTCCCCTTTCCCCGTAGGAGGCCGCTCAGTATTACTTCGTCAATCCCGTCGGGTAAGGGCATAGCCGCAACCAGAAGCAGCGCCGGGTCGCCGCCCAGGGCCACGCCTACCTGGAGGGGAACACCCCGTTGCACCGCCCGGAAGTAGTGAAAGCTACCTCCCTTTTGAATTTGCCAGTGCATCCCGGCGCTGTCCCGGGAAAAGACCTGCATCCTATATATGCCCAGGTTTCTGTGGCCGCTCTGCGGGTCCCGGGTGAGCACCAGAGGCAGTGTGAGAAAACGTCCCCCGTCGCCGGGCCAACACTTCAGGGCTGGCAGCAGAGTGAGGTCCGGAGCCTGTTCGACTACTTCCTGGCATGGAGGGCGCCTGGACCTGGTCGGACGATGCGCCAGCATGCGGCGCAACAGGCCGCGGGACTCCCACAGGGCCTTCATCGAGGGGGGATTAAGGCGCTCCAGGAACTGGCCGATCTCTTCGCCCAGGGCCTCGGGGTGTCCCCCCAGCGCCAGCTCAACGCGCCGTCGACTGCCCAGGACGTTGATCGCCAGCGGGTAGGGAGAACCGCGTACGTGTTCGAAAAGAAGAGCCGGGCCCTGTTCCTTGACCACCCGAGTGGCTATCTCTGTTATCTCCAACTCGGGGTCAACTTCGACCTTGACGCGGTGAAGTTCCTTTTCTCGCTCTAAGACACGCAGAAACGCTTGCAGGTCAGAGTGTACCATTGCCTCCAACAATCCCTGAGCTCAAGAGTCAGATCAAAACGGGCTTGGCTCAGACCATATCGCCGGGTGACAGCGGAGCAGCCCGGGCGCGCTGAGGTCCCCGGGTGTTGCCGGCTATCGCCACTTCACCAGACTGTCCACGGCGACAAAAACAAAGAAGACGACGCTGACAACGCCGTTCATGGTAAAGAATGCCTTGTCCAGACGGGACAGGTCATGCGGCGAGACCAGATGGTGCTCGTAGACCAGAAGGAGGAAGAGGGCCCCTGTTCCCGCATAATATAACGGCCCCACTCCCAAAAGGAGTCCCGCCCCTGCCAGGGCCGCCACCGTCAGGGCATGAAAGACACGGGCAATAAGAAGGCCCGCGGATACGCCGAAATCGGCGACCATAGAATGGATGCCTTGTTGCCGGTCGACCTCCGTGTCCTGACAGGCATACAGGATGTCAAAGCCTGCCACCCACAACCCGGCGCCAGTCCCAAGGACCACGGAAGCCAGGCTTAGCTGGTTGGTCACGGCTATCCAGACGCCGGGAGGGATCATCATATACACGAGTCCCAGCATGAGATGGCTGGCCCAGGTGAATCGCTTGCAATAGGGGTAGACCACCATTGCGGCTACGACAACGGGCAAGAAGTAGCGCGAGATATCGCTTAGCTGAAAGGTGGCTGCAACAAAGATGCTGAGGGCAAAGGCGCTGAACAGAAATGCCTGCGACTTGTTCATCAGGCCGGCGGGCAACGCCCAGCCGGCGGTCCGCGGGTTGCGCGCATCTATTTCGGCGTCAACTATCCGGTTAATGCCCATTCCGAACGTCCTGGCGCCCACCATTGCCAGGGTTATCCACACAAAGTTGCGAAGGGAGGGAATGCCTCCTTCCGCCAGAAACAGGGTCATGTAAGCGAAGGGCAAGGCAAAGACAGTGTGTTCGAATCTGATCGCTTTGAGGAAAACCAGGAAACTCTTTCCTATCCTGATGGGGGAACTACCCCTTGAAACCGTGAGCACATTATTCCTCTCATGTCCCAACATCCTAGGGTTCAAGGGATAGTATAGCAGGCAGGCCGAGACTGAGTCCAGGCTGCGATACGGCGGGGGCATGTGCCCCACACGCGACGCCGGGGGGAGCGCACTGGCCGTTGTGTCCCGCAGTCTCTCGGCCTATAATTGACTCAAAGCTATGGCTGATAACTTTGTCACTTTTCTGGGGACTGCTGGCGCCCGCATCGTAATGGCCAAGCAATTGCTGGCGTCCGGAGGGATGTGGTTCAACTTGGGCGGCGTGCAGATTCTTATTGACCCCGGCCCCGGGTGCCTTGTCCACGCCGTCAAGAAGAAGCTCGACCCTACGAAGCTCTCAGCCATCATGCTCTCACACAAGCACCTCGACCATTGCGGCGACATCAGCGTCATGATCGAGGCCATGACGGAGGGCGGCTTCGTCAAAAGGGGCGCCGTCTTCGTCCCCGAGGACGCCCTGGAAAACGACCCCGTTATCCTCAAGTACCTGCGGGGTTTCCCCAGGCAGATCGTGGTCCTGAAGGAGACGCAGAGCTACCGGGTGGATGGCATTCCCTTTGAGACCTCGGTCAGACACAAGCACGGTGTGGAGACCTACGGCCTTATTCTTAAGTTGCCAGAGATCACTTTGTCGTACATCCCCGATACCGTCTATTTCCCCGAACTGCCGTCCAGCTACTCTGGCGACGTACTGATCATAAATGTGGTCAGATTTGCCTCGGCGGACAATCTGATGCATCTGTCCATACCTAACGTAAAAGAACTCCTGCGGCAGGTCAAGCCCAGAGCAGCTATCCTTACGCACTTCGGCATGACCATGTGGAAGGCACGGCCGTGGGAGGTCGCCGAACAGGTCACGCAGGAGACAGGTATCAAAGTGGTGGCCGCCCGCGACGGGCAGACCATAGACCTGAACCAGTTGGCATCAAGAGGCCAGACGCAGGAAACATGAGGCAAGAAACCCCAGCAACTCAAAGAACTCTACAGACCCGACGAAGTCTACCAACTCAAGAGACTTAAAACAGCTTGTCCAGCTTGGACCTGATGCGTTCTCGTCGCCGTTTGGTTTCCTCTATGCCTAAGTCCGCTTTTCTTAGCTGCCCGTCGATGATGGTCACCTTGAGCCAGTCCCCGGCCTGGAGCCCGGCCGGGAGACGGCCCAAAGGAACAAGCATCTCCCTTTCTTCATCGCCGACCAGCAGCACAGCGATGCCTTCGTCGATGTGGTCCACAGCGGCCTTCTCTACACTCATCGGCCGGTCCGGACTGTGAAGGTCTTGCCGTCGGTGGTAATCGCAATCGTGCCGTAGGTATCTGTGCCCAGGATGCGCACATTGGCCGCGCGGAGGGCCTGGATAGTCTCCGGGTGCGGGTGGCCGAACTGGTTGTTCGCCCCGGCCTGGTACACGGCTACCTGGGGTCTCACCCCTGTCAGGAAGGGCGGTGTGGTCGAAGTCCGGGAGCCGTGGTGCCCAAGCTTGAGCACCGTCGACTCCAGGGGCAGCCCGGCGGCAATCACGCTGGCCTCAGCCTCCTTCTCAACGTCCCCGGCGAACAGGAAGCTAACATCGCCGAACTTCAGCTTGAGGACCACCGAGTTGTTGTTCCGTCCCGGAAAGAAGGGGTCGACCGGGTGCAGGACATCCACCTGAATGCCCCCCAGATTGAACCTGTCTCCCCGACGCGCTCGGTGGACGGCGGCCTTTGACCTGGCGATGGCATCAACGAAGTCCTCGAACGTTTGTGTGGTATTCTCCTGGCCGCTGATCCACACGTTCCTCACGGGTACGGAGTCCAGGACCTCTATTAGCCCGCCGATGTGGTCGGCATCAGGGTTGGTCCCTACCAGGGCCTCGATCTCCTTCACCCTGTGCTGGCTGAGATATGCAGCAAAGCCGCTTCGCCGCCTGCCGCCGTCTATTATCAGGCTCTTGCCTTCCCAGGTCTCGACCCAGATGCCGTCGCCCTGTCCCACATCGACGAAGTGCACGCGCAACTGAGGAGCAGGAGGCGGGAGTGTTGGAGGTGAGACGGCGGGAGGAGCTTTCTGACAGGCGCCGGTCAGGAGCAGGGCAAGGAGTATCAGTAGGCCGAGGCGCTTGAACATGCTCCAATAGTAACACAATGCGCGGTGTTCATTTCTTCATTGAAGGCGTCTTGCGGCGAGGAGATGAGTTATGAGTTATGCGTGAATCACCCCTGAAGACTCACCACTCAAAACTCACTACCAAGCTCTCCTGTGTCTCTCTCCGAGTCTTCAACAACCAGCGCATGAAGCTGCGTCACAGAATTCTCCTTCAGGGAGGAACCGGCTCGTTCAATACCAGCCAGTATAAACCCAGCTGGTGAATCGCCTCGGCAAACTGGTTAAAATCTACCGGCTTACGAACATAGCTGTTGCAGCCGAATTCATAGCTGGAGACCACATCTCTCTCCACCTTGGAAGAGGTTAACACGACCACCGGCAGGAGCTTGGTGACCGGATTTGCCCGCACACGCTTGAGCACTTCGAGACCATCAAGTCTGGGCATTTTCAGGTCCAGCAAAACAACGACAGGCAGTTTACTTGTATCGCGGGCGCTGTGTGCCCCGGCGCCAAAGAGATAATCAAGCCCTTCGACACCGTCAAGGGCTACCACCAATTCGTTGAAAATACAAAGGATGGTTCGTATATTTTCAAGACAGAGGTGTAAAGCTTGAGTCTGTGGCTTAGCAGAAGATGTGGTACGAATTTGGGCGACACCACGTCAGAACCACTTGCGTAGCCAAAAAGAGAGGGCGGCGGAGGCCGCCCCCAGGGAAGAAACGGCTATGACCACGTTGGCGGTCGGATTCCGTGCGGGCTGCTGCTCTGGTGATATGGGAACGTCTCCCCCGGACTCTATGGTGGGACTGATTTCGGTCACAGCCGGAAGGCCGGCGGTCGTCGGCGCCGCCGCGCCTGGCGCCGGCCTGGAGGCGGACAGAGCGGGAGGGTCCATTCGAGAGAAAGAGGGAGACTGGACGGGGCCAGTGGCGGCGGAGCTGGCTGGTGTGGGCGATACCGGCGGCGCCGACGTACCCGTTGGCGCCAACCCGGGATCAAGGGGCTTATCCGCGCGAGCGCCGGCAGGAGCTTCGTCCCCTCCGTTCGAATCGGGCGGCCCGGGTGGCAGGAGGTCTTCCTGGACCCGTGCTGTCGGTGTGGCAGTTGTCGTTGGCATTGGTGGCAAGGCGACGGGAGCGGGAGACGCCGCACGCGTGGCGGTGGGCTGTGGCGTTGACCGGGCGACGGGTGACGGCCCCGGAGCTGCGGACTGGGTGGGTGATGCTGTTGGAGAACGTCTGGGCGTGGGGGTGCGTGTCGGCGATGGCGTGCGCGTGGGCCGCAGGGTCGGGGTCCTGGTCGGCGTAGGCGTGCGTGTGGGCGTCGCCGTGGGTGTAGGAGTAATAGGCGGCGTTGGCGTGGGGGTCGCAGTGGGGATGGGAGAAGGTGGAGGAGGAGAAGTTGGCGGGGGCGTACTCGGCGACGGCGGGTCGGGGGCGTCGTCGCTGCCGCCCGGGCCGGAAGCGCCGCCCGCGACAGGGGCCGCCGGGGGAGGGGTCGCCAGTTCGGTGAAGCTGAGGGCGTCGAAGAAGGCCGTGGCGCTGCCGCCTGAGGCCGGCGCCAGGATGACCTTCACGCGGGCGATTATGGCCGCAGCGGGCGCCTCCACATTCCCTGTGCTCACCCACCGGTAGGCGGGCGAATCGGTGGTCAACGCCTGAGAGGTCATACTGGAGATCTCGGGGCCGGCGGCCTGTGTATTCCCATAGCCAGTGGCCTGACTGTACCAGGATATCCTGAGTTTCACCTCGCCGATGTTGGGACTGTTTTTCACCGCCCAACCGTTGAAGGCGTAGGTGCCTGCCGCAATTACCGGGACATCCTGGTAAAACCACTTGGTCTTGAAATCGGCGCTAGTATAAGCGGCGGCGAAGCCCCCGCTGTACGCTGGAGACGTGGTCGGAGCAAGCTGGCCGCCGAACGTCTGCCAGTTGGAGACTCCGAACTCGAAGCCGCCATTGACGAGAAGCTCCGTGGGAGCTGCCGAGATGGAACTCCACAACGGGGCCGATATTGCCAGGACTAAGAAGAACAGGCCCAGGCGTTTGAGAGGCATAGGCCATCGCCTCCAGTACACCGGGGAAGAATGGCCTTAGTATAGGTCGGCGGTGCGGGGTTTTCAAGGGGGCGTCCGGTCGCTAATCGGTGGATTTCGCGGGGCAACGGCCACGTCTCCGCGGTTAATCAAACACGAAGCAGCACAGCACCATTCGCGGCCTGGTCCGAATGGGCATTCTCATAGGTTCGGATACTTCCCTGGGGC
>JACQTY010000011.1 GCA_016210545.1 Chloroflexota bacterium
CGAGGTCTCCACGGCGAAGGCGGTGGCGCCCAGCACCGAGTGGTCCACGGGGTAGTGGCGCAGCCCCCGCCCGTTCAGAGCAGTGACCTGGGGCAGCCAGCCTGGAAGAGCCCTCTGCAGGTCGGTCCGCGGCCCTCCGACCTGGTCCCAGAACTCCAGGGCCTCCGAGAAGGGCTGGACGGGCCGCCCTGGCAGCATGGCGGAGTCGTTCTGGGTCAAGAGAAAGGTGTAGGGCCGCTGATGGCGCTGGCCACGCTGAATGGCGAGATACCCCTCCTTGTTGACCTCTCGCGGGGCGCAGTAGGCCACCTCCCGCTCGATGTCCAGAGGCGTCACATCCTGGCCTGCCTTGATGATCATCGCCGTCATCAGGCTCGCGTAGATAGGCGTCTCCTCGCGCAGGAACGAGATATAGCCCGCGTGGTCCAGATGGGCGTGGCTGAGCAGGACCCCCTCCACCCCCTTCAGGCGGCGGTAGCCCGGTCGGTCGCGAAGGGGGGGCCAGAGGCCGGGGCCCGGCTCCAGGTCCGAGCGGTAGAGCCCCTCCAGCGGCGGCAGGAGGCCCAGCGTGAGCACGTCCAGGAGGCCGGAGCCGGATCGCGGCTTCAGGAACTCCTCATAGTAGCGATTGCGGAGGGCATAGGGTGTGCCGAAGTCCAGGAAGAAGGCGCCGCGCGCGTCCTCAACCAGCACCTGGTTCCCGCCGACGGTCCCGGCGCCGCCATAGACGGTGATCTGAAGCATAATGCCTCCTTGCCGATGCTTACCAAGACGCCCTGAATGCAGGTCCAGAGTACCTTGACGCCATGCGAATGAAGTGCTACAATCACGCCTAGTCTAGTCCATTTGTACTGGGGCTATCTCAGCTAACCGGGGGTGCGGGTCACTCTTTCGGAGTGGCCCGCACCCCTAAGTCTTTTGAGAACACGGTCACAGGCCTCCGCTCAGGAACCCTCTATATGTCCCAAGAACTCTACGGTCCTAATGAGTGTGAACATGTCTGCCCGTTGCTAAGGGATTTTGCCCAGCGCCGTGTCTCGACCCGCACGTGTGATAGCATCCGCCAACTCCAATCCGTCAATGTACTGCGAACCCGCAATGGTTACGTACGCAACATGAGGTATCTGGAAAGGTTGTCGCAGAGGGATCGGCGGTTTGGGTGACAGCTAGTTGAGCAAGTTGGTCCGTTGTAGCTCGCTTAGAGATAAACGGCCATTATCAAGTCCATCTGATAATTCGTTTCCCCGGGCCTAGAATAGTGAAATTCCAAGGCATGTCTCAGGATATAGCTCCGTAGGTACACAGTCCATTCCTTTCGTTTCACATCAGGTCGTTCACACCAGCTCAAGTAACGTCCGTGGTAATGTGCCTTGTCAATATACAGAATGATGCTCTTACCCTGTCGTATTTCGCCACTTCTCCCAACTGAGAAAAAACCCTACGCGTAATCTCGTTCCGAGGCTCTAGCCTGAATTGGCCGTGAACCCCATAGCGCCGCCGTTCTTCGGCCAATATTTGGCGTATCTGGTTGTAGTGCTGGTCTTCAACTTCAAGCACGCCATAGCCAAAGATAGGGGGCCCTTTTGAGCCAGGATCACCTGTCTCATCCACAAATACAAAATGCATTGCGATGCCTGAATTGCCCTCAAGTCTGTTGGCTCTGCGGCGGCACCCGTATAATAGCGGAAAAGCTATCGGAGGCTCGCATGGCGGACCGCCCCCTCCGCATCGGCATCATCGGCGTCGGCTTTGGCGCCACCGTCCACATCCCCGGCCTCCAGTCCGAGGGGGTCGAGGTGGTGGCCGTCTGCGCCCGCCGCGAGGAGCGCGCCCGCGAGACCGCGGCCAAGTTTGGCATCCCCCACGTCTTCACCGACTATCACAAGATGCTGGAGATGCCCGGTTTGGACGCCGTGAGCATCGTGTCGCCCCACCATCTCCACCGCGAGATGGCCGAGGCCGCCCTGGCCGCCGGCGTGCACGTCCTCTGCGAGAAGCCCTTCGCCCTCAACGTGGAGGAGGCCCGCTCCATGCGCGACTCCGCCCGCCGCAGCGCCCGCACCGCCATGCTCGGCCACGAGTTCCGCTGGGCGCCCCAGCGCGCCTACGTCAAAGAGCTCCTCGACCAGGGCTACATCGGCACCCTCCACTTC
>JACQTY010000151.1 GCA_016210545.1 Chloroflexota bacterium
CCCCTTGCGCCCCCCTTTTTCAAACTGACCCTTACCCATATATTTGTGGCTTGACACAGAGGTTATGGGAAACAGAAACGGAAAACTAATGAGTGGATGGTCTTTCCGCCGCAAAATTCAGGCCACAGACGGTTCCGTTGTGCCTCTTGCAGCTTCCTTTCGAAGTGTGACCCTCTGTGTCCAGCCCGAGATGTGGGACATGCTCAGTTTTTCAAAGGGGGAGAAACGGCCAAAGCCCGCCACCTTTTTGATGTTGCTGCCAGGCTTTGATGGTAGATTACGGGCGGTCAACAGCCCGATGGTTGTTGCTGACGACACTCCGGCAGGTCCATTTTACTTCGTTCTCGTCCGGGACATCTTCCCTTGCCATAAGCCTGAAGGCATCCTTCATGTGCTCTTCGACTTCTTTCAGCGTCTTGCCCTGGGTCGTTATTTCCGGATGATCGAGCAGCTTGCCTATCCAGAACTTGTCGCCCTTCCAAATAGACCATCTTCAGCTTCGTTCCGCTGCCAACCTCCGGAACACGACTTCCCACGGACATAATGCCAGCATGGGCTACGTGCACGGAATGCTGCCACGTGTCATCATGATTCCGGGATTTCGCTTCCGGGAGCCGCACCCTGAATCCGCCATCAAATTCCTCTGGTGCTGGGCCACACGAGTAAGCGTACCGTCCCGACCCGTCGGGATCACAATGACATGCACATCTGTCACCCTGAGCGTGGCCAAGGGTCTTCAGTTTGCCCATCGTAGGGAGAACTTTTCCAGCTACCCACCGGCTGGGCGAAAGAAAAGCCCCTTTTGCGAGACTCGACGGACGGTGGATTGGGGGATGCCGCCCATTGACGCCCACGTCCGTTGCGAGTAATATGGCGCTAAATTTCCCCTTCGCGAAGCTCCAGATACCGATTCAGAGAGGAGTCAAAAGTGGAACGACAAGTCGAGCGCCGGCGGGAGGCCGAGCCTGTCATGCATGACTATGCCTGGAACGAGGGGCGCTACCTGCGCTTCCTGGAGGAGAAGAAGCGCCTGGCCTCTCAGCCTCACGTCATAAGGTTCACCGATGTCCCCTGGGTGCAAGTCCAGCAAGCCTATCACAAAGTCCTCGTGGGCAGCAACAAGCTGGATGAGCGCCTGACAAAAGGGCCTATCTATACCATGACCTGCCTGGAACAGATAATCAAGCCTGACGGCCACTCCGGACGGCACCGCCATTTCCAGGAGGCCCTGTTTTTCATAATGGAAGGGAAGGGGTGGGAGGTCCACGACAACGTGAAGTACCCCTGGGAGGCCGGGGACCTTATGTGTGTGCCCACCTATTGCATTCACCAGCACTTCGCTGACCCCGGCGCCGGGGCCAGACTGTTCTACATTATCTCCAACCTATTCACCTTCATAGGACTGGGCAATGTGGAGCAGATGGAGCTCCACGAGGGTTTCAAGACACCGGCCGGGGCCGACCCCATTCACGGCTCGGAGGGAGAACTCGTCGGCTACCGCAAGGCGGACGGCGTGGAGATCAAGCTCATCCTGGAGGAGCGGGAGGTGAAGGAGATGATGGCCGCTAAGGAGCGGGCGGCGAAACTCAGCGGCCAGCCCGGGGACGGCTACGAGGAGTATATCGCCGCCCTGGCCGAGGAGAGCCAGTGGCGCAAGACCTGCCCCCACGTAGTGAAGGCATCACAGAGACCCTGGGAGAATACCCGCATGGGCAAGCTCAAATACCTGGCCCATCCCAATGTCCCCTCCGGGCTGCTCATCTTCACTGCATGGCTCCAGGAGCTGCCTCCCGGAGGGCATTCAGGCAAGCACCGGCACGTGGGTGAAGAGGTCCACCTCATCCTGGACGGGAAGGGTTACGATGTGCATGACGGCAACCGCTGGGACTGGGAGAAGGACGATATTGTGTGCATCCCGGTGAATACGGTACACCAGCATTTCAACCCCGATCCCAAGAGGCCCGCCCTGTTCTTGGCGGTGCAGCCCAGGATATACGATTTCATCGGGCACAAGGGGTTTGAGCACTGGGAGAATGCCTCGGGGTACACCGGTAAACCCTGAATACGAATTTCGAAACTCTGACAACTCTCCAAGTTCCAATGACCAGACAGTGAAAGGAGCACCAAATGGCCTATCGCTACATTCTGCTGGAGAAAGAAGACCACATAGCGACCCTGACCCTCAACCGGCCCGACAGGCTGAATGCCCTGGGCCACGATATCAATACCGAGATCGCTTCCGGGCTGAAAGAAGTCGACGATGACCAGGATGTCAGAGTCCTGATTGTCACCGGCGCCGGGCGGGCGTTCTGCGCCGGGGGCGACTTCAAAAACGAGCATGGCGCTGGCACCCCGGCATCCTTTGCCGCCAGCAAGGACCTGGACCCGGTGTGGCTGTCGGAGCACGTCTACAACTATGTGATGGGGATTTCCGGCGGTCTGATGAAGCTGCGGGTGCCCACCATCGCTATGGTGCAGGGGGTGGCGGTCGGGGCTGGCTTCTCTATGGCCCAGGCGTGCGATATCCGGATAGGCAGCGACCAGGCCCGTTTCATGGTGGCGTGGACGCGGCGGGGCGTGGTGCCCGCTTTCGGGGACACGTGGATGCTGCCTCGCATCATCGGAGTGGGCAAAGCCGCCGAGCTGATCTTCACCGGGCGCATGGTGGAGGCCCAGGAAGCGCTGTCCATGGGTATCCTGAACAAGCTGGTCCCGCACGCCCAGCTACGCGAGGAGACCCTGGAACTGGCAAAGCAGATAGCCAGTGGCCCGCCTCTGGCTCTACGGTGGAGTAAGGTGAGCATGTATCAGGGACTGAACACGGATTTCGAGGCGGCGGTAAGGCTGCTGGCCACATTCCAGGGGCCGCTGCACTTGACCCAGGACTTCCGGGAGTCCACGAAGGCTTTCCAGGAGAAGAGGGAGCCGGTCTTCAAGGGGAAATAGACCTCTGTAATTGCAATCTGCGGCGGCGCCGGAAGTGCGCCCTGGGTCAGGCCTGGCCCATGCCCCGTGGATTTTGCAGCCAAAGGTGGGGAAAAGGGGAATCCTCTCGCCCTCGACGGGAGAGAGTGAGAGAGAGGGTGAACTGAGCGCACGGAGTCGCAAGGTGCGATGGTGGGGGAAACCCGAAATCGAAGAACTGATGGTTTCCCCTCGCCCGTTCGGCAGGCTCAGGACATGCCTCAATCCTCTCCCTCAAGGGGCGAGGAGGTTTGCGTGCGGGGCTTTTCTTCTGTAATCACAGCGGACCCTGGAGGTGAGTTTTCAATCTCAGCCCATGGATTACGGATGGCTTGCTCGTCTTCTCAAGCAAAGGATGCCATGCTATACTGGCACGGCCGGTCTTATTCTGAAAACGGGCTTCGGCCACACCTGGAAATGGCGGCTGTTAGCCCCGGAGGAGCGTATGGAGAGCAAGGAAGAACTGAACCGTATCCGGTCTGCCCAGACAGAATGGGAGAAAGAGAACGCTGCCGAGTTTCAGAAGGAGCGCAAGAAGGAGTTCTTCACCCACTCCGGCTTCCCTGCAAAGCGTATCTACACTCCCGTTGACCTGGAGGAAAAGGGCTTTGATTACCTGAAGGACCTCGGCTTCCCCGGCGATTACCCCTACACCAGGGGCGTCAATCCGAGCATGTACCGGCGGTTCATCTGGGGCATGGCCAAGTACACGGGCTTTCCCACTCCCGAGGAATCGAACAAGTTCTGGAGGAGCCAGGTAGCTGCGGGCCAGAACATCTTGTCCATCGCCTATGACCTGCCCACTCAGTTGGGGTACGACCCGGACCACCCGCTCGCTGAGGGGGAAGTGGGTCGGGTCGGGATCTCCATGTGCTCCCTCCGGGACTGGGAGACGGCGCTCAGCGGCATCGATTTGAGCAAGGTGCTGGTAAATCAGGTGATGAACGCCGCCGGGGCAGTAGGCATAGCCTCGCACATAGCTATGGCGGAGAAGCAGGGGGTAGACCTGGCCAGGCTGAGAGGCACCTGCCAGAACGACATCATAAAAGAGTACACCGCCAGGGGCAACTACGTCTACCCGCCGAAGCATGCTCTGAGACTGGTGTGCGACGCCCTCCACTACTGCGGGGAGCGCATGCCCAGCTACCGCCCTCTGGAGGTCTGCGGCCAGCACCTGGGGGAGAAGGGGGCGACTCCCCTCCACGAGGCTGCCCACTGCCTGGCCAATGCCTTTACCTACCTGCAAAGCGCTGTGGACCGCGGGGTTGACATCGACACGGTGGCCCCGGGCCTCAATTTCTTCACCGGCATCCGGCATACAGGGTTCTTCGAGGAGATAGCCAAGCACCGGGCGATCAGGCGGGTCTATGCTCGGGTGCTCAAAGAGAAGTTTGGGGCCAAGAACCCTCGTTCCCTCATTTGTCGCCTGGTGCCGGCCCAGGGCGGGATCGAACTGCACCGGGAGCAGTACCTCAACAACATTGCCCGCATCGCCATCTGCGCCGTGGAGGCATCGCTGTCGGGAGTCCAGGCCATGGCCCTTGCCTCCTACGATGAGCAGTTCGGCATACCCACCGTAGAGGCCAATATCAACACCATACGCTGCCAGCAAATAGTCGCTTATGAGACGGGCATCCCTGACGTGGTGGACCCCCTGGCAGGTTCCTACTTCGTGGAATGGCTGACCTCGGAGTTCGAGGAAGGCATCATGAAGGAACTGGCCAACGTCGAGCGCATAGGCGGCGTCCTCAAGGGGATTGAGCAGGGCTACTTCCAGAGGAAGTACGCCGAAGACGCTTATCGCTGGCAGAAAGCCTTCGAGAAGGGCGAGATGATGCGGGTGGGCGTGAATTGCTTCAGGGAAGAAGAGGAGTCCCGGCCGGTGAGGGTATACCGATGTGACCCGAATATCGAGGAGCGACGGGTGGCTGAGGTGAAAGAGCTCAGGCGCAGCCGGGATAATGGGCGGGTGAAGCAGGCTTTGGAGGAGATCAAGAAACGGGCCTCGGCCGACTCCGGCGTGGACAACAACCTCATGCCCCCGATAATCGAGGCGGTGAAGGCATATGCTACCACCGGAGAGATATGCGATGTTCTGCGCGGGGTGTGGGGAGAGTATGAAGAGCATCAAATAATATAGGGGGTGGGCTCGTGGACCAGACAAGGCCAATAAGAGTCCTTCTGGCGAAACCGGGGCTGGATGGCCACGACCGTGGGGTTATTGTGGTGGCCATGGCGCTGCGGGACGCAGGAATGGAAGTGATCTATACCGGACGGCATCAGAGTGCGGAGCAGATAGCCGAGGCGGCCATTCAGGAGGACGTGGATGTTGTGGGGCTTAGCTCCCTGGCCGACGCTCACGGGGTAGTTGTCCCCAAAATAATAAGACTGCTGCGTCAGAAGGGCGGCGGCAATATCCCCGTAGTCCTGGGTGGGTTCATCCAGCCGGAGGATGTCCCTTCGCTGAAAGAAGCCGGGGTAGCCGGCGTCTTCGGCATCGGCAGCAAGCTGGACGACATTGTCGCCTTTATCAGGGGCATTGGGAAGACGGGGGCCGCCAGTCAGAAAAGGTAACGTCAGGAAGAGCTAGACTGGCGCAGCCCTGTTTGACGGGGGCGCGCCACGATCACGTCCACGGGCTGAGGTCTCCGGAATCCCTCCGCGTTCTCGGCGACCTCAGCGGTGAAGTCGTTTTGGTCCCGGATTGCTCCGGTGAGGCCATTTGGCCTCGAGCTGAGCCCGCATTTCCCGAGCCGTGGTCATTGGCCTCACATCCACGGGCAGCACGGGGACCCCCCGCTCGCCGTAATACCTCAGCAACGGGGCGGTCCTGTTCCGGAATAGCTCGATTCGCCGCTCGACTTCCGGGAGGGTATCGTCGTGACGCCCGCCCCGATCCCCGCCAGAGTCCAGACGGATCCTCTCCAGGGCCACCGCTGGCGAGCACTCGAGGCTGACTACAGCCTGCATCTTTACCACGGCTTCCATGGCCGCGGCCTGACCAGCATGCCGCGGCAGGCCATTCAGTACGACGACTATGTCGCCCTGCCCACTATGTTGGGTCACGTGGGCGGTCAGCAACTTCTCGGCGATAGGGAAATGCTCGTCCTCCAGAAGGGCGCCGGTCCTCAGAGACTCCTCGACCACCCGGCGCTCGCCCGGTGTCAGCACTCCGGTCTGCCCTTTCACCGAGGCGCGCAAGGCATCCCCGAAGTCGAAATGCAAACATGGTATTCCGCTGAGACCCTTCTTCTCCAAGAACTGGCCCAGGGGCGTCTTGCCGGAACCGGTTGGGCCGACCAGCAGTATGGCCCTGTACAATATGTCTTCCCTCGTCAACAAATGCGGTTTCTGGGAGTATTATACCGCCTTCGGCCAGGCCCGGTCCCGGCATTAGTTGGGATGATGACTTCAACCGGTGCAGCAATACGTCACACCTGGCCTGCACGTGAGGGCCAAAGCCCGGAGACCCTCACGCCCTCAAAGTGGGGTTTAAATCGATTGACCTCTGACGCGAATGTACCGTATCCAGACCGACGTTGGACTACGGGTCTTCCGGTGAACATGCTACGGGTCTTTAGCATTTCTTAGCTTTGGCCAACCCCGGGAATGCCAACCGAAATCGGGGGGGGGGGGGGGGGGGGAAAAAAAACGGGTTTTTGGTAAATTTTTTTTTTGCCCAAAAGGGAAA
>JACQTY010000147.1 GCA_016210545.1 Chloroflexota bacterium
GGATTTAGGGGGTTGATGAGCGGCTTTTAGGTGCTCTTCGGGAGCGGAAGACGGTCGTAATCGAGCACCACGTAGGTGAAATGACTGTTCGTTTGGCGAGATTGAATGGGCGGCGGATTTTGGCTCCCTATCTTGCTTGACAAACCACCTTCGGACACGGTATTCTGCTAAACATTGAGCGATTACACCGCGCCCCCACAACCTTCAGCCCCGACTCAGAGGAGAGTGTACCGCCCCCTGGTAATGGGCTGGTTCTTCTTCTCCGGCCTGGCAGCCCTCATCTACCAGGTGCTGTGGGCAAGGCAGCTCGAGCTGGCGTTCGGCAGCACCCTGCCTGCCGTCAGCGTCATACTTTCCGTCTTCATGGGCGGTCTGGCCCTGGGCAGCCTTCTCTTCGGCAGACTCGTTGACCGGTCGCGAAACCCTCTCCGGCTCTACGCCTTCCTCGAGGCGGGGATCGGCGTTTATGCCCTGCTCACACCCTGGATCTTCCAGGGGTTGTTCCAGCTTCAGCTATACTGGGGCCATTTCTCGGCCACCGGGGTGTCGGGATTTAGCCCCATGAACCTCCTGTTCAGCGCCCTGGTCCTGCTCTTTCCTACTACGCTTATGGGCGGCACGCTGCCCGTAATGACCAGGTTCGTAGTGAGCCGGCACAGGGAACTGGGTAGCGAGGTGGGCCGCCTCTACTTCATCAATACCCTGGGGGCGGCGGCCGGCTCCGTCGCAGCCGGGTTCGTGATGATAGCCGCTTTTGGACTGTTTGCCACGACCTACGTGGCTGGCGCCATCAACCTGGTCATCGGCCTGCTGGCCCTGCTGTTCCAGAGGGCCTGGGCGTCGTCGACTTCGACTCCCGCCCCGTCAAGTGCGCCGCAGCCCGCGGCAGCGGAAGCCGGACAGGCCAGCGAGCCCCCGCCGCGATGGCTCGGTGCGTTGTTGCTGCCGGCCTACGGGCTCGCTGGCTTTGCCTCTCTGGCGCTGGAGGTCCTCCTGACCCGCGCCCTGGTGCTGGTCCTGGGCAGTTCGGTGTATGCCTTCAGCCTGATGCTGGCTGCCTTCCTGGTGGGCATCGCCGTGGGCAGCACATTGATAGCCAGGTTCATTGACAACGAGAAGAGGAATCTGTGGCTGTGGTTCGCCGCTATGGAGATCGGCATCGGGGCGGCGGTGGTCGCTCTGACCGTGTTCCTGGGCCAGTCTCCCCTTGTCATGCTGCCTGTTTTCTTGAATTATAGCCAGACATTCTGGAAGCTCGAACTGGTGCAGTTCTCATTGCTCTTCGGCGCCATGCTGGTGCCCACCATACTCATGGGGGCGGCCTTCCCCATTGTGAGCAAGCTCCACGCCCGCGAGATGCAGCGTCTGGGTAGAGCCGTTGGCCAGGTCTATGCGGTGAATACCCTGGGCGCAATTGCAGGTCCCCTGGTGGCCGGCTTTGTTTTGATCCCATTCATAGGCATCGAAACGAGCCTCAAGATCGTGGCGTACATATATCTTGTGCTGGGAGCGGCGTTCCTGGCCTTGCGGCCCAATGTCCGTCTGGCGTACCGCTCCCTGGTTCTCTCCTCTGTGGCGACGCTGCTGGTAATTGCGGTGGCGTTCACTCCTTCCTGGGACCGGGCCCTGATGACCACCGGGGTCTACTATCACCCCCGGATGTTCTCGGGACCCTCGCCGGTGACGAATTTGCGGAACTTCGCGGGCAATGTCAAGCTACTGTTTTACGGGGAGGGACAGCTCGGTACGGTATCAGTTATAGAGGCGTCCAATGCCCGGGTGCTGGCCATCAATGGAAAGCCCGAGGCATCCAGCCACTACGATATCAGCACGCAACTGCTGGTGGGCCACGTACCCGTCTTGCTCCACGAGAAACCCAGGAGCGTACTGATGGTGGGTCTGGGCAGCGGCATCACCCTGGGGGCCATACTCCAGCACTCGGAGCTTGAAAGGGTCGACGCCATTGAAATCGAGCCTGTGGTCGCCGAGGCCGCGGAGTACTTCGCCGAGGCCAACAACAAGGCCCTCGGAGACCAGCGCCTGAGGCTCATTTTCGGCGATGCCCGGAACCGTGTCCTCACCTCCCCGGAGACGTACGACGTAATCGCCGCGGAGCCGTCCAACCCCTGGGTCAGCGGCGCTTCGAACCTGTTCAGCCGGGAGATGCTGGAGCTATACAAGAAGAGGCTGAATGAGGGCGGCGTGGTCAGCCAGTGGATCCACCTCTACAGCATCAATACTGAAGACCTCAAGTCTATGGTGAACACCTTCGTATCCGTCTTCCCCTACACCACGATATGGCAGGACTACACATATCCGGACATTCAGCTTGTCGGCTCGTTGCGGCCGATCAAGGTGGACTGGAATCGCCTTCAAGATAAGGTGAAGGAAGATACCGTCAAGAAGGACCTGGCCCGCATCGGTGCGGATGACCCGCACGTCTTGCTGAGCTTCTTTCTGACCGATGAATCGTCGACTCGCGCCTTTTCCTCGGGGGCTAAGATCAATAACGACAATCATCCCCGGCTGGAGTTCACCACACCCCGCTATCTGTACAGGTTCACGTTCGGGGCCAATATGGCGGCCATGGTGCCGTTTCTGAGCGATCCGGTTGGCCTGCTTACCGGCGGGCTGGCGCCTGAGGCCAGAGACAGTATCAAGGTCATGGCTGATTTCCGGAAACACGTAATGCAAGCGGGTGCTTTCCAGGAGAATTCTGATTGGGGGGCCGCCGTGCGCGAATGGGAATCAGCTTTTCGGCTGGTCCCTGCCAACCTGTACGTGAAAGATCAACTGGCCGAGGCCTATGAATACCTGGGGGCAGAGTATTTCTCTCGAGGCGAACTGCAGAACGCCATCGACGTGTACAAGAAAGAGATGGACATGTCGCCCGAAAGGGCCGGGGTGTACAAAGCCATTGCGGTCGTCGCCCAGTCGGCGGGCATGCTGGAAGAAGCCACGAGTCACCTGCTGACGGCCGCCGAGCTGGCCCCCTACGACCCCGAGGTCTACATCAACCTGGGCAATGTCTATCTGTCGAAGAAGGAGTTCTCCAGCGCGGTCACTCTTTACTCAAAGGGGCTCCAATTGTCCCCCGAGTTCGCTGCGGGTTACGGCAGCCGTGGGGCGGCATATCTCGGCCTCGGCAATTACGAGAAGGCGCTGGCAGACTACTCTGAAGCCATTCGACTCGGCGCGGGAACGGCCAAGCACTATGTGGGTAGGGCCAAGGTCTATGTCCAGAAGGGGGAGTATAGCCGGGCCATTGCCGACGCCGCCATTGCGGTCAAACTTGACGGGGGTTTGGCCTCAGGCTATGAGAACCGGGGTATCGCCTACCTCTACGTGAGGGACTACAATAGGGCCATCAAGGACCTGTCCCGCGCCATAGAGCTTGCGCCAACTGCCCCGCTGTATGACAACCGCGGCCTGGCCTACGTCTCCCTGAGACAGTACGATGCGGCCTTAGTCGACCTGAACAAGGCTGTCGAGACCGATGCCGGCTATTCCCTGCCCTACTACCGTCTGGGCTACGTGAACCAGGAGATGGGGCGCAGGGCGGAGGCTATCGCCAGCTACGAGAAGTTCCTGTCCCTGTCCGAGGACAGTAGCCTGGCGCGGACCGCCAGGAGCGCCCTGGAGCGCCTGAAGTCTTCCAACTGACACTACTTGACCTCTCCCCCGTCCCGATTCTTCGGGACTGCCCCCTCTCCGTCAACGGAGAGGGGGTTGGGGGTGAGGTCGAAAGCGACACTCACCAATTACTAATGGCCATCTCAATAGTCCACCGACTACTCGTGAAAGGAGCCAAAGCCGATGGAATTCCCCGATTTGTCTTTGTCGCTGGAGGGCAAGGTAGCCATTGTAACCGGCAGCGGCCGCGGGATCGGCCGCGCCATCGCCCTGGCGCTGGCGTCCCAAGGCGCCGATATCGCTGTGGCCGACGTCACACCTGATGTGGAGAAGACTGTGAGCGAGGTACGGCAGTTGGGCCGGCGCGCCATCGGCGTGACCACGGACATAACCCAGAAGGACCAGGTGGAGAAGTTGGTGGCAGCCACTGTCAAAGAGTTGGGGACAGTAGATATCCTCATGAACAATGCTGGCATCCTGCGGGTGGCCCCCTTTCTGGAGATGCCCGAGCAGATGTGGGACAAGGTCATGAATACTAACCTCAAGGGCTACTTCCTGTGCAGCCAGGCCGCCGGCCGGGTGATGGCCGACAAGAAAAAGGGGGCCATAGTAAGCACAGCCTCTATCGCCGGCCTGAAGCATGTGGGTACATCAGTGGTCTACAGCGTTTCCAAGGCAGGGGTGGTCATGCTCACCCGGGCCATGGCCGTGGAACTGGCGCCTTACAACATTCGGGTCAATGCCATAGCGCCGGGGCTGGTGCAGACGCACATGAGCCGCGCTGTCTTCGCTAACGCCGACTGGGAGAAGTCCTGGCTGGACAGGATACCCCTGGGTCGGCCGGCCCAGCCGTCGGACATGGCCAAAGTGGTAGTATTCCTGGCCTCGGACGTGGCCGGGTATGTGACCGGCCAGACCATCGCCGTGGACGGCGGGGAACTGGCTTGAAAGCGTAAATACCTGAGCCCAACCCCTTCCCGACAAGGGAACGGGGAAACTCCTCTCGCCGCTCCGTGGGGGGGGTAGGTATGTCCTGAGTCCGCCAGGGGCAGGCGAACGGAGAGAGGGGCAACCGGCCGTAGCACGGCTCTTGCTGGCATGGACTCTCGCCAGTTCCAAGCCCGTAGTGGGCGCCGCCCGAACCCGCCTTTGTCCCCTTTTACTAAAACTGAACATGTCCCACATCTTGCGCTGGACACAAGGGTTTTGAAGGGGGGATACACTATTGCAATAACTGAATGCTACCCATCTTCGGGGTCAGACATATCGAAATTGAAAACCTAC
>JACQTY010000155.1 GCA_016210545.1 Chloroflexota bacterium
AAGGAGAAGACGTCGCCCCCCTCCGAGCAGGCGCCGAAGCAGTGCCAGCTCTGCCGGGCGGGGTCCACCACGAAGGAGGGCGTCCGCTCCGAGTGGAAGGGGCAGGGCGCCTTGAAGGTCCGCCCCGCCTTCTTGAGGGGGACGTAGGAGCCCACCACCTCCACGATGTCCAGCTTGCCCTTGATCTCGTCTACGACAGACATATTCGTATAGTACCTACAGGTTCACCGTATGTCTCACGTGAGCAAGGAATTCGGCTCGTTTGGCCGAGTCTCCAAGAACTTGGGTAAGGTTGAAGTCCTCGTTTACGAGACGGTCATCATCAATCCGGCGCCGAACTTCCGGCGTAAGACAACTGGCCAAGTAAATGTTCACCACCCGCCGGTTTTCTCTTGTTGCCTGCTCGAACGATTTCTTGGCAGCCCCATAGCGCTCCAGTGCCCCTGCAGGGTCGAGACCATATTTGACTTCGATCGTACTGGCAAGGGTATCCTGGGGGGCTCGAATAGCCACGTCCGGCTCACTGCCGAATGCAACAGTGTATTCATTGGTAGTGGTGAAGCTGGCAATGGTTGCTAAGGGCGGGAGTTGGGCGGCCGCCGCAACAACTGTCCCATCGGCCAATCGGAGTTCACGAATAAGACCCTGCTGGCTGAAGCTGGTGACAAGGAGTTCTTTGACCCTGCGTCCCCCCTCCGCACCCACTTCATTCCGCCAGGAGCCGTTCATCTGTGTCCCTAAGTTAAGGATCGCAGCAGTGCGCGCCCCCTCCATAGTCCAATTATGGTCAGAGTCAATCAGGAGACAGATGAAGCTATTGACTATTCTCGCGATAGCAGTTGCACGCTGAGTGTCTAGTGGTCGCCCTTTGCCTTCTTCAAGCGCTTGCGTAGAAACACCGAAGCGTTGGATGCCCTTCTGGGGTAGAAGCGCCAGGTGCCTGTAATAGGCTATCAAGGAGGGGTCGTCTTGGATAAGCTGTGGGTGAGAGAAGACGAAACCGGGCTGAATGCCTTGTGCGCTTATCCGCTCCCACGCCGTATCTGAAATTCCCCAATCACTCTTGTCATTCCAAGACAACGCTCGTCGCGCCGCCATTTCCACTTGTTGCGCCAGATTCGGCCATGCTCTGTGCGCCCGGTAGAAAAAGGAGGCCCGCAGACTGTATCGCGCCCGTTCTGCTTCCTTTTGCAAGTCTCTAGCGGTCACCTTTTCCTCCAAAACACAACGCTCTCCCGCACGGGTACTCGACCGTACTTACCCATCTGCTGCGAACTGTTGCCCTTGTAACGTGCAACCAGGACTTCCTCCACACTGAACCCATAGGCATCAGCCATCTCAGAAAGGATCAGATCCACTGGGAGCATTTCCCCTTCAAAGCGAACGTTGTCAACAACCATCGCCACGCGTGCTCCCGGCGCTAGAACACGGTGCCATTCGCGGATGACTTTGGCCATATCGACGAAGTAAGCAGTGATCATGTAAGGTATGCGCGGGTTGTTAAGCTTGTAGCCGGCAAGATTCCGGACCACTTCCGCCACCGCCGGATGCGGGGGGCTGTCGTCGAGCATCGTCTTTGACTCAATGTGTGAGCGCAAGATGCTCCGACGGATGTTTCTTAGCTCCTGGAAATCCTTGACAAAGTGGAAGCAGAGTTCCAGACAATAACTCCGGGTGTAGTCGTAGCGGTTCACATATGGCGGCGAGGTAATGAGCACGGTGGGCTGGGTATCTAGCGTCACGCTCGTAAGGTCTCGACTGTCGGCGCTGACGATGTGCGGCCGGTGCTGCTCGTAGAGCCTCACCTTGGGCCAAATTCTGGGGGCTGTTAGTAGGTCATTCTCCGCTTGCTCCACCTTCTGGCGAATGGCAATATCCGGATGGAGCGGCTTCTTGTCGGGCTTCAGGCGCATGAATTGCCCATCATTGGATGCAAGGCTTGTGGGCTCCAAGATGGACAAGAAAAGGAGAAGAAACACGTCGTGCAGAGGCGCGTCAAGGGTATCAATAGCCCCTTTCCATTGGCGGAGGCGAATCGCGGCTTGCGGGTCGAACGCCAGCCTGACAAGCGGCACATCATCAGCAATGGGGGCCAAAGGAGCGGAGTCAACTCTCGCCGCCAGGCGTTTCAATGTGGAAACAAGCGTCCCGGGCTCAACCTCGAAGAAGGTGGGAAGAGTGCGGGCGACGAACGTAGCTACAGGCAGCTTCTCGACGCCGGCAGACGCCACACCTCGGAGCATCGCAGCAAACACTGTTGTCCCCATACCAGCAAATGGGTCGAATACGAAATCGTCACTCCCTACGTTAAACCGATCCAACACCCGGTTGACGAATTCGAGAGAGAATGCTTCTTTGTATCGGTATAGCCTGAGGAGCGGTACCTTCTTGTTACCCGTGTAAGAGACCAGGCCTGCGAGCTTTGAGTCTTCTCTCAACAGAACCTGGTACTTGGCCTCAAGTCGCCTACGCTCCGTGTCCCGGCCTTGAGCCGCCGCCCAAGGTAAAAGCGCCGGTTGGCTAGCCGTGTCTGTGATCACTCGTTCCCCACTTCTGTAACCCTAATGTTCAAAAAAGGCCTTATCCCCGCAGCTCCCGCGCCAGCCGCAGGGCGAAGTTGTCGGTCATGCCGGCGATATAGTCCACGGCCCGCCGCTCCGGCGGCTCACCCTCGGCCGGGCGGTACTCCTCCGGCAGGCGGTGGGGGTGGTCCATGAAGTAGCGAAAGAGAAAACGCATGGTCTCCCGCGCTTCCTCGGCCTCGGGCCCGCGGGCGCGGATGTCATAGACGTGCTGGAACAGGAACTCCCGCAGCAGGCTCACCCCAGCGTACACCACGGGGCTCATCTTGACCTGGGGCGGGGGGCTGGCTGGCGGGCAGCCCTCGCGCCCGCCCGCCCGTCCTTCAGCCGAAGGGCTCGGTCCCTCGCGGGGCGCCCCACTGACAGCCCAGGAAGTGTCAATTATGTCGTGGACGATGGTATCGAGGCGCTGGTGGGTGGAGGCTCCCAGGTCTTGCCGCACGGCAGTGGGGAGATCGGCCTCTCTGAGGAGGCCAGCCCGGACCGCGTCCTCCACATCGTGGCAGACGTAGGCGGTGGCGTCGGCCAGCTTCGTGGCCTGGCCCTCGGGCGTCGCCGGCACCCCGAACTCCGCCCCGGCCAGGTCCTGCCGGCCCTTGGAGTGCTTCACGATGCCGTCC
>JACQTY010000148.1 GCA_016210545.1 Chloroflexota bacterium
CCAAGACAGTTGCTGCACCAATTTGGTGAAAAAGATGCTGCTTTGCCAAGATTCAACGGGTGGTGGATTTTGGTCTCCCTACCCCCTTTACTAAAGGGGGCGAAGGAGGATTCCCTTATGGGCGCTTCCCCTCTATGTCTTACTGCCCCGTTCAGCCCCAGCAAGCACGCTTGCCCGGCGCAAGATACGCATTTCGTTCTGGAACGTCACTCTGATGTAAGCCTCATCTAGCGGGAACCACTGCGCCACGTCGAATTCCGGGTCGTGGTCCTCCAGCGCGCCGCCTATAGGTTCCATCAGGTAAAAGTGCACTGTCTTGTGATAGTTCACGCCGTCCCCGCTAAACCAGTACCGGATATGGCCGATCCGCTTCTTGACGATAACCTTGAGGCCGGTCTCCTCCTGGACCTCCCTGATGGCTGTTTCCCTGAGGCTTTCGCCGGGCTCGGGCGTGCCCTTGGGAAGATTCCACGTGCCCGAACCGGTACGTCCACAAAGCACAACCTCCAGCGTGTTATCGGTGTAACGATAGACTACTCCGCCGGCCGAGACAGGGTGTTCAACAGGTAGTTCTGGCACCATTTGCCTCGAAAATAGCCGCATTTTGAAAAGCGCACCCTATGCCCCAGGCTTCAGCCTGGGGTACTGAAGAAACTACAATCCCCACCCTGAGATTCTTCATCGCTTCGCTCCTCCAGAATGACAGCGCCAGGCTACGCTACAGCGGGAGCGATATGGCGTCGCCCGAGAACTGCGCTTCCTCTAACGCCTCTTTGGCAGCCTTCCGCATGGCGGTCACAGGGTGTTGCAGCAGGTTTGTCAGCGCCCGGACGGCCTGTCTGCCCCCGATCTGTCCCAGGGCGTGGACTGCGGCCAGTCGGACTTCGGAGTCCTCATCCTCCGTCATCTCTGCCAGGTTCAAGACGGCCTTTTCGTCGCCCAGATCTCCGCACGCCCTTGCCGCCTCCAGACGCAGTTCGACTTGCGGGCTGGATAGCTCCGAAAGCAGCGTCTCCAGCCATCGCGGGTCCAGGTTCCTTCCCATCGCCCGCAGGGCGCTGATCTTCAAGTCAGGGTCACTGTCCTGGTATGCCCGTTCGATGGCGTCAACAACTCGTTCCTGGCTGAAGTAGGAAACGGACTCCAGCGCCTGACGGCGAACGTCCAGCGGCTGGCTGTTGTCTTCCATCAAGCGGAGAAGGGGATCCCTTAGCAGCGCCTGGTAGCGGGGGCGCAGCTTGCCCAATTCAGCCAGCAATGCGAAAGTGCCGAGGGCTTTGGCTGCCGCAGCGCGCACGGAGTGCGCCGGGTCCGTCTCCAGCAGGGCTATAAGCGTCTCGACAAGCGACAACTCGTGGCACTCCCACAACCCTTCGATGGCCTTTGCCCTGACAGCCTCGTCGCTGTCCTTGAGGCAGATCTTGAACACCCTGTCGAAATTAACCTCGACCTTGGCCTCGGCCTCCGCTACCAACTGGCGGACGACCTGCCGGCGGCGCACCACTCCTAGCCCCGGCCATAGCTCCTCGAGTCTCCTGGCGTCGGGCAAGGAGAGATCGGAGAGCCGGGCGAGCTGCGACGCTGCCGGGTTTTTGGTAGAATCGGCGAGCTGCGCCATCAGGTTTTCCAGAGTTGCCACTATCTAGCCCTTTCCCGAAACGGAGAGCCGGGGCACGAAAATATGTGGAATGGAAAGGTGACCGTAGACCCAGCGGGCATCCTTTCCCAGCACCACCCCCGACCGTAACAGGTCGTAGACGTTCCCCGCCACCATGGTATCCTTCACCCTTCCAACTATTTTGCCACGTTCCACGCGAAAACCCAACAGGACGTTGCCGCTGAAGTCGCCGCCCAGGACGTTGCCCTGCTCAGCCCCCATCAGTTGCTCGATGAGCAGTCCCTCGTCCATCCCGCGCAGCATGTCCTCCAGGCTGGCCTTTCCGGTGGACATGACCAGCGCCGTGGCCATCGGGGCCGGCATGCCGCCCATAGCCCGGCTGCCATTGCCCGTGCTCCTGGCTTTGGCTATGCCCGCCGTCTGAAGGTCGTACAGGAAGCTACCCACGATGCCGTTCGCGATCAGGGGCGTTTTCTGCGCGGGCGTCCCCTCGTCGTCCCAGGGTCGGCTGGAGGGTTGCAGGGGGATCGTGGAGTCGTCCCACAGGGAGACGGACTCATCGAAGACCTTCTCCCCTTTGCGATGGCCGAGGGGTGAGGCCCCTTGCAGCACCACGCGGCCGCTGAACGCACTGGATAGGGCGGCGATGAAGGCGCTGGCGGCGCCGTGCGGCGTAAATATGGCCGGCAGGAAGCCGGTGGGCATGGTGGTGTTGGTCTTTGCGTTCTCCAGGTCGTCTATTGCGGTCTGCGCCAGACGCTTATAGTCGGCCGCGGGCTGGACGGCGATATCTTCATCGCCCACGAATAGCATGTCCGTACCACGGATGAGGGTGCCTTCTATTTCCACGTGGAAGATACTCTTTTTGTAAGCGGCCTGGCTTCCCCGGGAGTTGGCGATGTTTATCTCGACGACGCCCTTTACCACCCGGGCGTCGCACTTCAGCTCGGGGGTGTGGCGGACCACGGCGTCGATAAGCCCCTGGCCGATGGCCACCATAGTATCCTGCGGCGTCTGCTCAGTGTTCGGGCTGTACACGTTCGCCCCAGAAGTGCTGTAGGACCCGGGGAAGTCGAAGTGGGCGCTGGCGCCGAACTCTGCCACCTCTGCGGCGCGTCCTACCAGGTCTGCCGCTTTGACTTTGCCCGATGCTGTGGCAAACCCCAGCTTCCCCTGCCGCACCAGGCGCAGGGCGATGCTCCGGCTCTGCCGGGACATGATCTGCTTGAGGCGGTTGGTCTCAAAGGTAACGGGCGTCTCGGTGGTGTTGACCTGGAAGACCTCTGCCGCCTCGGCGACTTTAGATGCCCTGGAAAGGATCTCATCGATCATGGCTATCTACCTCCCACCAGGCAGGATCGGATGCGTATGTGTGGGCTGCCGTTGGATACCGGCAGGGGGAACTGGCCGCCCTTCCCACATCCGCCGCCCTGATTCATATCTATATCGTTGGCGATGCCGTCCAGGTTCTGGAGGGTGCTGAATACGTTGCCGGTGAGCGTGACTGGCCGGATGGGTTCGGCGATCTTGCCCTTCCGGACCATGTACGCCTCGCCGGCGGAGAAGGTGAACATCTCCATGCTGGTGGTGCCGCCGTACCAGTTCTTGACATAAACCCCTTCCTGGATATCGCTCAGGATGTCTTCCAGGGACGCCTTGCCGGGCTCGATGATGGTGTTGGTCATGCGGACGATGGGCGGGAAGCGGTAGTCGATGGCCCGGGCATTGCCGGAGGGCGGCTCGCCCATCTTGGCCGCCGTCTCCCTGGAGTGCAGCCTACCCACCAGGACGCCCTCCTTGATGAGATAGGTCCGGCGGGCCGGTGTGCCCTCATCATCGTACTTGTAGCTGCCGCGCAGCCCGGGGATGGCGGCCCCGTCCACGATGTTCAGGTGCTTCCCGCCGAAGCGACGCCCCAGGGTCATTACCTCTTTGAGCTGCGGGTTCTCGTATAAGAAGTCCGATTCCGAGAGGTGTCCGAAAGCCTCGTGAACGAAGACACCGGCCAGCACCGGGTCGAGCACGACGGTGTACTCGCCGCCCTTGATCTTCGGCGCCGAAAGCAGGTCGACGGCCAGTTTGGCCATTTTTCTTATTTCGTCGTGGAGGCCCTCTATCTTGCTGAAGTCGCCCTTGCTGCCCAGGCTCAGCCCCGCCTGCTGCACCTCGCTGTCCTTGCGGGCTACCGCAGCAACACGCAGGTTAACATCCTTTCGGTTCTGCTCGATGAAGCTGCCTTCCGAGTTGGCGAAGAAGACCTGTTTGCGGCCGTCGCCGTAGGCGATGATGGAGGTCTGAATGCCGGGGATACTCCAGATGGCCTCGTTGTACTGGTCCAGCAGCGCCTTCTTCTCGGCCAGCGGCACCGTGTCCGGGTCCTTCTTGGCCCGGTCCGCCAGCACCCGGTCGGTCACCGGGGGCAGCGAGGTGAACAGGCTCTTCTCCTTGCCGACGTGCGTGGCCTGACTGATAGCCAGCGACATCCACTCATTGATGCGTCCGAAGTCGTTGAAGCTGACGAAGCCCCAGCCGCCCTTGACCAGGGCGCGGACGTTGCCGCCGACGGCAGAGGAACGGGCGACGTCCTCCACCTCCCGGCCGCGGTACATGATGCGGGTGGACTCCGATTCCTCCAGGCGGATTTCTATGTACTCCGCCTTGTCCTTATTGCTCGACAGGATAGGGGCGAGCCGGTCCCGGATATCCTTTTCTATCATAATTCCTCCCTCAGCAGTAGGGGCAGACCACCGTGTCTGCCCTGGCGACCGGCTGGCCGCCCATCGTTCGACAGGTTCAGGATGGCGGCCCGCACCTGCCGGGGGCGCGGCCCAACTCTTACCCATTGTGTTGGATAGGGAAAGGAGGGGAGCGGGAGTCCCGACCAGTCGGGATTCGCTACGAAAAGCCTAATTGCGGTTGGTTTCCTGGGTAAAGTGTATCGCAGGCTATGGGGGGATGTCAATGAGAACGCGCGGGGACCTAACCCCTGCCCCTTCCCGATACTGGAAGGGGTGTGTGCCCTCTCGCCCCGCCGAGGGAGAGAGTTGGAGAGAGGGGGCAAACTCACGCGGAGAACGCGGAGGGTTACGTCAACCCACCCCCTTTACGCAAAGGCTTCGTCGTGAGCTCAGCCGAACGAGGGCGTACGAGGATTCACTTCTCCCTCTCCGTCAAACGAAAAATCTAGGGGCGGATCCCTGTCGAAGGGGGTTAGCTTCCGCCCCCTTTGACTACACTTCCACAAGGGGTTATACTCAGGCCAGATAGACGGCCCTAGTTTAAGAGAGACAAAATGCCAAGAGGCAACAAAGCGAATACAAAAACTAATAAACAGGAATCCATAGAAGCTACGCTCTGGCAAGCCGCGGACAAACTGCGCAAGAACATGGATGCGGCGGAATATAAACATGTTGTCCTGGGCTTGATCTTTTTGAAATACATATCCGATGCCTTTGAAGTTCTGCATTCCAAACTGGTAAATGGCAAGGGCGAATTCGAAGGCGCCGACCCTGAAGACCCGCACGAATACACCGCTGAAAAGGTCTTCTTTGTCCCGCCCGTCGCCAGGTGGAAACCCATTTCCGATAACGCCAAGAAGACCGAAATCCTTCTCGATAATGGCAAAAAGGTTGACATTGGCGGATATGTGGATGAAGCCATGGAAGCCGTCGAGCGCCAGAACCTATCTCTCAAAGGCGTGCTTCCCAAAGCTTATGCCCGTCAGAACCTTGACCGGGCCAGTCTGGGCGGCCTCATAGACCTCATCGGCACGATTGCGCTGGGCACCGAACAGGCGCAAAGCAAGGATGTGCTGGGCCAGGTGTACGAATATTTTCTCGGGCAATTCGCTCTTGCCGAAGGCAAAAAGGGCGGCCAGTTCTACACACCCAGAAGCGTCGTAAAGCTGCTGGTTGAGATGCTGGAGCCGTATGAAGGCCGCGTTTTCGACCCCTGCTGCGGGTCGGGCGGGATGTTTGTGCAGAGCGACAAGTTTATTGCCGCTCACCAGGACCATTACCGTAGGGGCGATTCGCGAATCCCACTCAATCCCGCCGACCTGATTTCTATTTACGGGCAGGAGTCCAACCAGACTACCTGGCGCCTGGCCAAAATGAACCTTGCCATCCGTGGCATAGACAGCTCCAATATCAAGTGGAATAATGAAGGCTCGTTCCTGAATGACGCCCACAAAGACCTGAAGGCCGACTTCGTCCTGGCTAACCCGCCGTTCAATGACTCCGACTGGTCGGGTGACCTGCTTAGGGACGACGCCCGGTGGAAGTATGGCATTCCTCCCGCCGGCAATGCCAACTACGCCTGGATTCAACACTTTATCTACCACCTGTCGCCCAAAGGCATGGCCGGGTTTGTGCTTGCCAAAGGCTCCCTCACCTCCAAAACCAACGGCGAAGGCGAAACACGGAAAGCTATTATCGAAGCCGGGTTGCTGGACTGCATTGTGAATCTTCCGGCCAAGCTTTTTCTGAATACGCAGATACCCGCCTGCCTGTGGTTCCTGTCGCGCCGCAAGGAAGGCCGTCTGGATAAGGTTCTGTTCATAGATGCCCGCAATCTGGGTTACCTGGTTAACCGCCGGACAAAGGACTTCACCGATGGGGACATTGCCCGGATAGCGGAGACATACCACTGATGGCGGGCGGGGTTGGATGGGGCGGAGGGGTCTGACGGGTGGGACAAGTTGGACAATGCGGACGGGTTGGAGAAGGCGAACAAGGTGAACGGGTCTGACGGGTTGGACGAGGCGGACAAGTTGGACAAGGGGGCGCGCTACCAGGATGTCCCCGGCTTTTGTAAGTCTGTTTCGCTGGAGGAAATCAGGGCAAAGGATTACGTGCTTACGCCGGGCCGCTACATCGGCCTGCCCGAAGACGAGGATGATTTCGATTTTGCGGAACGGTTTGGCAAGCTCAAGGCGGAGCTTGCCGAGCAGATGCAGGAGGAAGCCCGGCTGAATGAGCTCATCCGGCAGAACCTTGCTAAGTTGGAGGTGAAGGAATGAGCGAGTGGAAGGAATGTAAGCTGGGTGATATTATCGATATTAAACATGGCTATGCCTTCAAGGGCGAATTCTTTTCTGATGAACAAACAGAAAATGTCTTAGTGACGCCAGGTAACTTCCATATTGGTGGCGGATTTAAGTCAGACAAGTTCAAATACTATAAAGGAGATATACCAACAGACTACATTCTGCAGACTAATGATGTTATTGTTACAATGACAGACCTATCTAAAGAAGCAGATACCTTGGGATATTCAGCAGTCGTTCCAAGAATTACTGGTAAAAGGCTTTTGCATAATCAACGTATAGGCCGCCTAACATGTTATTCGAACTCTGTAAACCTAATGTTCATCAACTGGCTATTGAGAACAGCGGAATACCGTTGGCACGTAATAGGTTCTGCGAGCGGATCAACAGTATCACATACTTCACCTTTAAGAATATTGGAATATCAATTTCTCCTCCCCCCGCTCCCCGAACAGCGGGCCATTGCCGGTGTCCTTTCCAGCCTGGACGATAAAATAGACCTCCTGCACCGGCAGAACAAAACCCTGGAGGGCATGGCCCAGGCCCTTTGGCGGAAGATGTTTGTGGAAGACGCGGACCCGGGGTGGAAGAAGGGGAAGCTGGGGGACTACGGACAGATTATTTGCGGTAAAACACCATCAAAAAAAGTTAAGGAGTATTTTGGCGGTGATATCCCAATGCTGTTCACTTAACGCAATCTGTGGTATCCTTCTTAACGCGTTTCCAAACCTTGCAGACTGCATTAAGATACTTAACTGAACCGTATTGGGTGATATCCCATTTATTAAAATTCCAGATATGCACGGCAACATCTTTATTTTTGAAACAGAAGACTCATTAACAGAAACGGGGATGAAATCTCAGCAAAATAAAACTATCTCCGCAAAATCAATTTGTATTAGTTGCATTGCAACTGTGGGATTAGTTGGCATGAATACTATAGATAGTCAGACTAACCAACAGATAAACACAATTATACCGGATAAAGGATTCCAGAGATACTTTTTGTTTCTGTTAATGCGCAATATGACTGAGGATTTATTTGCAAGAGCCAGTGGGGGAACAGCAACCGATAATTTAAATACTGGTGATTTCGCGCGCATAGAAATATCAACACCACCAGAAAATACCATTCAACAATTTGATAATTTAGTAAAGGATTTCTTTGATAATATTTATTCAAATCAAATCCAAATCCGCACGCTTTCTCGCCTGCGCGACACGCTTCTTCCCAAACTCATGTCCGGCGAGGTGAGGGTGAAATTATGACAGACAACAAGCTTCTGCCGCCCCACGGCGGCTTTCGCAAATTGCGCAGCTTTCAGTGCGCCCAGGGCGTATATGATGGCACTGTCATCTTCTGTAACCGTTTTATTGATAAAAAGTCCCGCACCCATGACCAGATGGTCCAGGCCGCCCGCAGCGGAGTACAGAACATCGCTGAAGGCAGCCTGGCTTCAGCAACCTCAAAAAAGACTGAGCTGAAATTAACCAGCGTCGCCAGGGCAAGCCTCGGTGAACTGCTCCTTGATTTTGAAGACTATCTGCGGCAGAATAAACTCCGCCGGTGGGACAAGTCCAGCCCGGAGGCGCTGGAAGTGCGGGGTAGGTTCCGGTCTGACCAATCTGACAAGTCGGACAGGTCGGACGGTTCCGATGGGGCCGACATGCTGGAACTGTACCGTTTTTCTGAGCTAACGGCGGAGGTATTGGCTAACACCCTTATCTGCCTGATAAACCAGGCAAGCTATTTGCTCTGGCGGCAAATGAAAACTCTTGAAGAACAGTTTCTTACTAACGGCGGCTTTACGGAACGAATGTATAATGCACGCAAGAACTCCAGGAATCAAAAATGACTGCCTTCACCGAATCCGAAATCGAAATCTTCTCTCTGGATGAACTGAACAAGGCAGGCTTCTTCTACATCCCGGGCCCGTCCATCGCGCCCGATGTTGAAGCCATTCAGATTTCACTCTTGCGCGAACGTCCGCCGCCGTATGGCGCACCGGAAAAACGCGACAGCT
Source organism: Chloroflexota bacterium (assembly GCA_016210545.1). GTDB lineage: Bacteria > Chloroflexota > Dehalococcoidia > JACVQG01 > JACVQG01 > JACVQG01. Next base: position 8,690 of record JACQTY010000148.1, read on the forward strand.
ACAGCGATGTCATCTTAAAGCATACCCTGGAACAGGCCATAAACCGCCTCAATACCGCAGTACCGGAAACGGCGCGTCGCGAAGCCCTCAAAGCAGCCCTGTCAGTGTTTTCCCCCAGCTCATTGATGCCAACGAAGCCTTTCATAAAATGCTTGCCGAGGGCATTCCGGTCACCGTGATAAAGGACGGCCAGGAGCGCGGCGACCGGGTCTGGCTGGTAGATTTTCAGGACCCCGAAAACAATGTCTTCTTTGCTATAAATCAGTTTACTGTCGCCGAGCACAACCAGAACAAACGGCCGGATGTGGTCCTCTTTGTCAATGGCCTGCCGCTTGTCGTGATAGAGCTTAAGAATCCGGCCGATAAGCAAGCCACACTCCGAAAAGCCTTTGACCAGATACAGACCTATAAATCTGTTATTCCATCGCTCTTTTTTTACAATGCTTTTTGCGTAATATCCGACGGGTTGGAGGCCAAGGCCGGGACTATCTCCTCTGCCTTCAGCCGGTTCCAGACATGGAAAACTCCTGCGACTTCGCTCAGGACAGGTATTGATGGAAAAAAGGAATCATCCCCCCAGGTAAGCCAGTTGGAAGCGCTAATCAAGGGCATGCTCAACAAGGCTACCCTGCTTGACCTGATTCGCAACTTCATTGTTTTTGAAAGAGACAAAAAGACCGATACCAAGACCGGACTTGTGCAAATTGAGACCGTGAAAAAGATTGCGGCCTACCACCAGTACTACGCCGTGAACAAAGCTGTGGAGACCACCCGCCTTGCCGCAACCGAAAAAGGGAACCGCAAAGCCGGCGTAGTATGGCATACGCAAGGCTCCGGCAAAAGCCTTTCTATGGTTTTTTATGCGGGCAAGCTGATACATAGTCTGGATAACCCCACCATTGTCGTCATTACCGACCGCAACGATCTTGACCAGCAGCTTTTCGATACCTTCGCCGCATCGGCAAGCCTGCTCGGGCAGCCTCCTGTCCAGGCGGAATCACGCGAGCATTTGAAGTCGCTGCTCAGGGTGGCCTCCGGCGGGATTGTGTTTACCACCATCCAGAAGTTCTTCCCCGATAATGACCGCGCCATATATGACCGGTTGTCCGAACGCCGCAACATTATCGTTATCGCAGACGAAGCCCACCGCACCCAATACGGGTTTCAAGCAAAGCTGATTGACACCAGGGATGGCGCCGGCAAGCCTGACGGCAAGCGCCTCGCCTATGGTTTCGCCAAGTATATGAGGGATGCCCTCCCCAACGCCAGCTTTATCGGTTTTACCGGCACGCCGGTGGAAAGCACTGACATAAACACGCCGGCGGTGTTCGGCGACTACATTGACATATACGATATCGCCCAGGCTGTAGAAGACGGAGCAACCGTCAGGATATACTACGAAAGCCGCCTGGCCAAGGTTAACCTGACTGAAGATGGCCGGAAGCTGATAGAGGAACTTGACAAGGAGATGTCCGATGACGGCGCTTCCGAAACCCGGATGGCTAAAGCCCGTTGGACGAAACTGGAAGCCATTGTAGGTCATCCGGAGCGGTTGAAGAACCTGGCGCGGGACATCGTTTCACATTACGAAAAGCGGGCGGAGTTCTTCGAAGGCAAAGCAATGATTGTTACTATGAGCCGCCGCATAGCGGTTGCGCTCTACGACGAAATCATCGCGCTGCGGCCCCAGTGGCACAATGAAGACCTGAAGAGCGGGGCTTTAAAAGTAGTCATGACTTCATCCTCTTCCGATAAGATAGAGTTCGACCCCGAAGACCCGGAGAGCCTGGTGATCCCCGCCTACCACAGGACGAATAAAGAGGACCGCCATTTGCTTTCCGACCGCATGAAAGACCCGCAGGACCCTTTGAAACTGGTTATTGTACGGGATATGTGGCTCACCGGCTTTGACGTCCCCTGCCTCCATACGCTCTACATTGACAAGCTCATGAAACGGCATACCCTCATGCAGGCCATCGCCCGGGTGAACCGTGTCTTTATGGATAAGCCCGGCGGACTTGTCGTTGACTATATTGGCATTGGCAACGCCCTCAAAGAGGCCCTGGACTTCTATTCCAGTTCGGGCGGCAAAGGCGACCCCGCTGAGACACAGGAGAAAGCTCTCGAATTGTTGCTGGAGAAGATCGAAGTTGTACACCAGATGTTTCACGGCTTTGATTACAAACGCTTTTTCAACGTTGGCACATCCGAAAGGCTTTCCATCATTCTCCAGGCCGAGCAATTCCTTCTTGTGCAGGAACAAGGTAAGGAACGATTCATAAAGGAATCCACCACGCTTTCAAAGCTGTTTGCGCTGTCCGTGCCGCATGAGGACGCCCTTGCTTTGACGGATGAAATCGCCTTCTTCCAGTCCGTTCGGGCGCGGTTGCTCAAGTTTGAAGGCGAAAGCGATGACGGCGGCAAAAAGAGTTATGAAACGGCCATCCGGCAAATTGTGAATCAGGCGGTAGCGTCAACCGGGGTCGTGGATATTTTCGATGCGGCGGGTATCAAGAAGCCCGACATTTCGTTACTCTCCGAGGAATTCCTTCAAGATATCAGGGAGATGAAGCACAGGAACCTTGGCCTTGAGCTCTTGAAGAAGATTCTCAATGATGAAATTAAGGTACGGCTGAAATTCAACATTACCGAAGGTAAGAATCTACTGGAGATGCTGGAGGCAACAATCAAGAAATATCAGAATAACCTGCTGTCAACCGCTGAAATTATTGAAGAACTACTGGCAATTGCCCGGAAGATACGGGCCGTGGATGGCCTGGCCGAGAAGCTAAAACTAACCAAAGATGAATTTGCTTTCTATACTGCATTGGAAGTCAACGACAGCGCCGTGAAGGTGCTCGGGGATGAAACACTAAAGAGCATAGCTCGGGAGATCGCGGACAAGGTCCGCAAAAACGCAACAATAGACTGGACGATGAAGGAAAGCGCCAGAGCAAGACTCATGGTCATAGTGAAACGGACGCTGAATAAGTACGGATATCCACCCGATAAACAGCAGAAAGCCGTGGATACAGTGCTTAAGCAGGCTGAAGTGCTGGCAGATCATTGGGTGGAACAGTAAAGACGGGTTGGACGAGTAGGAAAAGTGGGACAGGTAGGACGCGCGGAATACGCCGTAGGCAGGTAGAAAGTACTCCCCAGGGCGGTTCGTGAACCGCCCCTACAGGGGTACGGGGGGGCGATTCCCCTTCCCGCATCGGGAAGGGGACAGGGTTAGGTTCGTCACCCCTTTCTGCAACCGGACAGACAAGCAGCAGCCCCCCAGACCATCGGTCTGGGGGGCTGCTGTGATTCAACAGGCTGCCGCGTGGCAGACTACCGTTACCGCTCCAGGACGCCCCGGGCCTGCGACAGCTTGACCTCGGCCTCTTTGAAGTGGGCCATGCTCAACGGCGTCACCTTCGAGAACTCGCCGCCGCGCAGGGCGCAGATCTTGGCCTCGTGGCACAGGGACTCCAGGTCGGCGCCGGACCAGCCGTCGGTGCTGGCGGCTATGGAGACGACTACCTTCTCCAGGCTGGTGCCTTTGAAGGGTACGTTCTTCAGGTAGACCCTCAAAATCTCCTTGCGTTCCTGCTCGTTGGGCAGCGGCACCACGATGTGGGTGCCGAAGCGGCCGGGCCGCAGCAGGGCCGGGTCGATGAGGTCCAGCCGGTTGGTGGCGGCAATGACGATGACCCCGCTCAGCGGCTCGATGGCGTCCATCTCGGTCAGTATCTGGTTTACCACCCTCTCCGATGTCTTGGTGCTGACGTCGGCGCCGCGTCGCCCGGCGATGGCGTCGATCTGGTCGAAGAAGACGATGGAGGGGGCCACCCGGCGGGCGAGTTGGAAGATATGGCGGATCTCCTCTTCCGATTCACCCAGCCACTTGCTGAAGATCTCCGGACCCTTCACGCCGATGAAGTTGACCTGGCACTCGGAGGCGATGGCCTTCACCAGCAGCGTCTTGCCGGTCCCGGGAGGGCCGCTGAGGATAAGGCCGGTGGGTGGGCGGATGCCCATAGCCGAGAAGGTCTCCGGGTGTACCAGGGGCATGGCCACCAGTTCCCTCAGCCGCGCCTTGGTGTCTTCCAGGCCGCCTATCTGGTCCCAGCGGGTGTCCGGCACGGTGACCAGGGACTCCCGCATGGCTGAGGGCCGGGAATGGGACAGGGCGTAATCGAAGTCCACCCTGTCCACCATGATCTTCTGCAGGTGGTCCGAGGTGGCGGCAGCCACCTCGACGTTGCTTTGCTGGAGGTGGCGGCGCAGGGCATTGAGGCCGGCCTCGCGGCAGACCTCCATCAGGTCGGCGCCGACGAAGCCGTGGGTGCGTTCGGCGACCTCGGGCAGGAAGGCTTCCGCGTCCTTGGTGAGCGGCATGCCCCGGGTGTGGATGTTCAGGATTTGCATCCGGCCGTTGGTGTCCGGCGGGCCGATGAAGATCTCACGGTCGAAGCGTCCCGGCCGGCGCAGGGCCATATCCACCATCTCCAGCCGGTTGGTAGTGCCGATGACGACGACGCCATCGGACTTCTTCATGCCGTCCAGGAGGCTGAGGAGCTGGGCCACCATGCGGGTGTCGGCGTAGGAGCCGCTCTCGCCGCGCTTGGGGGCCATAACGTCTATTTCGTCGATGAAGATGATGGACGGGGTGTGGTGGGCCGCCTCATCGAATATCTTGCGCAGCGTGGCCTCGGTCTGGCCGTAGGCGGTGCTGATGATCTCCGGGCCGTCGATGAAATGGAAGTCGGCGTCGATCTCGTTGGCTACAGCCAGCGCCAGGTGGGTCTTGCCCACTCCGGGAGGGCCGTGGAAGATGACGCCCTTGGGGGGCTGGATGCCAAGCTGGGTGTAGGCCTCGGGGACGCGCAGCGGCAGCTCCACCAGTTCCCGCACCTGCTGGACTTCCCTGTTCAGGCCGCCCACGTCCTCGAAGGTGATCTTGGCGCTCTCGCCGTGGATATCGGCCTCCACGACCATCTCTACGCTGGTGTTGGCGGTCACGACTCCAGGGCCGGGGGTCACGGCGCTTACCTTGAGGGTAGTGGGCCCCTTGGCGCCGGGGAGAGTCACACAAAGCAGCGAGCCCTCGTTGACCGGCATGCCCTGGCTGGAGAATGTTTCCTTGAGGAAAGCGGTGATGGTCTGGTTATCGTCATGGATGTGGCTGGTGGGCAATACGAGCAGCTTCAGGACTGCGCCGGGCGTCACCTTCTCCACGGAGACCTTCTGCCCGGGGGCCAGCTTGAGCGACTCGCGCTGGTAGTTGTCGAGCCGGACGGAGGCCTGACCTTTGTCGGCGGGCAGCGGCTTGCCTACCTTGGCCCACACCTTACGGCCGTAAGAGGTGCGCACCTCTACTACGTCGTTTTCGGCTATCTTGTGTTCTTCCATAACGGCCGGGTCCACCAATATCTGACCCTTGCCGCTAGACTCAGCGGGACACCGGAACACGACCAGATTACCTGCCATTGATCAAAGCCTCCTTCTAATCGACTCGTGTTTAAGTGCGAAAGCTTTCATATTCTAGCCATGAGTCAGGGCCGTGTCAAGAGATTTGGGCGCGCTGTTGGGCGCGCCAGACTTCGCTGGGTCTATTGGGTCTGCTCCCAGCCCACCCTGAGCCGCAGCGAAGGGTCTACTGCCCGCTGTGGGGATGCCATTGCAAATGCGAGAGCCAACAGAGACGCGTCCCGGCCACTAAAGGAAAGACCTGACCAAGACGCTGTAGGTTCCCCCCGACTCGTCGGGAAGCGTCGGGGCTCTTTCGCCGAGTAAAACATCGGAGTCCGAGCGGAGTTCGGACAGAATGGGGTTACACCGCCCTGAGAGCCGCTCAGCGCACACCGGGCGTCTGATACGGACGGGTGATGGAGAACCCGATGGGCGCCGGGTCTTTCGGCTCCCAGAAGATGACTACTTTCCCGTAGGTATCTTCCAGCTTGGCCACCACCGCGGCGGCCTCCTTCTCGCTCAGGCCCGGCAGCTTTGCGTCCACCTGAGGTATCTCAGTCTTGTGGTAGTGCCAGTTGGGTTTCTCAGCTTCGGGCAGCGCCGCGTACATTTGCGGGCTGATTATTGTCTCCACACCTATGAGCCGGGCATTCGGCCCGTCCTTGTCGAAAAGCAGACACTGGCTGACCTGGTCGGTTATGCTCTTGCAGTAGTGGTGGACCACCAGCTCCGGCGCGGTGTTGATGTGTTTTATGGCGTCGATGTGGAGCGTGTAGCCAAAAGCTGGAGAACTTGGTGGGGCGCCCTGCGGGGGACGGCTGCAAGCTACGGCCCCGACCACGATGATTAGTACGACTGCTGCTGCCAGAAACAAGGCATGCCTGGACATGTTACCCTCCTGCAATACGTTGTTTGAGACCTATCGCGTTGGTCTGCTGTCAGATGAGGAACAGTGGGCGCGCTAACCGGGGGTTTGGGAAGCAGCGTCGGGAGGGAGAGGAAAGCGCCGCGCCAGAGACTCACGCAGTCCTATTTTAGCACAATGCCGACCCTGTTCAGCTTTCTCTTCGCCCAAGCCCTATTGACAGGCCATCAGGGCGATGGCATAATCCCTTCATAATTTGACCTACGCCGTTTGGCCGATGCGACCGGCCGTTTTGGCACGGACTATCGGGAGGAATCGCGTCCGCCCCGGTGTGCCGGGGCGGCCCAGAATAGACAATCTATTTGGAGGTGGTAGACATGAGGTTTCTGGTAGTTGCCAAGTCGAAGAGTCCGTTTCCCCCCGAGATGGCATTGGGCTTGTTTGATGCCTTCGGCGCCTGGGCAAAGAAATACACCGGCAACAAGAAGGCGGAGCAACTTTGGGGCTTTGCCGGCCTGCCGGCGGGGGGAGGCATCCTCAACGTAGAGTCCTTTGATGAGCTGGATGCCATAATGAGCGAGTGGCCCATCGGCCCGTTCGCGGACACTGAAGTATATCCGCTCGTGGATATTCAGACTTCTATCCAGCACACCAAGAAGGCGATCCTGGCCATGACGCCGAAGAAGTAGTTGGCAGTCGTTCCGCCTTGAATGTGTAAGGGGGCAGCAGGGCTGACAGCGCGCCAGAGCCAGTCAGCCCTGCCGCCCCCTTATTCTATTCCGTCGAAACAGCCTAAGACGAGGCGCGCCGCAAGAGATCGTCGAGCCTGGCTACGTCCGCTCTGATGCGTTCCAGGTAGTCTTTGGGAGCGTTGGGTTCGGCGAGAGCGGTCTGCTCCTGGCGCAGGTGTTCCTGGAACATATTGTTGAGGGCGGTAAGCTCGCGTACCCGTTTCTCCAATAGCTCGGCGGTGCTTGCCAGGCTGCGGAAGAACACAGCATTGATCATGGCCACAGTAACCAGCACCAGCACCAGGATGCTGAAGAACACCAGGGTGGTTGTCTCCACCGGACGCGTGTAGACCAGAAAACTCCCCGCTCCCAGGATGCAAAGCCCGATGGTCAGGGCCAGGGGCCACAGCTTCCGGTGGTAGGCGCCCGCCGACGCCGCGAGGAAGAAGTAGAAGAAGTAGAAGGGGCTTTCCCTGCCCCCTGTAGCCCAGACGAGGAAAGAGATCATTGCTACAGCTACGACGCCTATGATTACGAAGCGGTTGGGGTCATACCGGTGCCAGGGGAAACGCAACACGGCGACGGCGGCGATCAAAGCAGCGGCGACAATAGGAATAACTACCGAGAAGTCGGTGCGCTCCCTCATACCCGGCAAGAAGAGTACGCCAGTGGCAACGATCACGGCGAGCACCATGAGCGCGGCGTCGACCCGGCGGACGGCGCGTCTGTGCCTCTCCAACTGCTTTTCCATATCCAGCAGACCCTCTTGATCGGTTGCGCTCTCCATTGTGTGATGCCTCCTGGGGCACTGACCGTGCTTGTTGCCAATGATAGTTTGAAGGCGGATGCGTGTCAACAACGGAGGTCTGCCAGCGACCTGCCGCATTGTGTCTCCTGACGACGGCAAACTTTTTCTATTTTCGTAGTCAGCCAGATATTGCGAATGGAGATGGGCGCTTCGTGTGAAATGTATCGAGTGCTCTTGAAGCTGACGCGATGGACGGCGGCAGGATGTGCGGCCGCGGTATTCCGCAGTTTGACAGGGGTCTCAATGGCTCCTGAATCCGCCATCAAACTCTGGCGCCAATAGTGGCACGCGTGCCGCCTTAAGTGCGGGCCTCATCCGTTTCTCCCCCTTTCGCAAAGGGGGACGAAAGGGGGATTTCCCTGTTACACATACAGCAGTGGGAAAATCCCTCTCAGTCTCCCTTTTTCCAAAGGGAGAGGTCATAGCGGCCTCTCCAGGACAGTTGTTGCACCAATTTGGTGAAAAAGATGCTGCCTTGCCAAGATTCAACGGGCGGCGGATTGGTTCGTCAGCTTCACTTGACAGCCCTCGCCACGTTGTCGTATCATGCATCCATCCGTTTGCTCAATCTTTGCGAGGAGGGTACTCCTATGGCCGAGAGCGAAGGCGCCAAATACGTTCGCCCCAAGGAAATCTATCAGCGTATCCGCTGCATGCGGTGCACCCACCGCATAGAGTTGGAGAAAGACCAGAAAGAGGCATATTGTCCTGCCTGCGGCCTCGGCTGGGTCATCACCTGGGTAACCCCCGACATACCTATGGTGCTCCGCCGCATCATGCCCAATATCCCCAAACCGTAGCGCCCCCCTTTTGCGGCAAAGCCAATTCATCCGGGAGGTCATATGAGACAGGTAGCCTATGTGGACCTGACTAATCGCAAGGTGACTATCAAGCCCATTCCCGAGGACCTGCTCCGCAAGTTCCTGGGGGGGCGCGGCATCGGTTCCTATTTGCTTTATAACCACACGACAAAAGGCATGCACCCCCTGAGTCCCGAAAACCCGCTTATCTTTTCTCCGGGATTCATGACAGGGCAATTCGCCAACGCCATGGGCCGGTGCCACGTCAACGGCAAGTCGCCCGATACGGGGAAGTATGGCGACTCCAACTTCGGCGGCGCCTTTGGGGCGGAGTTAATGTACGCCGGCCTCCAGGCCCTGGTCATCACCGGCAAGGCAGACAAGCCCACCTACCTCTTTATCGACAACGACAAGATTCAATTGCGCGACGCCTCGAAGCTATGGGGGAAGGACACCTATCAGACCCAGCTTGGCGTCTGGGACGAGCTTCAGGACCCCGATGTGAAGGTGGCCTGCATCGGCGAGGCCGGTGAACACCAGGTCGGCTTTGCCTGCATACTCCACCAGTTGAAGCGTTCGGCGGGCCGTACCGGTCAGGGCGCCCTGATGGGTTCCAAGAACCTGAAGGCCGTCGCCGTCCGGGGCAGCCAGTCCCTCCCTGTCAAGGACCCAAAGAAGCTTCTGGAGATCACCAAGCGGCAGTACGAGTACGCCCGGCGCACCAAGATATTCGAGATAACCAAGCGCTGGAGCAATCTCTTTGCCTGGGTGGTGAACAACGAGCGCGAGGGCATCGTCGTTCGCAACCACCGGGCCAACTTCTACCCCGAGGGCTACGGGCACCTGGACGTGGACATCTTCCTGGAGAAATACAGCGAGAAGATGCTGGCCTGCCAGCAGTGCGCCATGCACTGCGAGCACCGCTATGAAGTGAAAGAGGGGCCGTACAAGGGGCTGAAGGGCGAGGGGCCGGAGTGGATCGCCCCCCTCCATTTCGGGGCGCTGGTCGGCAACATACACTGGGACGTGATCCTGGCCAGCTTCGAAAAGACCAACCGCTTCGGCATCGACGCCTCCACCTTCGGCCTGTATCTCGGATGGCTTATGGATGTGTACGACCGCGGGCTTATCGGCAAAGAGCAGACGGGCGGCATAGACTTCAACTTTGGCTCGGCGGAGGCCATGGTCAAACTGCCCGAGCTGATCAATAAGGACGAGGGCATCGGCAAGGTCATCTCCCATGGCGCTGACGAGGCCATCAAGTGGCTGGGACCGAAGACCGGAGAATTCCTCTACCGCTGCGGGCGCGGCCTGACCCAGGAGGCGGTAAACGACCGCATCCTGCGGGCTACCTGCCTGGGCGACCAGACCTCCAACCGGGGGAACGACCATCTGCGTGGCCGTTGCAACCTGGAGTTCATGGGCCTGCCCGCCGATGTGCTTTCGAAGATTATCGGCCGGCCCACCAATCCCGACCCCTATGCCTGGGATACTAAGGCATTCTTTGCTATGTGGCAGCAGAATCTCAACACCATGTCCGATGCCATGGGCCTGTGCAAGTTCTGGACGCAGTGGTTTGCCCCGGACCTGTTCGGCTACGAGCAGCCTCTGGAGGTCATCAACGCCGTCACCGGCTGGGACATGACCAAAGAGGATCTGTGGGAGGCCAGCGATCGCATTTGGAACATGGAGAAGCTGTTCAACGTCCGTGACGGCGAGGACCGCCGCAACGACAGCCCGCCCAAGATATTCTTCGAGCCTATCAAGGAAGGGGCCAGGAAGGGCTTGTGCCTGGAGCCGGATAAGTGGAATGCCTTGCTGGACGAGTACTATGATCTGCGCGGCTGGACCCGCAATGGCATTCCCAAGCCCGAGAAGTTGAAGCAGTTGAAGCTGGACGAGGAGCCGTCCCATACCCTGTAGGGGCGCGGCACGCCGTGCCCATGGGGGCGGGGCGGGCATTTCGGAGGTTAGATGAG
>JACQTY010000149.1 GCA_016210545.1 Chloroflexota bacterium
CACCTGAATCCGCCATCAAAACGCGCCTTGTCCCTGGACGAGGTGAGGGAAAAGAGGTTCAGGAAACTTCCTGACGGGGGTCTTCCCGACAAGTCGGGACAGATTCCAAAGTCCCCCAAGATTGGGGGTTGACGAGCGGCTTTTGGGTACTCTTCGAAAGCGAGAGGCGGTCGTAATCGAGCACCACGTAGGTGAAAGAACTGTCCGTTCAGTGAGATTCAATTGGTGGTGGATCTGGGCAAAACGACACTGGGCAGCCTGAATCCGCCATCAAATCCCTCTCAATCTCCCTTTTCCAAAGGGAGAGGTGGGTTGGCCGCCTATTTGCCGCAAGGTGCGCGCGGACCAACGTGCTGCACCAGCCAGGTGAAGAATCGTTCCGTTTCGTGAGATTGAATGGGCGGCGGATTTTGGGCAAAATGGGCAAAACGAGCGCTTGACATCGCCGCTTATCTGGTTTATCATGCGTCTAATTTTACAACCCGTTCAGAAAATCCTGCGAAACAAGGAGGCCCGGCACATGAGGCATCGAATCTATGCCAGTCTGATACTCGTAGCGGCAATGGTCGCGGCCCTGCTTACCGCCTGTTCCCCGGCCGCGCCTCCCGCGCCGCGCACGCCCGCGGCCACGGCTGCTCCGCAGCCGACCCTCGCAGCTCCGTCTTCGATCAAATTAACCCCTCAAGAAGAGGAATGGAATAAGGTCATACAGGCCGCCAAGGCTGAGGGCCAGGTTGTCGTCTACGCCGGCTCCGACCTGGGAGGGCCAATACGCCCGGCCATAATCAACGTTTTCAAAGAGAAATATGGCATTAACGTGTCCCTGCTGGTGGGCCGGGGACAAGATGGCCAGCAGCGGGTCAAGGTGGAAAGACAGATAAAGAGGCCGGTGGGCGACCTCGTGCAGCTGGGCGCCACCAGTACCACCGACTTTCTGGAGGCGGACCTGGCAGACTCCATCGACAAGATTCTGCCGGAGTTGGTCACAAACAAAGACAAGTTCTACTACAATCCCGTGTTTGACCCGCAGGGCAGGGCGGTCGCCGTTACGGAGATAACTCTGGGACCAATCATTAACACTAACATGGTGAAGCCATCAGACGAGCCGAAATCATGGTTGGATCTACTGGACCCCAAATGGAAAGGGAAGATCCTGGTCGCTGACCCGAGGCGGGGCGGAGGGGGCATGTCCAATTTCCATACCCTGCAGCACTTCAAGATACTTGACGAAAACTATTTCCGCAAGCTGATGGAGCTTGAAATCGGGCTATATGGAGGCAGCAGCCAGGAAGCAGATAACATGGTCGCCCGGGGGGAATACGCGATAGGCTGGAGTTCGGGATGGGCCCTGGCGATGCCGCTGATTGAGGAAGGGGCGCCGGTTAAATTCCTGGACATGAAAGAGGGTCTCACTGTCCAGACCGGTAACATAGCGCTGGTCAAGGACCGACCGCATCCCAACGCGGCCCGGCTGCTCGCCAACTGGCTTCTTAGCGCCGAGGGCCAGAAGATAGTCCACTCTGCCCGGGGAAGCAAGTCGGTGCGGGCCGACGTGGGCGACTTCACGCCGGAAAAAGGCCGGATAAAGGTCGCCAAGCCACTGGTGAGGGACTTCAACGTCCTCGCGACGACCAACGTCTATCAGGAGATGGCCCAAAGGGTGTTCGCCAAGAAATAGGTCCGGGTTGAAGTTATGGTTGGCTGTACCAAGCGCCAACGGAAGCAAGAGACGTCGCTTGAATCCTCCGTGGCGCTTGGTCGGAGTTGTAGCACATGTGTCTGATGGCGACCGCTGAAACACCATCCCTGATGAGGACAGGCCCGTGAAGTCAGGCTCGCGGCTGGCCATGATAGCGCTGTTGCTGTTCGTGGCCTTTCTGGTTGTTTATCCCCTGGTCATGCTCATGTTCGGCAGCCTCAGGGGAGGCGCGCCCTGGGACAAACTACCTTTCAGCATCGCGGGTTACCAGAAAGCCTATAGCGACCTGGGCACATATGAGATCCTGGCCACCACCATCTGGCTGGGGTTGGCCCGCACGGTGCTCAGTCTGGCTCTGGCCATATTTCTGGCCTGGGTAGTGACCAGGACTGATACCCCCCTCAAGCGTTTCCTGGAAGTCACGGTCTGGGTGCAGTTCTTCGTTCCCTATTTGCCGGTTATCCTGGCCTGGGTACTGCTGGCTTCCCCCCGGACAGGCCTGATCAACACCTTTGCATCCGGTGTTTTCGGCCTGGAAAAGCCCTTGTTCGACATCTTCTCATATGGCGGTATTATATGGGTGTCAGTTATCCACCAGGCCGCCATTATCTTCATTCTGGTAACGCCGGCCTTCCGCGGCATGGACGCTTCCCTCGAGGAAAGCTCCCGAGTGCTCGGGGCCAGTCGTTTCGCCACCCTGCGATTCATAACTCTGCCCATCTTGAAACCGGCCATCCTGGCCGCCTCCATGCTCGCCTTCATCCGCCTTATGGAGTCCTTTGAGACCGAGCTTATCCTCGGCTACTCCAAAGGCATCTTCGTCTACACCACGCGGATCTACCAGCTCATATTTGAGTCCCCCACTGACTTCCCGTTTGGAATGGCCCTTTCCAGCGTGTTCCTGATCATCATCTTCGCCCTGGTCCTGACCCAGTGGCGGGTCCTGGGCCGCCGCCAGTACGTGACGGTGACGGGACGCGGTTTCGCCCAGCGGCCCACCAGCCTGGGACGGTGGAAATACCTGACCCTGGCGCTGGTGCTCTTCTATTTCGCGGTGGGAGTGGTATTACCCCTCTTTGCGCTCATAATGGGAAGTTTCATGCGGATCTTTGGAGTGGCCCTGGAGGACCCGTTCACCCTGCGCCACTGGCAGAATACCCTCAAGGACCCTTTGTTCTGGCCTTCAATAAAGAATAGCCTGTACATTGGACTGGGGTCTGCCACCGTTGGCATGTTCCTGTACGCCTTCATCAGCTATCTCATAACCAAGACAAAGCTCATGGGACGTCAGACCCTGGAAATACTCACTTGGCTGCCCTGGGGCGTGCCCAGCGTAGTGCTGGCCCTGGGCTTCCTGTGGGCCTATGTAGGAGGGATACCCCTGCCCTTCAGCCTGTATGGCACCATCTGGCTGATCATGCTGGTGATGATGGTCAAGGGATTCCCCCTGGGTGTCCGCGTGATGAACGGGGCCATGGTCCAGGTTTCCCCCGAGCTGGAAGAGTCAGCGCGGGTGTTGGGCGGCTCCTGGCTGCACTCCTTTCGCCGCATCCTAATGCCCCTGGTCTCACCCGCATTCGTATCGGCCTGGATCGTCTTGTTCCTGCTGGGGATCCGCGAGCTTTCCACGGTCCTCTTTCTATACAGCGACGCGTCACGTCCCATGTCGGTGCTCATGTTCGAGTACTGGAACGCAGGGGGTTACGCCGAACAGGGCCTGGTTGTCGGACTAATACAGACAGTGATCGTGCTATCCTTTGCCATAGCGGCCCGCGCCCTGGGCTACCGCCGTGACATGTAACGGGCGCGCCGTGTGTGCAGGCCCGGGCCCTCTGCGTAAGGGCGCTATGAATCGTGCCCCTATCACTCGATGCCAGTTCTCCGGTCCATCAAAAAGAGGGATGACGGGCACGGAGGCCTGCCGTACTAACGGTGGGATCCCGACTTGTCGGGACATGTCCATAGGGCGCCCGGTGTTGCACCAGGCAGGTGAAAAACTTACCTTTCCTGAGATTCAATGGGCGTTGGATCTTGGTCATCGTCGTCTTGACACCCGCCGCAGGGCCGCCTAAAATGCGCTTATTTCCCCGCCCGCGCGCAGAGGGAGGAGGCAACCGATGATCGTAGACTGTCATATGCATTCCTGGCTCTACCCCGGCCATGCCAACAAGCCCGCCATGCTGGCGGCCATGCCCAACCGGAGAAAGAACTGGACGGAGGAGAAGTACAAACAGGTGTGGGACAACCCCATAGAGGGCTACCTGGAGGAGTCGAAGGGCCTTGTCAGCAAGAGCATCCTCATGGGCCTGTGCGCCTGGAACACCATGGGGATAAACATCCCTAACGAGTACATGGCCGGCCTCGCCAAACAGCACCCGGACAAGCTAACCTGGTGCTGCTGCGTAGACCCAACGGAGAAGGGGGCCGCTCAAGAGGTGGAGAAATGCGTCAAGCAGATGGGTGCGGTGGGAGTGGGAGAGCTTGGCCCGGCCTACGGCGGCTACTTTATCAATGACGAACGGTGTTTCCCCGTTTTTGAGAAAGCCCAGGAACTGGGCGTCCCCATAGTGGTCCACGCCGGGCCGGTCCAGATCCGGACCAGCCGGGTAGCCCACGGCAACGTCCTCCTGATAGATGACGTGGCTCTGGACTTCCCGGCTCTGAAGATCGTCATCTGCCACCTTGGCTATCACAAGTACGAAGATGCCGCCTTGCTCATTCAGAAGCACGAGAATGTATTCGCCGACATATCCTGGCTCGACACCCTCTCCGGTCTTGACCGCAGCTTCATTCCCCGCTATTTGCCCGCGGTGGAGTACCCGTACTACAACATGCTGCACCCGCTGCTATACTGCCTGTCCCAGACCTTTGGCGACACCGACAAGTTGATATGGGGCTCCGATTGGAAGGGCGCCTCTATCAAGCGCAGCCTGGCCGTCATAACGGGGATAAATGAGATTCTGGACGCCCACAACCTGCCTCAAATACCCAGGACCACTATCGACAAGATCCTCCACGAGAACTGGAAGAAGGTGTTCAACCTGGGGCAGACCGCGTAGTAGCCGGGCCGTCTCCCGAAAATAAGGCGCGCAAGCGCCGCGTCCCGACTTGTCGGGATCGAAGCGTCGGCCCCGACCTGTCGGGGTCCTTCGACAAGCTCAGGATGGCGATTGCCCCGCCCTCCACGTGACATAGAAGCCCATTTTCATCCTTCGCGGCGCCCAGCGCAGGCGGGCATGAGCCGTTCCCCCGAAAATAACCTCTCCCCCGCTTCGCTGCCCCCTCTCCGAATCGGAGAGGGGGCTACGGGGGTGAGGTCTATCTTCATCCCTGGCGGCGCCCCCGGCAGCAGGGCACGCGGGGCTTCCCTCCAGCGATGGGCGTCAGTGTCGGTGTATGTCCTCCGGGCGAAGCTCCCTGTCCACGCCCAGCCGGGTGAAGACAGGCGGCACGAACTCCTGAGGCCGGACCAGGTTGAATTTGAGGGCCTTTGACGGGCAAGCAATCACGCACAGCCCGCACCCCCAGCACTTTTCCGGGTCGACGAAAGCCTTCAGTCGCTTTGAGCCGGGAGCCTTCCGCATCTCAATGGCGTCGAACTGGCAACGTTCCGCGCAGTCCTGGCAGCCATCGCACGACGCCTCATCCACCGCAGCCTGGAAGCGGCTCTTGCTCAATCCTTCCTTCAACAGGCCGTACTTGAACAGGGGGTAGAGGAGCTGGCAACAGTCCTTGCAGCAGTTGCATACGGTTGTGAAATTGGGATCATAGCCGACGGTGTGGACCAACCCGTTGTTCTCAATCTCGTTGAAGACCTCGATAGCTTCGGCCTTGCTGAGTTCCCGGCCAGTAGCGCGGGCAATCGTATACTCGGCCCCTTTGTTGAACTGGAAGCAAGCCATGATGAGCCTGTCGCACCTCCGTGACTGACGTCGGCACGGGCAGGGGGCTATGGCCATGACCTCTGCCTTTTCAATCATGACCCATATGTCCTCACCGGGCAAGATGTCGGGAAGCCCTTCCAGGGCCTGGCGGGCCGGGATTACGCGGGAGGCCGGGGCGAGTCCCTGTTCCGCCCGGCGCCGCGCCTGCTGAGCCAGCCTTGGATACCACTCCGCCTGGGAGAACTCCTCCCACAGATCGCCCAGTTCGGGCATAAGCTCGTTGTCGAGGGCGGGAATCGAGGCGCTGGCATTTCGAATCTGATGTATGTCCCTGGCGAAGAAACTGCCTTTACCCGTGGAGACAACAACGCCCTTCCTGTGAAGCCGCGAGATCGTTTCCGTTACTC
The DNA here is from genome assembly GCA_016210545.1 of Chloroflexota bacterium. Lineage (GTDB taxonomy): Bacteria > Chloroflexota > Dehalococcoidia > JACVQG01 > JACVQG01 > JACVQG01. The sequence continues at coordinate 5,991 of JACQTY010000149.1, forward strand.
GCTGCTGGCTCATGCCCAGCTTCTGCGAAATCTCCGCCGGCGATGCCGGCAATAGGCGAGCGATTTCAGCCTCCTCGGAAGTCATCAGCTTTCCCAGCACTTTCCGCAGGCCAATTGACCCGGGATAACCCAGCCTTTCCACCAAAATGCTATAGGAATCCTGGTCTGTCATTGGCGTCACCTCACTAAATGTATTTGACCGCCGACACGACGGCCAACCCCCGCAAAACCATACGTTCTTTCCTTTCACCTCCCACCTCTCACTTACCACATCTCGTCTGCCTCTTGACCCGCACCCCTTAATCCACCATCAAAATCCCTCTCAATCTCCCCTTCGGCAAGCTCAGGGCAGGCTCTTTGCCAAAGGGAGGCCGACACTTCGGCCCCAAAGGTGAGTGTAGCACCAAGCTGGTGAAAGAACTTTCGATTTGAGTAGATTGGAGAGGTGGCGGATTTTGGCACCCCCGCGCGCTTGCGTCCAGAAGTCAAAGCCATTATAATAACCATGCTATGCCAAAAGAAAGAAACAACGACTCCCAATGGTCCGCGGTCCCGTCCCACAAGCACTGCGTTGTGTGTGGCAAATCGGTCGGCACAGAGAAGGATATATGCTCCCCGGAGTGCGAGAATACGCTGGTCACCCGGCGTAAATCTCAGAAGCGCAGCACCTGGATTTTCATGGGTGTCCTGGGGGCTATGGCCATCGTGTGGCTCATAATCCTGCCTATGCTCAGCAAGAAGCCCACCCCGTAGCACGCTTCCGGGACGGAAACCCGGTCAACCCCCAGGGGAGCTATCCCTCTGCAACCTTGTCCTGGTAGTAGCCAACAAGGCGGGTCAGGGCGTTTGCCGCTCTTTGAATAGAGGGGTAGACTGTCAGGCCGTCCTCTATGCATCGTTGCTCGGCCTCCAGGGTTGCTTTCCATCGCCATTCCTCGGTCGCATCCCCAGGGCGCACCACTATCGCCACAGGCTTGGCCATCCCGCGAGCTACCTCTCTGAAAACGGCCATCGATTCGTGAAACCGGTGCAGGGTCTCCGGACTGTCCAGGGGCCACTCTCCGCCATCCACCAGGAAAAGGTGGAAGTCCGGGTGCTCCCCCATGAACTGAAAGATACGCTTGACCTCCGTCTCGGTCCACCCGGCGGGGTAGATCACCGACGTATCCACAGGGTTCTTCACCAGCGATGAGTCTTTCCCCAGCAGCTTCCTTATCTCATTGACGATGCTCCCCGGCAAGGGAGGAACGGCCAGGCCGCGAGACTCGCACTCATCGGCGATAGACACGCTCACCCCTCCCCCGGCCCCGATGCACCCCACATTCACTCCCCCGGGCTGCGGGAAGCTGTGGATGGCCAGTGTTATGTCAACAAGGTCCTCTATCGAGGAAACTGCCACCGCGCCGCACTGCCTTACCATCGAGTGCCACAGCACATCCCCTCCGGTCAAAGAACCTGTGTGGGAAAGGGTGGCCCGCTTGCCGGCGTCGGTCCTGCCCCCTTTCATGATGACCACCGGTTTCTTCTTAGCAGCAGTTTCCAGCGCCCGGTGGAACAGTCGCGGCGCCTTCAGACCCTCGACGTAGGCCGCGATGATCCTGGTATCGGCATCATCGGCCAGATACCGGAGCAATTCAACCTCGTTGATGTCCGCGGCGTTCCCAAAGCTGATGACCTTGCTGAAACGCAGCCCCCGCCGGGCGGCCCGGTACACGGCCTCGGCGGTATGGCCGGCGCTTTGAGATATGAGACCAACATCCCCTGCCTCGCGGGGCCAGCCCATGCGAAACGTGATCTTCCGCTCAGGGTAGTAGATGCCCATGCAGTTGGGCCCCAGGATACGGATGCCGGCGCGGCGGGCCATGCCTATTATCTCCGCCTCCAGGCCCTTCCCTTGCTCCGTCTCCCCCAGGTGGGCAGTGTAAAGCTGTAGCAGCTTCACGCCTTTGGTTTCCGAATCACGAATGAGCTGGGGAAGCTGGTCTGCGGGTATGGCGGAGATAACGTAGTCCACAGGGCCGGGGATGTCCTGGAAGGACCTGCACACGGGCACACCCAGGATGGCGCCCCCGGACCGGTTCACCGGATAGAGCTTGCCCTCGAAGCCGAAGTGAAGGAGTTGCCTGAGATACTGGTGACCCATTTTCGTGGGATTGGCGGAGGCGCCCACTATGGCAATCGAGCGCGGGTTGAAGAGGGAATCGAGGTCAGAAGCGGCGGGCGCGCCATACGGGTAGGGGCAATTCATGAATTGCCCCTACGGGTCGCGTCGGAAAAGGGATGCATCTGGTCCATATCCAGCAACGCTAGGCTCTGGTGGTAGAGGCCTGGATGTCCTTCTTGAACTTCTGGAGCACGGCCATATGGATGTCCTCTTCATAGGCCAGCTTCCTGAATAGCTCCTTGATCCTGGGGTCAGTAGCAATTCTGCCAGCCTGCTTGTACTTGGCTTTGGCCGCCTTCTCGTCCAGCACCATTATGTCAATGAAATCCAGCCAGTCCATAAGACCTCCTTGGATTTCCGCGCAGGGCGGGTTTGAAACCCGCCCCTACTCCACTCAATCGATCACCTTTTCCACCTGCACCAGGGTAGTGTTGGTGACGTTGGCGCCACCCGGCGACACCTCGTCTTTGGTAAGCACGTTGGGGCAGCCGCCCCGGTCCCTCCCCTGCTCGTCGGGGTCGTACCAGGCCCCCTGGGGCAGATCGGCAACGCCGGGTATTATCCGCTCGGTGACCTTCGCCGGAATTATGACCTCACCCCGGTCGTTGAACACCCTGACCATATCGCCATCCCTGATGCCCCGGGCCCTGGCGTCGATGCTGTTAATGTGTACGGCCTGCTGCACCAGCTCCCGTAGCCAGGGCACATTGTGGAACTGAGAAAGCGCCCTGACCTTGCTATGGCTCCCGACAAGCTGGAGCGGGTACTTCTTCGCCAGCGGGTCGTTTGGCCCTTCCCAGGGCTCGATATACTTAGGCACCCCCGTGATCTGGGGATGCTTCATATCCTCCAGCCGCTGCGAATAGAACTCGATCTTCCCCGACGGCGTGGGGAAGGGATTATGCTCGGGGTCAGCGATCTCCTTCTGGAAGGCCACATACGGCTCTTTGAGGGGAACGCGATAGAAGCCTTTCTCCTTAAACTCGTCGAAGTTGGGTATGACGCTCGGCTTGGCGATCTCCCGCAGCCATTCCTCTTCCGGCAAATCGCTGTAGTGTTCAATGCCCAGCTTCTTGGCCAGCGCGATGCAGATATCCAGGTGGGACTTGGACTCGCCCAGCGGCCCCACTACCTTCTTCATGTACCCGAAGTTGGGGAAGCCCTCGCCCGTGGTTATCTCGTTGCGCTCCATGAAGGTGCAGGAGGGCAGCACGACGTCGGCGTACTTCGCCGAGGCAGTCATGAACTGCTCGTGGGTCACGAAGAACTCGACTTTCTTCAGGGCCTGGATGATCTTGTTGATGTTGAGGTGCTGGTTCAAGTAGTTCGTATTGACGGTGTAGAAGAACTTGATGTCCGCATGATAGCCCCCGGCCTTTCCCTTGAGGATGGCGTCGGCGATCTTGGCGATGTGTATGTGGCCCGGAGCGTGGAACCCCCTGGTGGTTAGAGAATACGGTCGCGGCGGCAGGTTCTGCTCCACCGGGTTAGGCCCGCCGTACATGCCACGCCCCAGCCTCATGAAGGGAAAGCCGAGAAGCCCGGTCCAGTTCCTCCCGGCGGGGTCGCCGCCGTGGATGCCAATGTTACCCGTCATGGCCGCCAGGGCCATGGCCGCCCGGTGGTACTGCTCGCCGTAGGCCGTCCTGCCCGCAGCGATGCCGCCGATGAGGGCGGCCGGTTTGGTGGTGGCGTAGCGACGGGCCAGGTCGGCGATAGTCGTCGCCGGCACGCCCGTGATCGACTCGGCCCAGGCCGGCGTCTTGGGCTGGCCGTCATCCTTGCCCAGAACATAGTCCCGATACTTATCAAAGCCATACGTGTATTTGTCGATGAACGCCTTTTCGACCAGGTTCTCAGTGATCATCACGTGCGCCATGGCCACCAGCATGGCAGCATCGGTGCCGGGCCGTATGGGTACCCACTGGTCGGAGAGGGCAGCCGCCGATGCGTTATGCCTGGGATCGACGCAGATAGTGGCTATGCCGGCTTCCCGGCACCGGGCTATGACCCAGGGCGTATTGGTGTCCATGATGGAGTTGGCGGGGTCCCATCCCCACATGATGATAAGCTTGGAGTGCAGCAAGTCGTCCCGGCTATGGCGGGTTTGGAACGAGCCGTATGTGGCCGCGGTAGCAAAGTTGCCGCCCTCGTACGAGGAGGATGCCCAGGACTGGGAGTAACCCCCGTACATGGAGAGCAGGATATCGACGCAGCGCCAGCCATGGAGCCAGCCGATGTCTCCACCGGAGCCACGGAGCAGGATAGCCGCGTTGCCGTAGGTCTCTTTTACGCGCTTCAACTCGCCGGCTACCGTGTCCAGGGCCTCATCCCAGGACACCTGCCGGAACTTGCCCTCCCCCCGCTCCCCCACCCTTTTCAATGGATAGAGAAGCCTATCGGGGTGGTAAAGTCGCTGACGGTAAGCCCGGCAGCGGAGACAGGCGCGGTACTGCGGCTCCTCGCCGTTGTCCGTCTCTATGTGCTTGACGACTCCGTCCTTGACATGGACCCGCAGCACGCACGACCCGCCGCAGTGGGTATTACAGGCGGTGCTTATGATCTTTTCTTCGCTTCCAGTGGTTGCCATTACCTTACCCCCTCAGTCTCTATCTGTGCGTCCGTCTCTGTCTCTGTCTTGCTTCTTGCCTCTTCGGGCACGGCGCGCCGTACCTCGGCGCTACCCTGGCAACAGGCCCTCAATGCCTTGATCTCCAGCGTACAACTAAGTCAGTGTGCCCTTGACCTGACCTCCCCACTAGGTATTCTCTATGGCGTCCTCGATAGAATCTCCATTTGCCTCCCTCATCCACAGCATCTAACCCGTCCCAGTCATGCTTTATTCGATAGGATAACCAACCGGGAACCCGGCCACTCATTCCCGACCACTGCCTGGTAGGTTTTCGCCTCGACCGCCGATGACTGCTAATTAGCCACGAGACTACACCGGCAACAATGGCTGCTATGCCGGATGCCAGCATAACTTGAGTCAGCATGCACCACCCAGTTTACCTAATATGCGCTGTACGTGGCCTTGGACAGATAACCTGCTCTTCATATTCCACCAAATGACATCGTCGAGCTCATGTTTCTGTCTGACCTGAGGCTCCCCACTAACTACGAGACGACACACCTTATGCGCTGCCCGTCGTCCCTCGAAATCGCAATGCCGTAGTCGTTCCGCGGACAGGACCACCAAGCCTACCAACTCCTCCTGCACTTCACGAATGCCCGCCTGTATAGTTACTCTCCGGGCTTGAATCCACCACCAGGCATAGAATAGTCGCTCCGGCCTCTGTCTCGGACAAGCAGCACTCTGCCATCCCTAATAATGACAACAGTGGCTCTGTACCTCTTGTGCCTGCTAGTGATGTGGCGCTTGAAAGACTGGGAGCTGTGCCACCACCCATCTTTCCCAATAACGACAGCATCCATACCTCGTACTACCTCCCATCAGCGCTTGTGAGAAGATAAGCAATAGCAGAGCTAGTGTGTCAAGAAGGAACCCAAAAGCTGCCTTCTGCCTCTTGCGCTTGTGTTCCGTCCACTCTAGGTCCTTATGACTCCAGGATACGTCCCAAGACGGTCCTGATCTTTCCTAAAGTAACAGAGCTTACGCGCCCAATGGAACCCTCCACCCTCTTGACAGACAAGCAGCGGACCTGATGGCACAACGCAACAGACTCTTGCGATAGTTTGCCTTCTCCATGAGGTATCCTCACCTGCGTCCACCAACCTTTGTCCCTGGTAGTCAAGGGCACTATGATGACTAATCCAAACTGCCTCAGATGCGAGACAACTACCACCGGTCGCTTGCCTGATTGCTCATGTCCCTCCGTGGGATCCAAATTCACCCGAACTACATCCCCGCTGGAGAAGTCAGGCACTCTGCTCCTCTTCTAGGATGCCTTTCAGGTAATCTTGTAGCCCCGAGTTAGCAAGACCTTGCTCGTTTCTGGCGTCATCTTCTTGCAATCTGGATCCCACCCTGACGCACGCGGGCTCCTGTCTCCAGATTCCCAGTTCCCTCGCCAGCGCCCCATACAGCTGTGCCCAGTCCCTTAAACAAACAGATAGTTCCGCAAGCTTGTCCCGCGGTATTTCCAGCGCCTCCTCCACATAAAGCGCAACCGATATTATGGCAAAGTCGAGAAAAGTTGCCGCTCTGGTGATTTCCAGGACGTTCTGTCGCGTCAGGGGCGAAAGAGCCTCTATGCGCAATAGGCTGAGGAAATCATCATAGTTCAACTTGAGGAACACGCTTGCGTCCCGGGACACTCCCTCGGACCGAGACGCTTCCAGCACAGCCCTGGAGACGTCGATGGCAATCTCAGACGCGAAGCCAAAATTCTCCGCCAGCAGGAGGTTGCCGTCCGCTTCTATTTGTTTCGTGAGTTCTCTTAGCTGGCTTTGGCTCTCTCCCAGAGCCTTCTCCCAGTCAACTTCCTCGCGAAACAAGCGATATGCTATCCCCATCCTCAAAGAAAACATCTGCGACATCCGCGCGTCGAAAGCCTTCGGCAGGACCTCAGAGCCAGAATACACGCGTTGCAACACCGGTCTCAGTTCATTTTCGACGAGATCGTCTGTAAGGCTTCCCATTCCCACCGGCAAGACCGCAGTCACCGTAAGCATTTGGCCCTCATATGCACCAGTTTACGTCCCCGTCCACTTGGGCGCCCGCTTCTGAACGAAAGCCGATACCGCCTCTTTATGGTCGTTGCGGCCAATGGTCTCGGCAAACTCCAGGCCCAGTGAGGCGTCCAGCACCAGATTGACCTCGTCGCGCAACCGCTTGTTGATCATCTGCTTCGTCCAGCGGATAGCCCGGGTCGGGCCGTAGGCCAGGCGTTTGGCCAGGGCCATCGCGGTGGGCATAACCTCTTCCCTCGGAACCACGTGATTGACGATCCCCAGCCGCTCGGCGTCCCGGGCGCCTATCAAATCGCCGGTCAGGAGAAGCTCTTTGGCCTTGGGTATCCCCGCCAGCAACGGCCAGATTATGCAGCCGCTATCGCCGGCGACGAGGCCGACGTGCACATGCGGGTCGCCGAGGCGGGCGTTGTCGGCGGCGATAACGATGTCGCAGAGCAGGGCAATGTTGGCCGCCAGCCCGATAGTGTCTCCGTTTAGGGCCGAGATGATGGGCTGCTCCACCTTCAGGATATTGTGGATGAGCTTTCGGGCCATCTGGATGTCCACATAGGGCGCCCCCTCGTGCACCCACTGCCACTGGTTCTTCAGGTCGCCGCCCGCCGAGAAGACGCGGCCGGTACCGGTGAGGACGACTACATACACCTCCGGGTCATTGGAGATATCCTCAAAGAGGTCTTCCAACTCCAGGTGCATGGTGCGGTTGATGGTATTGAGTTCCTTGGGGCGGTTAAGCGTGAGGACAGCTATGCGATCGGCCTTTTCCACCTTTATGGTAGTGTAGCGGCTATAGTCGACCACGGGTGCGCCTCCCTTCGAAATGCTCAGGACTGACCTTTCCGGGGAATGTGGGGCCTGCGGAGAAGTACGCCCCTAGAGTAATTGTTGGGATGGCCAGTTGTCAAGCTGAGTCTGGAAAGCTGAAACCAACCCCAGTCTTGTAGCCTTCGTCCGTGAGTTCAATTAGAAATGCCCTCGTAACAGGTCAATCGCCGGACAGGGCGGAGACGCGTCGGTCCTCTCGCCCCTGGCGGGCTCACTGCATGACAGTTCTTTCAACGTTCAATTAAGAGTCGTGCAATCAGCCCCTGGCGGGAGCGAGCTAGACAGAGGGGAGATACGTTTCTTTGCAGAACGCCCCCTCTCTTTGATTCTCTTTCACAAAAGGGGGAGTTTACCTTCCAAACAGCCCAAATTCATCAACATGGCAGGCCGAGGGGGCGATAGGCAGGTCATGAAACCATCCTGGTGTTGTGACAGGAGTTCAGCCTGACGTATTTGCCTTTTGCCGGCCGATACGTGCAGAAGGAAACTCCCTAACCCCCTTTACGTAACTGACTCTTACCCATATTTTGGTGGCTGGACACAGAGGTTATGGGACACAGATACGGAAAACTAATGTGTGGAGGGTCTTTCCGCCGCAAAATACAGGCCACAGAC
>JACQTY010000150.1 GCA_016210545.1 Chloroflexota bacterium
CAGGGTCTTTGCATTTTCGGACACGAGGGAAGCCCCGATACATCGGGGCAGCGCTGTCACTCTGAGAAGTCCCGACCTGTCCCGATGTATCGGGAAGAGTCTGGGGCGGGGTTCGACTCCTTCAGGCGCCCCTCAACCCTCCCGATGTATCGGGACTTCGCGGAGTTTACCCTGGGCAACGCCGAAGGGGCTCAGCATGACAGATGGCGCCGCTATTTTCGTGTGATGCGTTCCATAATGCAAAGACCCTGCGATGTCGGAGTTGGGCTTGCTCGCGTATGGCTGTCAGGCTATAATGTGCCAGTTGCGTCGGAAACTCGCGGCGAAGGAGACCTCACCCCCCGTGAACGGAGAGGCGGGAGAATACCGGTCGGCCATCGCCAGTTCGATGAGAGCAAAGGAGAGGAACATGCCAGACTACAGTGTCATTGGTAAGCCGGTGCCGAGGGTGGACGCCAGGGTCAAGGTCACGGGACAGGCCGTCTATGCCGCCGACATCTCGTTGCCCGGGCAGCTCTACGGGGCCCTTCTGCGCGCCCCCTACGCCCACGCCCGCATCTTGAACATAGACACCAGCCGTGCGGAGAAGCTGCCTGGCGTAAGGGGTGTGGTAACTGGCAAGGACTTCCCGCAGACCAAGTTCGGCTTCCTGCCGCAGACGCGGGACCGGGTAGCCTGGCCGAGAGACAAGGTCCGCCACTACGGCGAGGCGGTGGCGGCCGTGGCCGCCATAGATGAGGACATAGCCGAAGAGGCGCTGGACCTCATCCGGGTGGAATACGAGGAATTACCCGCCGTCCTCACTGCCGAGCAAGCCCTTAGACCGGGCGCTCCCGTCATCCACGACCATGCCAAGGACAACGTCGCCTACCGGCACAGCTTCCACCATGGCAATGTCGACAGGGCGTTCGCCGAGTCCGACATCGTTAAGGAAGCGGTTATCAGGAGCCAGCGGGTCACCTGCGGTTTTATCGAGCCCCATGCCATCCTGGCCCACGTGGACGCCTCAGGCACGGTGGTGCTCCAGGGATCTCTGCAAAGCCCATACATCGTGTGGCGGCACTTCTGCCGCGGCATGGACCTGCCCCTGGGCAAGGTAAGGATAATCAATCCCTACATCGGCGGCGGCTTCTCCGGCAAGCAGGACCCCTTTGATCTGGACTTTGCCGCCGCGGGGCTGGCCATGAAGACCGGCCGCCCGGTGAAGATAGTAATGAGCCAGGAGGAGGTGCTGGCGACCCAGCGCCAGCGGCACGCCAAAGAGGCGCGGATCAAGATGGGAGCGAAGAAAGACGGCACGCTCACCGCTGTGGACTGCCGCCTGGTGGCCGAGGGTGGGGCCTATGCCTGCGTCAGCCCTCTTAACATGCAGATCTTCGGCGAGTCCGGGCTTATCTTCCCCTATCGCATCCCCAATGTGAGGTATGAGGGCATCCGGGTATACACCAACCGGGCGCCCTGCGGCGCGGTGCGGGGGCAGTCGCTGGTTATAGCCCGCTATGTCGCTGAGTCCATCTTGACGATGCTCTGCGAAGACCTGGGAATGGACCAGTTCGAAATCCGCCTGAAGAATGCCTATCGTAACGGCGACGTCACCCCGCACGGCATGCACGTAGAAAACCTGGACCTGGTGGGCGCCCTGGAAAGGGTGGCCAAAGACATCGGCTGGTACGAACGGAAGAAGAGCCCTATCCCTAACCGGGGTATCGGCTTCGGCGCTATTGGGTTGGGGACGGGCCTGGCCCGGATATCCGGCTATACCGCCTCGGCGGCAGTGGTAAAGGTAACGGAGGACGCCACCGTCAACGTGATCTACGGTGGAACCGAGATCGGCCAGGGGATAGATACGGTAGCTGCTCAGGTCGCCGCGGAGGTCCTGGGTGTGCCTGTGGACGACGTCACCGTGGACGAAGAGGACACGAACTACAGCATCCTGGAGGCAGGCATGTACGCCTCCCGCGGCACCGTACATGTCTCGGGCAGTATCAAGGCCGCCGCCGAGGATGCCCGGCGGCAGATCGCAGAGGTAGCCGCCCAGAAGCTGGAAGTCCCCGTAGAGGACATCGAGCTGAGAGACCGGCGGGTCTTCTCCCGTTCCCACCCTCAGAGGAGCGCCACATTGCTGGACATTGTTCGGGAGTCGTACTACGGCCAGGCAAAGCCGATTTATGGCCGCGGCTCCTGGACCCCACCTTATCTGGAGTTCCCCGGCATCAAAGGCGCGCAACTCGTGGGCCACCCCTTCGAGTACGCCGCCATCGTCCAGGCCATTGAAGCGGAGGTGGACCCGGAGACGGGCAAGGTAAAAGTGATAAAGTCGGCCCTCGCCGATGAGCTTGGCCAGCCCATAAACCCCATGCTGCTCGCCGGCCAGATGGAGGGGGGGACCCTGGCCAGCATGGGGCAAACGCTGTTCGAGGACTGCGAGATAGACGGCAAGGGCAAACCCCTGAACGCTGACTTCCTCAACTACAAGATGTGCACCTCGATGGACGCTCCGGAGCAGGTGACCCAGCACGTCATCTGCCCCAGCGCTCACACCACCTTCGGCGCCAAAGGGGGAGGCGAGATCAGCACCAATACATCGTTGCCGGCGGCGGTCAACGCGGTGTGCGCGGCGACGGGCGTCCGCTTCACCGATCTGCCTATCACCCCGCAGAAGATCGTAGCGGCGTGGAAGGGGAAGAAGAAGAACACGAAGGACGGATAGCGCCATCGTGGGGGCCCCGGGGCCCTGGGCGACCACGAGGGTCGCCCCTGCGGGGGAGGAGCAGGGGATTCTTGCCTGTCGGCCGGGATGAGCGATCCTCAAACCCGTGCTGCCGGATCAGCGGCCCGTGCGCGGCCTGTCGAGGCATAAATGCTGGGCCGCCCGCGTCTTGTCTTTTTCCCATCACTCATTATAATGAGTATACACTCGATAAAGGGAGCGATTCTTGGTGTTGGGCCCACACATTATTGCCACAATCAACCAGAGGGTGCTTAGCCTGTTGGCCAAGTTCGCTGATCAGGAGTTCTACGAGCGTCAGGTTGCCCGCAGGCTCGGCATATCCTACGGTTCGGCAAACCGGTCGCTAAATGACTTGTATTCATCGGGGGCCATCAGGCGCCGACGCGAAGGTAGGATGTGCTTTTACTCCGTCGAGGCTTCTAGTGTGGCCCTGGCCGAGTTCAAGAAATTGGTGAACGTGGCGCTGATCGAGCCGCTGGTAGAAGAGCTGAAAGGGATAGCGTACCGCGTAGTGCTTTACGGGAGCTGCGCTAAGGGGACGGATACGTCTCAAAGTGACCTTGACCTGTTCATTGTCACCAACAGCAGGGAAGACGTGGCGGGCGCTATTAGCCGGTTCGAGCTACCGAAAGGCTATGAAGGTCTGCGTATCCAGCCGGTAGTCAAGACGCCCGCTCAGCTTCTCCAGGCAGGAGAGTTCGAACGAGCCTTTCTGGAGGAAGCGGAGCGAGGGATTCTTCTCTGGGAAAGAGCCGCCAGTGAATCCAGAGTTTGAGCGATGTCTCGAGAACAAGAGAATCGTCCCCTTTGAACAGGGCAGAGGACTGGTGAAAAAGGAGCTTGCCGTCGCTGAAAGCGACCTATTGGAGGCCAAAGCTGGCTACCAAGAACATCGCTTCAAATGGTCCACCATCCAGGGTTACTATTCCATGTTTCACGCAGCACGGGCGCTCGCCTATTCCAAGGGCTATCGGGAGAAGAGCCACTATTGTCTGGCCGCTGCGCTGAGAGCACTGTACGTGGAGGAAGGCAAGCTCGATCCGGAAGCGGTTAGAGACTTCCGCAACGCCATGGACCTGCGCGAGGCCGCGGACTACGAAGCCGAGTTCTCTGAGACGGGAGCACGGGCCGTTATTGCCGCGGCTGAGAGGTTCATAGGAATGGCAAAGGTTATCCTGGGAGCCAGTTAGCCAGTGGCGAGGCGGCCCTACTGGACTGCTTCGCCGACGACGAAAGGCTAACAACTTGTCATTCCGGTCCGCTCTGCAGACTCCCGGAACGGAGCGCAAGCCGGAATCCAGAGACGATTTCTATACCCGGATTCCAACCTTCGCTGGAATGATGCGGCGGGGCCGCCGATGGGATTGGGCTGTGACGATTGACGAACTGATAAGAAGCAAACGGGACGAGATACTGGGCATTGCCACCAGGTATGGCACCCGTAATGTGCGACTTTTCGGCTCAGCGGCGCGCGGAGAGGCAAGACCTGGGAGCGACATAGATATCCTCGTCGACTGGGAGCGCGGGCGGAGCCTGCTGGACCACGTGGCGTTGATGCAAGACCTGGAATACCTCCTGGGCGTGAGGGTGGATGTAGTTACCAGGGACGCCCTGCACGCGTCGATACGGGAAGAGATACTGGCTGAGGCCAGGCCACTGTGACCCGCGACAGGGTGTACATAGCCCATATCCTGGGGAATCCAGAAACGTAGGGTGGGTGAAGCAAGGCGTAACCCACCATTTGGTTTGAACCGGGGTGGTGTGTCCAACGGGGCTACGCCCACCTTGCAAGCGTGACGCGAGCTCGCTACTAACCGGCGCTCAAGTGGCGTAACGGAGCGAGTCTTCGGAGGTACGGTCATGAAGGGGAAGATCAAGTTCGTCGATCCAACCTCCAAGCAATGGGGGTTCATCGTACCTGATGACGGCGGTCAGGACGTGCACTTCACCATGCGAGATTTCATTGGGACCAAACCCAGCGGTGGCGACGCCGATACCCCCGTGGAGTTCGAAATAGAGGAAGACGGCCGAAGGATGAAAGGGGGGGCCAACACTTCCAGGTGTTGGCCCCCCCTCTTGCATACAAGTCGCTCTACTCAGCCTACGCGAAGTACACCCCCTTGCCCGTCCCCCGGTACTCCTTCGCCGGCAGGCGCTTCTCCAGGGGCCATGTCCTGGCCTTCTTCGACGGCAGGGCCACCGTCGCCACACCGGGTATTGTGTCGTCCCCCCGCTGGTTGATGCCATGGGTCTCGACGTCCACAACGAACTCGCCTTCCGAGTCCTCGTACTTTTTGACCACCTTGCCCTTCAGCCATATGGCATCCGAGTGATACACAAACTGCCGGTACTCGGCGTAGGATCGCTTCAGCCAGCCCTCGTCGCCCATCCAGTTGGAGAGCAGGTTGACCACCCAGGAGTGCCGCTGCACACCGGCATCGTAGGCGTACATGGCGCCGACGGCCTTGGCCGCCGGGACCGAGTAGTGCACCGAGTAGATCGGCTCCCAGGCATTGGTGACAGGGTCGCGGAAGGCCCAGGCGGGGTGTCTCTTGTACGTCCGCAACTGGACGCCGTGGGCGGCGATCTGCACCGGGGCGGCGCCGACGCAGTAGGCGGTGATGTCGGTCATCCCGTAGGGGCCTTTGACCACCGGCTGCAACTCGTCGCCGATGTTCACGTCCTCCCAGTACCTGACATCGGCGCCCCGTACTATCTCCGCCATGACGTCGGCATCAACTTTGGCCAGGGACTCCTGCGTCCAGGGATGGGGCACGGTTATGTGGTCATACTTCCCTTCGCCAGCCGAGGACTTGCCTCTGGCGGCCTGCCTCTCGTACCGTACCAGCATGCAGTGGCCCCGGCTGACGCACTCGCCGCGCTGGTTCCAGTACTCGAACTTCTGGTACTCCCAGGCCGACTTACCGGCGAACTTGCTGGTCTTCACGTCATAGCCGACGAAGTAGGACTTGGGGGTGATCTTGTCATTGATGTATATGGGCCGCAGGAACTCCCAGTCGGAAGCGGAGTGGTCGGCGTGGATCCCCGGCAGGCCCTGCAACACCCAGTGAGGGAACACGCTGACGACCCAGGCCGGGCTGGCTACCATTGCTCCAAACCTGGTCTTCTTGCCGTACTCCTCGTCCCGATAGAGGGGATTGTCGTCGCCTATGCCATTGGAGTAGTTCCGGATGGCCTCGAAAGATGCGTTCTGGTTGAAGATATTGCTGATGCGCATCTCCACACCCATCCGCCCCTGCCACGCGGTGAGCGCGGAGTCATCCAGGACGCCTTCGGCTACCGCGGCGACTTCTACTTGTGATTTATCTGCCACTTAGACTCCTTCCTAAGCCGGACAAGCCGGGACCAATAATTTCACCGCTGAGGAGGCGGAGTACACAGAGGCAATCGGAAATTTCTGCGCCCTGTGCGCGCTCGGCGGTGATTAATTTCGCCACTTTGTGCAAGGTCCATCATTCAATGGACTAGAACGTGCGCAGCCTGGAGAGGAAGTCACCATCCTCTGCCAGGTAGGCGGCCAGCGTCTTGTTGCAGTGCGGACATTTCCGCTCGACGACAGTCCCGCCCTGGTTCCTGGTACTCTTTGCCTTAGCTTCGGCTGGCGGTACGACTTTTTGACACCAAGGACACTTCAGCTCTTTCATGCCTGCTCCCTGTGTAGAATAGGCTGCGCTCGAACCAGACCAGGTTAACAGCATCCATCTGTGCGAAAACCGCTCGCAACCGTCCTGAGAGCGCGTTAGCAGTCTCCATGATACATGCTGAGAGGGGACAATTCAAGGCATCTGCCGACCCAAAATCCGTGAATTCGGATTGAAAGCGCCCACCTTCAAAGTTGGCTACAACTGGTGGAACGTCCTCCGTAGCGGCACGATGCGTCGCGCCCGACTTTCCGACAGTCCCGATACATCGGGATACATCGGGATGCTCCTCCGCTGCATCCCCTCGAGGGAAATAGGACTTCCTTGCTGCCTTTTCTATTGGCAAAGAATCCACGGATTACCGACGGCGGCGCTAACTTGACAAATCATCTAACAAGAATAATAATTATTATTGAGATGGACAAAAGAGAACGTTACTCCAAACAAAGAGAAGTCATCCTGGACGTACTCAGAGCTACCACCTCGCACCCGACGGCCGAGGGCGTATATGAGGACGCCAGGAGAAGACTGCCCCGTTTGAGCCTGGGCACTGTATATCGCAACCTCCGCTTTCTGGCCGAAAAAGGGGAAATCCAGGAACTGGACCTGGACTCGGACTCCCATCGCTACGATGGGAACGCCCAGAACCACGGCCATTTCGTGTGTCATGGCTGCGGGCGGGTCCTGGATGTAGATTTTCCAGAGCCTGATGAGTTGAATCGCCGGATGGCGCGAAGCACGGGGCTGCTCGTGTCGTCCCATAAGCTAGCCTTTTACGGATTGTGCCTGGATTGCCAGGCCAAGAAAAACGGCCATAAAGAGGAGGTTTTCAGTGGCAGAGCTAGTAAATGAGGTCAAACTGGGCGCGGCTAAGGGAACGGTAGTCGAGGAAGCGGTAAACATGAACTTCCGCGGCGAGACCAGCGAGGTCGGCCTGTACCTCGCCATGGCCCGGCAGGCAGAGCGCGAGGGCTACCCCGAGGTTTCCCGGTCCTTGATCGACATCGCCTGGGAGGAGGCGGAGCATGCCTCCCATTACGCCGAGCTTAACGGACTTATCTCCTCCAGCACCAGAGAGAACCTGCAGAAGATGCTCGCCGGCGAGACCGGGGCCAACAAGGGGAAGCGTGAGGCAGCGGTGAAGGCCAAAGAAGCAGGCTGTGACCCGGCCCACGACTACTTTGACGAATCGTCCCGGGACGAGGGGCGTCACGCCCGCGCCCTGGAGGGACTGCTGAAAAGGTACTTCTCAGCCTGAATTTGCGTAGACGCTGGGGATCCTCGGGGGTCTCAGTGCGGGACACTTCTTGAGGCGAAGCGAACTGGAAGCAGGGACCGAAAGAGCAGACGCAGGGGCGAACCCGTGTGTTCGCCCGATGGTTGGGCCGACCTATGTGTCGGCCCTACGGGATCGGGTGTCGCCTTCTCGAAACGTCTGTAATCAGCCCAAGGGGAGAGGATGTAGGCCAGCGGCGCTCGACAGTCCGGCGAGCAACCTGGCGACAACGTACCTTACCGGGTAAGGGCTACCGGCGGCGCGGCCCGCTAGGGCAAGAAGCCCCCGTCTACCAGGATAGTCTCCCCCGTGACGTAGCTGGACGCCTCGGAGGCCAGGAATAAGGCGGCCCCGACTGTCTCCCCCGGCTGGCCGATGCGGTGGAGGGCGGTGAGATCATCGGTGCGCTTGCGGTATTTCTCGGTGGCCCACAGGACAGTGGAGAACTTCGTCTGGAGGACGCCAGGGGCAATGCAGTTCACTCGGACGTTGTACTCACCCCATTCCTTGGCCAACACCTTGGTGAGCATGATAACGGCCGCCTTGCTCACGGAGTACAGACCGATATCAGGATGCGGCGTAACACCGGCATGAGAGGCGACGTTGACGATCCTGCCGCCGCCGTGCTCCCGCATTATGGGGCACACTGCCCTGGCCAGCAGGAAATAGCCCTTCACGTTGACGGCAAAGACCAAGTCCCAGGCCCGTTCATCGGCGTCCAGGACCGGGCCGAGGACCGGGTTGGTGCCCGCATTATTGATCAGGATATCGATGCGGCCGAACTCAGCAACTACCCGCTGCACCAGATCGCGGATGTCCTCGGTGCGGCCCATGTTGGCGGAGACCGCCAGACTTCGACGCCCCAGGGCCTTGACTTCCGCGGCTACCGGTTCCAGGTCAGCCAGCTTGCGGCTGGCCACGGCCACATCAGCGCCGGCCTCCGCCAGTCCGAGGGCAATAGCTCTGCCGATACCTCGGGAGCCGCCGGTGACCAGGGCAACCTGGCCCTTGATGTCCCACTTTTCCAGAAACACTACATCCTCTCACGGCAAATACCAAGCACCAAACCCCAAGCAGTTTGTTTTGGTGCGGTGCACCACCAACAAACGATGAAAATACTACTTTACCTGTCATTCCGGACTTGATCCGGAATCCAGTCGCCCGTTCCCCACTCCACCTCCGGATTCCAGCCTCCGCTGGACATTCTGGGCTATTTCCCAGGTAATATCCAAACCCAGACAACCAGAGCTCTCCGACCACCCTTCGCCATATCCTTACTGGACAACCAAGATAGCCGTGGCCTACGACGGGTTTTGAGTTTATCCTTTACAACATTTGAATTTGTTCGGGATTTGGAAATTCGTGCTTAGGATTTCCTCGCATCATGGATATATCTGCTTACCTTTGTCGTCCTCTACGATGATGGCATCCTTGGGGCAGTTCTTAGCAGACCGCCACAGGGTATCCTCATCGACGGAAGTTTCGTCCAGGATAACTGCCTTGTTCTCGTCGTCCAGTTCGAAGACCGTCGGCGCGATCGCCACACAGTTGGCGACGCCGGTGCACTTGTCGCGGTCTACTCTGATCCTCATGGCTCACGGCTTTCTTTCCGGGCCGGTCTCCACAAGGCGATTGAGGTACGTTTGTCGCTGGTGACAGAGGGCAATAGCCAGGGCATCGGCGGCATCGTTGGGCTGGGGTGGCTGGGGCAGGCCAAGCGTGAGTCTGATCATCTCCTGCACCTGCTCCTTGCTGCTGCCTCCGTAGCTGGTTACCGCCTGCTTAACCTGGGCCGGCGTATAGGTGAAGACAGGCAGACCATGCTGCGCCGCTACCAGCATAGCGATGGCCTGCGCCCGGCCCACAGCCAGGGCGGAGCGGGGATTGGCCGCCACAAAGGGATCCTCAATGGCTACCTCCGACGGAGCGTACCGGACGACAAGCTTGTCCAACTCCGTGTGCAGTTGAAAAAGCCGCCGGGCCAGCGGCAGCTTCGCCTGGCAGTTCAGGGCGCCGGCAGCCAGTAGCTCTACCTTATCGCCATCCACACGCACCACCCCATAGCCCATCGATATTGTGCCCGGGTCGATGCCCAGTATGATCAACGCCCGGCCCCTTACACCTTTGCCACCAGCTTCTCGGCCAGTTCCTCGGAGAACTCAAGGTTGGAATGCACCTTTTGCACGTCGTCCAACTCTTCCAGCTTTTCCATAAGCTTTAAGTTGGAGATAGCGCCCTTCTCATCCAGTTCAATCGTGGACTTGGGCCACAGGCTCACCTCGGCCGAGGTCACCTTGTACTTCTTTTCCTCCAGAGCGCGCCGCACCTTTTCCATATCCTCGGGCGCGGTATAGATCTCGACAGATCCCTCCAGTGTCTTCACGTCCTCCGCCCCGGCGTCGATGGCCGCCAGCGACACATCGTCGGCGTCCTTGTCGCCAGCCTCCACGGTGATGATGCCCTTGTTCTCGAACAGCCATGCCACCGAGCCGGCCTCTCCCAGATTGCCGCCATGGCGGGTAAAAACGTTGCGCACCTCTTGCAAGGTGCGCTGCTTATTGTCGGTTACTATATCTACCAGCATGGCCACGCCATTGGAGCCATAGCCCTCCAGGCTGTATTCCAGAAGATGGGCCACTTCGGTCCCGCCTACGCCCCGCTTTATGGCCCGATCGACGTTCTCCGAGGGCATATTGTTTTCTTTGGCCTTCTGCAGAGCCAGGCGCAAACGGAAGTTGGCATTGGGATCCCCGCCACCCTGACGGGCAGCCAGAGAGATCTCTCGCGCTACCTTGGTGAAGATGGCGCCCCGGCGGACATCGGCTACACCCTTCTGTCGCTTGATCTGAGACCACTTAGAATGGCCCGACATGGCGGCACCCCTTTACTTGGAATTAGCCGGGAAGTAGCAGGCTCTTGCCAGAAGATTGTAACACTTTGGGCAGTCTGGGTCAAAGGGGGTTGGAAGCCCAGGCCCGCTCTGCTATCATTAGCACCATGCCCCATATTCCTCCGACCCCCCAACGCGCCGCGCAAGGCTTCTTCTACGGCTGGATAATTGCCGCCGGCTGCTGGCTGGTCACGCTGGTCAACGGCGGCCTCTTCTGGACCTTCGGCGTTTTCTTCAAACCCCTATCCACAGAGTTCGGCTGGAGCCGGGGTGAGCTTTCCCTGGTCAACACGGCTTTCCTGGTAGCCTACGCCCCGGGCGCCATCCTGTGGGGAAAGATCGCCGACCGCTTCGGGCCAAGGAGGGTCCTGTGGTTAGCCTCGATTCTGGTGCTGCTCGGCTACCTGGGCAGCAGCCGCATCGATAGCCGTATGCCCCTCGTCTTTTACTACGCCTTGATCGGCCTGGGCACATCCGCCACGCTGGGGCTTCCGGTGGTCACTGTCCAGCGCTGGTTCGTCAAGCGGCGAGGCCTGCTGCTGGGCATTGTGGCTTCCGGGCCAGGCATAGGCAGCCTCATCTTTGCCCCGCTGGCTGCCGACCTGATCTACAGCCACGAGTGGCGAACGGCCTACGTCATCCTGGGAATTATCCTTGGCTGCGCCCTGGCCCTCGGGGCATCACTGATGATGCGCAGCCCGGAAACAAAGGGCCTTACCGCATACGGAGGGGTACGGGCAACCCCGGCGGCGGCCTCTCAGTCGCCGGGAACGGGGAGCAAGGAGCCAGGAACAGAGAACGAGGAACGAGGCGCGGCGAGGGGCGTAAGAACAACCCCGGTTGCCTCCCCCATCCGGGTCGAGGACGGCTTCAAAGCGGGCCAGGCATTGCGGACGCGGGCTTTCTGGGGACTGGCAGCCCTGCACATCCTCAGCCTGATGCCGACACTGTTCTTCACTACCCACCTGGTGCCACTGGCCATAGATAGAGGGAACAGCGCAGCCGTCGCCGCCCAGGCTTTGGGACTAATGGGCGTTATGGGCGTCCCGGGTCGGATACTGCTGGGAGGCGCCGCCGACCGCATCGGCTGGATGAGGGGGGTGGCAGTGGCCAATTTCGTAGCTGCCGCGGCCACGCTCAGCCTGGCCCTGGTCGGCCAGCCGTGGATGGTCTTTCTGTTCGTCGTGCCCTTTGGCTTCTTCAACGGGGGCAACCTGGCGCTGCTTTCCGGGGCCGTCACTATGTTCTTTGGCATCGTGGCCCTGGGGGAGATCCTGGGCTACGCCCTGGCCATCAGCGTGCTGAGCGGCTCGGCGTCGCCGGTGCTGGGTGGATGGGTCTTCGATACGACGGGGAGCTATTTCCTGTTTCTGGTCTTCGCCGCGGTATGCTTCGCTGCCGGGGGGGTCTATTCGTTGATGCTGAAGCCGCCGAAGAGGATGACCTGATGATTGTCTGCCCCCACCGATCCCGACGGGCTAACACACGGGTCACTCGTTCCAACAAAATGCCTTGAGCACCCGTACTTAGACAGATAGCGAGAGGCGCTGCACCACCTGTCATTCCGGCCACCGAGCCGGAATCCAGGAGACGTGAGTTGGGGCATACGCCTAATCGGTCACATTCTATTTTGTGAGAACTCGCATAGCCGACCCAAATATGAGCCGCCCGTCCTCCCCACCCAGGATATCCTCGCAGGCACGCTCCGGGTGCGGCATCATCCCCAGCACATTGCCCCGCTTGTTGACGATACCCGCTATGTTATGTAAAGCGCCGTTGGGGTTGGCATCGGGGGTTATCTCGCCGCCCGACGTGCAGTAGCGGAAGACCACGCGCCCGGTCGTCTCTAGTTCATTAAGGGTATTCTCATCGGCAAAGTAGTTGCCGTCGTGGTGGGATATGGGGATGCGGAGCACCTGGCCCCGCTTGCACATTGAGCTAAAGGGTGTGAAGTCGTTCTCCACTCGAAGGTTGACCCACTGACAGCGGTACTCCAGGTGGGCGTTGGTGAGCAGCACGCCGGGCAGAAGGCTGGCCTCACAGAGTATCTGGAACCCGTTGCAGATGCCAATGACCAGCTTGCCCTCAGCGGCGAAACGTTCCACGGAGGCCATCACCGGCGAGAAGCGGGCGATAGCGCCGGGCCGGAGGTAGTCGCCATAGGAGAAGCCTCCGGGCAGGACAACGCAGTCGAATCTGGAGAGGTCGGTCTCTTTGTGCCAGACATAGGAAACCGGCTGCCTGAGCACATCCTCGAAGACGTGGTAGCAGTCGCGGTCGCTCCAGGTGCCGGGGAAAACGATGACTCCGAATCGCATATTTCTCCCGAAAATAGCCATCAGGCAGGGCGGACCCGATGCCCCAGGCTTGAGCCTGGGGTACAAGAATAAACTACATCCCCCGCAAAGTTGGCTGCCCTATTTTCCCTGAGCATAGCGAAGGGTCTGGGGATGTTCGGGGATAAGATTCCACCTCAGATTCTTCAGTCGTCCCGACACGTCGGGACTCCATCAGAATGACAGCGCGGGGCTATTTTCATCCTTCGCGGTACCCAGCGCAAGGGGGCATGAATGATTCCCTCGAAAACAGCCATTGATGTTAGACAGGGCGTTGCGGCGACCCCAACCCCTTCCCGACACGGGAAGGGGCTACCAAACCTTCCCTTCCCATCTTGGGAAGGGATCGAGGGTTAGGTCAGCGCCCGCACCAAGAATAGACCCGCCCGTAGTGCCCTCTGCCCGCCGTGGCAGAGGACTGAGATGAGTCCCGATTCATCGGGATCACTCTCGCTCTCTCCCATCGAGGGAGAGATGATTCCAAGCCTGCCCTCCTAAGCGTTAGGAGACCTCTGGCGCGCCATTGTGCTTCGGGGTACCCCATACGCTTGGGCCTGTGGGATTACTAATTCAAACGCCTTAATATTTGTGCTATGGCGCACAGGCAGGGACGCCTGTGCCACCATGACAATGCAACATTTACTTAACTCGTTCGTATTAGACCGCCAGAGGGTGAGCCGGGGACACTTTAGCCCCCACCCGTCGCAGTATCTCTCTGGCTGCCACCACGCCGGAGACCGACGCCTGCATCAGCCCGCGGGTCACGCCCGCGCCGTCCCCCGCGGCGAACAGGTTGGGGATCTCGGACTCCAGGTTCTGGGACAGCTCCAAACGGGCGGAATAGAACTTGACCTCAACCCCGTAGAGGAGGGTGTGCCGTGAGGCCGTCCCGGGAAGGAACTTGTCCATAGCCTCCAGCATCTCGACTATGCCTTTGAGGAAACGGTACGGCAACACGCAGCTCAAGTCGCCCGGAATGGCGCACTTGAGCGTAGGTTGGACTATGCCCCGCTCCAGCCGGGCCAAAGTGGAACGCCGGCCCTCTTGAAGATCGCCTAATCTCTGCACCAGCACCCCGCCGCCCCCCAGGATATTCGCCAGCCGGGCAATATACTTGCCATAGCCTATCGGATCATTGAAAGGCTCGGTGAAGGTAGTGCTGACCAGCAGGGCGAAGTTGGTATTGTTGGTCTTGCGTTCCGCGTAGCTGTGTCCGTTTACAGTCGCTATGGGATCGGCACCGCCGGTCGAGTCCATGATGACCTCGCCCGCCGGGCACATGCAGAAGGTGCGGATGCGGTCGTCGAACGTCCTGGAGAAATACTCCAGCTTGGCCTCATAGAGGATGCTGGTGACCGAGTCCATTACCGCCGCCGGGACCTCGACCCTTACGCCGACATCCACCGGGTTATTGTGCAGTGTGAGCTTCAGCCGGCGGGCCTCCTTGACCAGCCAGTCGGAGCCTTCGCGGCCCGGGGCAACTATGAGGTAGCGGCACTCCAGGCATTCACCCTTGGATGTCTCCACACCCTTCAATTGCCCATCCTCAACAACGACCCTTGCCGCCGGGAGGTTGGCACGGATCTCCACCTTGCCCTGGAGAAAGTCCCGCATGCCGCAGAGCACCTGCCGGGAGCGGTCGGTGCCCATGTGCCGGATGTCCACCGGGATGAGACGCAGTTCGGCCAGGCTTGCCCGGCGTTGCAGGTCCTCAACCTGCGTACCGCCGTTGAAAACATGGTCTTTGGCGCCGAAGCGAAGGTAAGCGTTATCGGCGTATTCGATGAGTTCCTGGGTGCGCTGCCAGCCCAGATACTCGGGGAGATGGCCGCCGACATCCGGCGACAATGTGAGCTTACCGTCGCTGAAGGCGCCGGCGCCGCCCAGGCCGCTGACGAGGTGACACGGGTGGCAGGGCGGGCAGACGCCTCCCTTCTCCATGATAAGACAGGAGCGTTTATCGATGTCGCGCCCCTTCTCCATGAGGAGGACGCTGAGGTTTGCGGCCTGGGCCAGTTCCATGGCGGCAAATAGCCCGGCTGGACCTCCGCCTATGATGATCACATCGTACTGAGGCATACTATTAGGTTGTCTCCAGACCCTGCAACCAGGTCACGAGCATGTCTTTGTTTTTGACTATTTGCGTTGAGGCCGAATAAGGGTCCAACTCACCATTCTGGACTTTCTCCAGGTAGGCAGCGAGATGGCCATCCGTCTCTATCAATTCCAGTAGCCTCAGGGTGACCTTTTGCTCGATCGTCTGGAAGAACTCCTTCTTCCGCTGCTCCTGGCGTCGCGCCGCCAGGTTGTTGGTCTCTTGCAGGGTCCGGCGGTGCGCCGTCACCCTCTCATACATTTCGTCGATGCCCACGTTGTTCAACGCCTGGGTGGCCAGGACCGGCACCTCCCAGTACGTCTGCTTGGGGTACATTCGCAGCATGGCCATCAGTTCGGCCACCAGGTAGTTGGCGCCCTCCCGGTCCGCTTTGTTCACCACGAAGATGTCAGCTATCTCCATCAAGCCCGCCTTCATAGTCTGCACCGTATCACCGGCCTCCGGCACCAGGGCCACCAACACCGTATCCGAGGCTTCCATTATGTCAAGTTCAGTCTGCCCCACGCCCACCGTCTCCACCAGAATAAAGTCCTTGCCGAAGGCATCCAGGAGCTTGATCACCCCTCTCACCGTGCGCGGCAGCCCGCCGTGGCTGCCCCTGGTAGCCATGCTGCGGATGAAGACGCCCTCGTCCAGATAGTGCTGCTGCATGCGAATTCGGTCGCCAAGCACGGCGCCGCCGCTGAACGGAGACGTGGGATCAACGGCCACAATCCCGACAGTAAGTTTCTCGCGGCGTATGACGGCGGTCAGCCTGTCGACAAGGGTGCTCTTGCCAGCGCCGGGGGGCCCGGTGACGCCTACCGTGTGAGCGTGACCAAGCCGCGGCTGGATCAGTCGCATGATTTCAGGAACGTCTGGGCTTTCCCTTTCCACCAAACTGATAAGGCGGGCCAGGGACTGCCTGTCACCTCCCTGCATCTTGTCGATTAGCTCAGCGATTACAGTAGATTTAGCCAATTTCTAAAATCCCTCCAGCATTTTAGCATTACGCAGCTATGGCGTCAAATCCGATTGAGAAAAAATTCTCGACCTCCCGCTACGTCGCCTGCGGCGCCGGACTGCTCTCCAAGTCCGCGTCCGCGGAAGAACCTCAGGCGGCCCGTGAGACAGGCGCACCGGAGGAGTTCTCCGCCACCCTCAGCCTCGGTTTTCTTACCAGGAGGACCAGCATCGTGGCTGTAAAGAACAGGCCGGCCCCGATAAGGAAAGCGACCTGGTAGCTGCCCGTGCGGTCGAATACGTAGCCGCCCAAAAGAGCGCCGGAGGCCCCCGCCGCCTGGGTGCCGGTCTGAATGCCCCCCAGCACCGCCCCCATAGAGGCCAGACCGAAGACGCTGCCCACCAGCGCCGCCTGCATTGGAATCCATCCACCGTAGAAGAACCCCAAGGCGCCGGCAAACGCGTACAGCATCCATAGCTCTCGGGCTACGACAAGCCATACCATTGCAAGTCCGGCCATGCCATAACATATGACCAGGGTAGCCCGCGCGCCTATCCTATCGGATATGCCACCCAACACCACCTTGCCCGCCAGATTGCTCCATCCGATTATGGATAGCAGAGTTGCCCCTACCAGACTGGACGCACCGATGCCAGGATCGGTGACGTACGGCGCAAGATGCACCCATACCATTTGAAGGGTCACGCTCCCAAACCCGCAGCCCACCAGTATCATCCAGAAAGCCCTGGTACGCAACGCCTCCTTGATGCGGAAAGCAGGCGCTCCCGCTTGCGGCGATTGGAACGGCCCGTCCCCTCGGATCTCCGGCTCACCATACGGTCGAAGCCCTTTGTCTTCGGGGCTGCCCCTGAGTACCTGGGTCGCCGACATGACCACAACGACCATCGTGCCAGCCAGGACAATATAGGCATTGCGCCAGTCGAAACGGTCTATGAGATACTGGGCGAAAGGCGGATACAGGGCCTGGCCGATCCCGCCCCCTATTCCCGTAAGCCCCAGGGCCAGACCTCGCCGCTGCGTGAACCACCGGCTGACCATGGTCTGCAAGGGGACCCAAAAGGCCATCCCGGACGATTCGAGGACGAACGCTCCGAAGAACTGCCACTGCACCTGCACCTGTGACAACAGCGAGTAGCCAATGGCGCTGCTCAGCCCTATAGCCGTGATTACGCGGCGAGGCCCGTACCGGTCGCTCAGTGCACCGATGACAGGCGACAGGAAAGCAACGGCGAGGCCACCCACGAGGAACGCCGTGGCCGTTACCGTTCGGCTCCAGCCAAACTCCGTTTGGATAGGCTTGAAGAATACGGCGAACGACTGGTGGCTGCCCAGAAAGGTGGCATATATCACTACGCTAGCTATGACGACCCACCAGCCGTAGAAAACGCCCGGCAGGGCCGGTCTATGATGCAAAACAGGCGCCTTTCACAATAAGGTTCAACTAAGACCGGGTGTCCGCAGTCCCCGGCGTCATCCCGTCTTGCGCTGCAGGACCGCCCTGACGCGTTCAATGAAGTCAGGAGGCAGACCCGCTCTCAAGTAGTTCTGGAATTCATGCTGCTCCAGCATAAGGCCGCCGTTGAGATCAAGCCGCATTCCCTCGTTGACCAGGCGCTTCAGGCGGCGTACCACGGAGGGGTCGTTGTCCCGGATGCTTTCGGCCAGGGACCACGCCTCCGACTGCAGTTTGTCCGCGGCCACGACTCGCGCCGCCAGTCCCGTGCGCTCCGCCTCCTGAGCAGACACCAGCCTCGACGCAAAGAGCATCTCCTTGGCCTTGACCATCCCGACAAGCCTGGGCAATATCTGGGAATCTCCGCCGCCGGGCATGATCCCCACGCGGGCATGGGTGTCGCCAAACACGGAGCCCTCTCCGGCGAGGACGATATCACAGGCCAGCGCCAGTTCCAGGCCGCCCGTAACCGCGGGCCCGTTCACTGCGACGATGACCGGCAGTTTGAGATTGCGCAACTGCTCTATGACGCGGCCGACGAGGAGGAATAGATTGGCAACCTCCTTCTTGTCCGGTGTCGATAGCGCATGAAGGTCCATCCCGGCGCAGAATGCCTTGCCGGCCCCCGTCAGGATGAGCACGTCGGCTGTGTCGCCCTCCTCGATGCCTTGCAGCGAGGAGGCAACCTCTGTGAGCAAAGGGCCATTCAGGGCGTTCAATGCCTGAGGGCGGTTCAGGGTAACCCTGGCTATTCTGTCTCTGGTCTCCAGGAGTATGTTCTCGTACTTCATTGCTGACTCACTCCGTGGGCGTTGTCTCCGGGCGCAGTCGTCACAAGGTTACTTCTTAGCCAGTCCCACGTCAAGGGGGTGTACGCAGGGGTGTACGCAGGGGCGGTACGACAACCCAAAATCAGCGATTCAATCTGTAGGTCGTCCCGATCAACTGGGACTAACCCGGCCTTTGGCGACGGGCGGGCTTTGTCGTGAGACTTCGGCGTGAGCTCAGCCGAACGGTTGGGAAACCTACCCTACGGGTATCAATCGCTGCTCTGCGGGGACAGAAACAAGGCTGCCCGCCCCGATGCATCGGGGCAGGCAGTTTCTCAAATGCCCCTCTCTGTTGTTGGAGCCGGGGAAGTGGTTGCTGGGACGGTGTTGCCATCTTCCAGCCCGACTGTCGGGGGCCAACTTTGAGCACGGGGCAAGCCCCCTGCCAGCGGAAGTGACTGCAGCGGTAACAGGCCACGGGGTCCCCCCCAAAAAACGTATCCACCCTCTAAAGTAGGCGCCGCCGCAAGGGTGGTGGTGGATTTGGACGCCCTGACCTCTTGTTATGTCTACCTGACTTGTGTTAGAATGAACCGAACGTACGAATAGCCCCACAAAAAGGAGATTACATGCGAGAGGACATAGAAGCCTTCCTGAACCAACTTAATGTGGAAAAGGGCTTTTCTCCTCATACCATATCGGCCTATCGCAACGACCTCTATCAGTTGTGCAACTTCACGGAAGAGCAGTCAAAAGACAAAAGAGAGAGACGCGCCGAGGATGTCGACCGCCAGCTACTGATAAGCTACATATTGGACTTGAAACAGCGGGACTACGCGCCGACCACGGTGGCCCGGAAAATAGCTGCGGTGAAGTCTTTTTTCGGGTTCATAGTCGCCGAGGGTAAGATGAAGGCAGACCCAACAGAGAACCTCGCTTCCCCACGTCTGGGCAAACCACTGCCCAAGCCCCTGTCGATTGCGGAGGTGCGCCGTCTGTTGGAGCAACCTGCCAAGTCTGGCTCGCCGGATGCCCTGCGAGACAGAGCGATGCTCGAGCTGCTGTACGCCACCGGCATGCGCGTCACTGAGTTGGTGTCTCTGGACCCCGAGAACGTCAACACTGACGAGGGTCACGTGCGCTGTTTTGGAAAGGGGTCCAAAGAGCGGCTCATCCCAATCCATCCCCAGGCGGCCCGTATCGTGTCCGAATACATCGAGCGCGCCCGGCCTCAGCTACTCAACGACAATCATGATGATTCCGCCCTTTTCCTGAACCAGCGAGGGCAACGACTGACCCGACAGGGCTTCTGGCAGATTCTCAAGGGTTATGCCAAACAGGCGGGGCTTGACCCCGAGATAACCCCCCACACGTTGCGTCACAGCTTCGCCACGCACATGCTGCGCGGGGGAGCGGACTTGCGCTCTGTTCAGGAGATGCTGGGGCACCGGAACATCTCGACGACGCAGGTGTACACCCATCTCACCAGCGAGCATGTACGCCAATCGTATGAGAAGTCGCACCCAAGGGCCAGGGCAGCGGAGGAAGACGCCGGCAACAAGTGACACACACTTGGTTTTCGGTCTCAGTGAGACCCGATACTGGGAACCGTAAGAACGTACCGGCGTACAGGTGGACGCCATTGCACGGCTTGATAAACTGCATGGATGGAGGCGAATACTATGCCTGAAACACCGCAACGAGGCAGGACCGGTAGGCCGGATTTCAGACACCGCAGAGGACATCGCAGGGAACGCCCACGGGCGGTCGCCTCGGCGCAGGGGCAAGCTGCCCAGGTGTCGATGACCCCGAAACCGGCGCCCGCCCCGGCGTTCAAACACGCGGAGCCGGACTACAGCTACGTGATGAAGGACTTGAAGAACATCGGCATAATTGTTGGCGGTATCGTCGTCGTCTATCTTGTGCTTCTGTTCACCTGGAAATAGATGGCGTTGACGCACGACGGGACAGATGATTATGCCGTCGCCAGGGCTCGCCTGATAGCCAGTCTGAAACAGCAAATCCGTGACGACAGGGTGATCAAGGCAATGTCCAGGGTGCCTCGTGAGTTGTTCGTGCCCCCGGAGGCCCGTCTTCTGGCATATGATGATCGACCGCTGCCCATAGGTTGGGGGCAGACCATCTCGCAGCCCTTCATGATCGCTTTGATGACCTCTGCTCTCAGGCTTACAGGAAGTGAAAAAGTACTGGAAATAGGGACCGGGAGCGGGTATCAGACGGCCATACTGGCAGAGATCGCTCGCAAGGTCGTTAGTGTGGAACGTCTGTCCGAGTTGGCTGAGAGGGCCAGGTTGGTGCTTGACAGACTGGGCTATACCAACGCCGAGGTGCATCTCTCCGGGGCGACCCTGGGGTGGCCGCAGGGCGGGCCATATCAGGCGATACTGATCGCCGCCGGGGCGCCACGCGTCCCGGACAGTCTGCTGGAACAACTGGAACTTCACGGGCGCATGGTGCTGCCGGTGGGTTCCCGGCACGACCAGGAATTGATCAGGGTGACCAAGTTACCGGCAACGGTGGTGACCGAAAGACTTGGCGGCTGCCGTTTCGTCCCGCTCATTGGCCCGGAGGCATGGGACGAAGATTAGACCCCGGCTGGTCCCGTGTCGGAACGGTCAAGTCTGCTGCGGGTCCTTTCCCCTGGTCGCTTCCTGAATGCCCTTAGAGTCCGGGCCAAAAGGCGAGTTGCCGAAGTAGACCTTGGTATGCGGCCAGGGGATCTCGATGCCCTCCCGGTCGAAGGCCCGCTTCAATCGCAGCCGGAGCTCCCCCGTGACGTCCCACTGTTTCATGGGTTTGGTGTCGCCCACCATCTTGATATCTATGCCTGAGTCCCCAAGCTTGTCGACCCGCAGCACCTGGGGCGTCTTCAAAATGAAAGGTCCCCAGGTCGGGTCTTCAGACAGGTCCTTCCCCACCCGGTCCATAACCGCCATCACCCTATCCAGGTCTTCGCCGTAGCCCACGCTGACATCCAGATTTACCCTGGAGTAGCCCCTGGTCAGGTTGCTGGCTACCCTGACCTCTCCGTTGGGTACGAAGTGGACAATGCCGTCCAGGTCGCGGAGCACAGTGCGCCTGAGGTTTATCTCCTCAACGATGCCAGCGGTATCAGCTATCTTGACCACGTCTCCCACGCGATACTGGTTCTCCCAGATCACAAACAACCCTGCTATGATGTCCTTTATCAGACTTTGCGCCCCAAAACCGATGGCCACACCAGCGACACCGGCGCCGGCCAGTACCGGGGCGATGTCCACGCCAGCCTCCGAGAGCAACATGAACACGCCTACGAAAATAACGAGCACCTGTCCACTGGTAACCAGCACGCCGGCGAGGGTCTCCGCCCGTTTGGCGACCTCCTCAGGAGATTCGTCCGGCTTGCCCTTCCCCACGGCGGCCCGTACTGCCCCTGGCACGCCGCTGCCGAGTCCGAAGAGGGCTGTCACGGACAGGACGATGATCAGGCCCAGCCGTCCAGCATGGGCAGACAGCCACGCCTTAAAGGGTCCAACGGGGAGTTCGAAGATATCCCCCACGGCTATAACACCGAGGACTCCGGCAATTACCGGGATGGCCACGCGTACCCCTGGCACTAGCTTGTCATCCACGGCGGTCTTGGTCTTGGCCGCCACCTCGACGGCATACCACTTCAGAAAAGAGTCCACCGCCCTTACGGCGGCGTAAATACCGATGGTTATAAAGGCCGCCTGAAATACGTTGGAAACCCAGCGGTTGGCCTCTTCGGTGAAATGCAGAGAGACGAGAGCCACATACAAGCCGACCAGACCCATCAGTATGAGGACCGGCTTTTCCACTGACTCCAGCACCATGTTATCCAAATTGGTGCCAGATTTGCCCACTAGCCTCTTGACTATGCGCCGGAGAACGAAATAGAAGACCCACCCCAGGAACTGGAAACCGGCGAATAGCGCCAAGGCCAGGTAGATGTCTCCCCAGGCCAGGCTCGAAAAGACTGTCTCCCAACGAGGCATGGCTACATACCCTCCAGCAGGTGTTCAACTACCATCATAATGAGCGACGCTGAGGAGGTCAATGGCCGCGGTGGACGTCGAGGCAATAGCTAGGAGGCGGTTCGCATGAAGTACAACCCAAGTAGCAGTGAAGTTGGATGAGGCCACCAGACGATTGGCGGCAACGGCGCACGATAGCTGGCCCGGGGTGAGACAGCAAATCGTAGGGGAAACGGAGCGTCAGGGTTGTCCCGGCGGGCGCAACATGTCGCCGCCAGACCTGACTACGTTTCAGCCGCGCGTTTCGAGAAGCGCCCTATATGACTTCTCTGTCTTTGAACCCCTCTATTTCGTCCCAGCTATAGCCGCCTACTTCCATCAACACCTCTTCGGTGTGCTGGCCGTACACCGGCGAGGGCATCCGTATGGAGGCCGGCGTCTGGCTGTAGGCGACGGGGAACCCGATGACCTTAACGGGGCCCAGGGCAGGATGATCGTAGTCGACGATGTACTCGTTTGCCAGTATCTGCGGGTCGTTTGCCAGGTCGGTGAGCCTCTGGATTCGGGAGTAGATAAAGTCACCCTTGGAAAAGATCTCATCCCACTCGGCGCATGTTTTGGTGGCAAAGGCCTTGTCCAGGATGGAGATAAGTTGTGCTCTGTTTTCCGCCCGCTTGGAAGACGCAACGAAACGGGGGTCTTTCTCCATGTTCTCTATACCCAGGGCACGGCAGAAGCTCGGCCAGTACTTGTCCGACTGGATGAGAGCAAAGAAAAGCCATTTCCCGTCCTTGCACTTGTAGTGGTTGGCCAGGGGATTGGTGAGTTCGGTGCGCTTTTGCCTGGAGAATCCCTGGCCGAGCAGCAGGGCGCCCATGACACTGAGCAACTGCAGGTTGATCATGCTGCCCACGTGCGAGACGTCGATCTCCTGCCCGATTCCCAGCCGCTCCCGGGCCAGCAGCCCGGCCAGGATTCCGTAGGAGAGCATTACGGCGCCCATCTGGTCGGCTATAGCCCCAGGCACGTACATGGGGTCGCCTCCTGGATCGGCAGCCGCATGCATAAAGCCTGAGCGCGCCTGTCCCATCGGGTCCAGGGATGTACGGCAGGCGTCCGGTCCTCTAGCCCCGAATCCTGACCCCGAGGCGTAGACGAGCTTCGGATTGATCTTTGACAGCGTGGCATAGTCCACGTGCATACGGGCCGCCGCCCCCGGCCGGAAATTCTGCACAAATACGTCGGATTTCTCCACCAGGCGGTAGACGATCTGCCGGCCTTCCTCCTTCTTCAAGTCTACCGTTATACCCTTCTTGTTGCGGTTGCATGACTCGTACACCAGAGTGTGCCCGTTGGGGAGCATCGTACGAACACCGGCGAATCTGTCCATGCCTCTCGAAGGATCGCCTATCCCTCTTTGCTCTATCTTGATAACATCGGCGCCCAGGTCGCCGAGCATGGAGGTGCTTATGGGGCCAAACTGGTGACCTGTCCAATCGATTACCCTGATACCTTCCAGAATCATATTCACGGGGCGCCTCCTCATCTGGCGGTCAAGAAACATAGCCCTTACTATAGAGCAGGCTTGCAGAGCCGTCAAGCGCGCAGGCTGCGATTTGCTAGCCTCCCAATCTAACCCTATAATGAGTAATGCTATCGCCGCCCACGGCGAGGCAAAACACGGATCTTTGAGGTTGTAAGTGCCTTCTTTGGATAGCATTCTCAGGGGCGTCACAAAGCCAGCCAGATACACCGGCGGGGAATGGAATGCCCTGGTAAAGGGGTGGGAGACGACTCCTGTCAGGATCGCCCTGGCCTATCCCGACGTGTATGAAATCGGAATGTCGAACATGGCCATCCCCATCCTGTACGACATCCTCAATCGCCAGCCGGACGTGCTGGCCGAAAGGGTCTATGCACCCTGGGTGGACATGGCGGCCGCGCTGCGACGGGCTGGGACGCCCCTCTTCAGCCTGGAGTCCCGTCACCCTCTGAGCGACTTTGACATCCTGGGCTTTTCGTTGGGATATGAACTGACTTACACCAACGTCTTGAACATGATGGACCTGGCTGGAATCCCGGTCTATTCCGAAGAGCGGGACGGAGGCTCTTTCCCCCTGGTAATTGCTGGCGGGGGGGCGTGCCTTAACCCCGAGCCGATGGCCGATTTCATCGACCTCTTTGTCATCGGCGAGGGAGAGGAGGTGGTCGTAGAGTTTCTGGAGCTTTACCGGGGGCTTCGAAGCAATACCGGTGAACGCCCGGACAGGAGAGAGTTGCTTCGAGCCGCTGCGGCGATTCCCGGGGTCTACGTTCCCCGCTTCTACGAAGTCCGATACCATGCCGGCTCGGGTATCCTGTCGAGCTTTGCTCCCATCGCGCCTGATGCCCAGTGTCGGATACAGCGTCGTGTGGTGGCCACCCTGCCGCCGCCGGTCACCCGGCCTGTCATGCCATACATCGAGATCGTCCATGACCGCGGCGCAGTGGAAGTACAGCGGGGCTGCTCCCGGGGATGTCGTTTTTGCCAGGCGGGAGTGATCTACCGTCCCGTGCGGGAACGACCGCTCGAGGAGGTGGAACAGGCCGTCACGCAGCTTGTCCGCAACTGCGGTTATAGCGAGGTCTCTCTCCTCTCTTTGAGCACCAGCGACTACGGGGGCATCGACAAGCTAATAGCCGGTCTGTCTGACCGTTTCCGGGCAGAGAACCTCTCGCTGTCATTGCCGAGCCTGCGTATTGACAACTTCTCCCTGGACCTTATTGAAGCTCTTCCCGAGGGACGCAAGATGGGGCTTACCTTTGCTCCGGAGGCGGGCACGGAGCGGCTGCGCCAGGCCATCAACAAGCCCATATCCGACGATGTTATTCTGGAGACGGTCACCGCGGCCTATCAGCGAGGATGGCGCAGCCTGAAGCTCTACTTCATGATCGGTCTTCCTACAGAGACGATGGAAGACGTCGACGGGATATCGCGGCTTGTGGGCCGGATAGTCCAGGCCGGCAAGTTGAAGGGCAATCTGCCGCGGGTGCGCGTCAGCGCCGGCATATTCATTCCCAAACCCCATACTCCGTACCAGTGGTTGCCCCAGGAGACTCCTGACTCGCTCATACCCAAGTGCGAGAGCTTGAAAGTGGGCTTGCGCCGGGCCAAAGCCTCGTTTTCCTGGCCGGACACGGCCACCAGCTTCCTGGAGGCAGCACTTTCGAGGGGGGACCGGAGAATCGGAAAGGTCATACGCCGCGCCTGGGAGACCGGTTGCACCTTCGACGCCTGGAGCGAGCGGTTTGATCAGGCCAAGTGGCAAGAAGCCTTCATCTACTGCGGCCTCACACCCCACTTCTATGCCCACAGGACGCGCTCTCTGGATGAGCTATTGCCGTGGGCGCACATTGACGTGGGTGTAGGACAGGCTTTCCTTAGGCGGGAGTTCGAGCGCACCTTAGCCGCCCGCGCCACGCCCGATTGCCGCTCCGGGTTGTGCCAGGTATGCGGTCTACAGCAGGCGTCGGCGTCCTGCCGGCGGAAGTACGCCGCCTTGCTGAGCGAAAAGGGCGCTGAAGCCGTGGGAAGGTCGGGAGGGGTGGCCGAGCATTGAGGAGCCTTACCCGCTAACGCTGAAGTCCACGTTGCTGAAGATGGCGACGCCACAGGGTTTGACGGAGAGATCCGGCGCAGGAGGAACAAAGCTATGGGTATGATGACTGGTCAGGAGTATCGGGCGAGCCTCAGGCTGGTAAAGCCGGACGTCTACTTCTTGGGTGAGAAGGTCAAGAGCGTTGTAGACCATCCTGCCTTTATTCCTCACGTGAATGCGGCTGCGTTGACCTACGACTCGGCTCTGGCGCCGGAGTTCGAAGAACTGGCATCAGCGACCTCTCACCTCACCGGGGAGAAGATCAGCCGCTTCACCCATATCCACCATAGCCACGAGGACCTGATAAAGAAGGTGAAGATGCTCCGCGCCATTGGGCAGCAGACCGGTAGCTGTTTCCAGAGGTGCGTGGGCCACGACGGCCTGAACTCCGTGTACTCCGTGACCTATGAGATAGACAAGAAGAAGGGAACGAGCTACCATGAGCGGTTCCTGAAACTCCTCAGGGAGATCCAGACGCGTGACCTCATGGTGTCCGGCGCCATGACTGACCCCAAGGGCGACCGTGCTCTGGCTCCCAGCAAGCAACAAGACCCCGATGCCTATCTGCACGTGGTGCAACGGAAAGCTGACGGCATAGTAGTGCGCGGGGCCAAGGCTCACATAACCGGAGCCGTGAACTCCCACGGGCACCTGGTTATGCCTACCGCCTCCATGACCGCTGACGACGCCGACTATGCGGTCTGTTTCTATGTTCCCGTGGACGCTCCCGGAATAACTCATATCTTTGGCCGCCAGACCAACGACACCCGCAAGTGCGATTGTACGCTGGACCAGGGGAACGAGGAATACGGCATCGTCGGCGGCGAGGCGCTGATCGTCTTCGATAATGTTTTTGTGCCCTGGGAACAAGTTTTCATGTGCGGTGAATACGAGTTCGCCTATCCCCTTGTGGAGAGATTCGCCACAGCCCACCGCCAGAACTATGGCGGCTGCAAGACCGGTCTGGCCGACGCCCTTATCGGCGCGACCTACCTCCTGGCTGAAGCCCAGGGAGCACAAGGGGCTACCCATATTCGGGAAAAGCTCGTAGATATGGTGCACCTGGCGGAGACTCTCTACTGCGGCTCCATCGCCTGTTCCTGCCAGGGCTACGCCCTGCCCGCCGGTTCCTATATGGCGGACCCGCTTCTGGCCAATATCACCAAGCTGAATGTTACCCGTAATGCTTATGAGATTGCCCGGCTTGCCCAGGACGTTGCTGGCGGCGTGCTGGCAACGTTGCCTTCGGAGACCGACTGGAGAGACCCTCGGGTCGGCAAATACGTGGACAAGTACATGAAAGGCGCCACGGGAGTTCCGACCGAAACGAGAATGCGGCTGATACGGCTTCTGGAGGCCATGACCTGCGGCACCGCTCTAGCCGAGTCTATGCACGGCGCCGGTTCCCCACAGGCGCAGAGGATTATGATATGGCGTCAGGCCAATCTGGAGCACAAGAAACGGCTGGCGCGGAAGCTGGCCAAGATCAAAGAATAGCCCCGCTTGTGCATCAGCAGTTATGCGGCGCCAGCCGACGATGAGAGTAGCACTGAAATACTGCGGCTCCTGTAATCCGCAGGTGGACCTGCTGAAGATAGGGCGTCGCCTGGCCGAGGTAATTGCCCGGCGGTCCGACCTGGAACTATCCCCTGTTTCGGCGAGCGACATCGATTTTATCGTTGTCCTTTGCGGCTGCCCACGCGCCTGCGCCAACCGGGACGAAGTCAAGGCCAGAGCGAAGCGCCATCTTCTCATCAGCGACGAAAGCCTGGGCGATATGGACGCCCTGGAGTCAACCCTTCTGGCGGCGGCACAGGGCTAATACAACTTACCGGCCTGACTTGGGCTCAAACAACTCCAGTTGGACCCCGTGCAGCGACCGGGGATGAACAAACCCCACTTTGCCGGTCCAGTGCTCTATCGGAGCGTTACCGAGGAGTTGAACCCCTTTCGCTGACAGGTCGTGCATTTCCTTTTCCACATCGTCAGTCTCGACAGTGAGGAGGAACACACCGTCGCCGCGACCGTCCAGGAACCTGGCTATGGACGTGTCCGCCGTCCGCGAGGCGATTAGCCGGATGACGATGCTGTTGCCCAGGGTGAACTGCGAGCCGAGCAGATTTGGGAAAGCAAAGTCCTCGTTGCCCATAGGTGTGGGTCTTACCCCCAATACGTCGCTGAAACGCCTGGTGGCGGCGTCCAGGTCCTTGACGGCCACGTTGACGCCGAAGAAGCCCTTGATCATCGTTCACCCCCTGAAGTCAATTCCGGCTGATATTATGAGCGTGCACCCGCGAAAAGTATAGGGGGGCGGCCTCTACTTTCAGGGTCTTTGCATTGTCATTCTGTCCGACGCATCGGACTCCGATGTTTTACTCGGAGGAGCGTAGTCCCGAGCAGTCGGGAACAAGTCGGGAAGGGTGGGGC
>JACQTY010000153.1 GCA_016210545.1 Chloroflexota bacterium
ACCTGGTTCTGGTTTGTGCCCGCGCCGTTCCTGGATGCGGCGGTCTCGGTAGCGGCCACCCAGGTCAGGGACGTGCAGTGGGTGTCGCATAACACACCGTCTACGGTTAAGCCTGGCGAGCAGGTCAACGTGTCCCTCACCGTGGCCAATACCGGCTCTCTCACCTGGCCGAAAGGCGGGGCCAACCCCGTGGTGGTGTCCTACCACTGGCTGAACGCGGCCACCGGGGCGGCGGTGGTGTGGGACGGCCTGAGGAGTGCTTTGCCGGGTGATGTGGCCAGCGGCGAGACGGCGACGGTGACTGCGACCCTCAAAGCGCCCCCGGCGGCGGGATCGTATACCCTGAGGTGGGACCTGGTGCAGGAGGGGATTACCTGGTTCTGGTTTGTGCCCGCGCCGTTCCTGGATGCGGCGGTCTCGGTAGCCGCAGCCCAGGCGAAGGACGTGCAGTGGGTCTCCTACGAAACAACCACCGCCATCAAGCCGGGGCAGATGGTGGGCGTTCCCATCACCCTGACCAATATCGGTTCGCAGACCTGGGTCAAGGGTGGGGCCAACCCGGTCTATGTTACCTACCACTGGCTCAACGCCTCGTGGCAGGCGGTGGAGTGGGGTATGGGTCTGCGTAGCTCGCTGCCCCAGGACGTGGCCAGCGGGCAAACGGTGAGCATCGTCGCTTCTTTGAAAGCCCCCGCCGCAGCGGGGAGCTACAACCTGGTGTGGGATGTGGTGCAGGAGGGGATAGCCTGGTTCTCCGGGCAGGGCGCTCCCCAGGCTGTGGCCAGCGGCGTCAGCGTGGCAGCAGCCCAGGCGAAGGACGTGCAGTGGGTATCGCACAATACCCCGGCCAGCCTCACGCCGGGCCAGCAGGTGAGCGTCTCACTGATGCTGACCAACACCGGCAGCCAGACTTGGGTCAACGGTGGACCCAATCCTGTCAACATCTCCTACCACTGGCTGGACTCGGCCACCGGGGCGGCGGTAGTGTGGGACGGCCTCAGAAGCCCCCTGCCCCAGGACATAGTCAGCGGGCAGTTGATCACGGTGAATGCATCTTTGAAGGCTCCGTTGACGGCAGGCAATTACACCCTCGTCTGGGACCTGGTACAGGAGGGGGTAACCTGGTTCTGGTTCATCCCCGCGCCAGCGTTGGGTGCACAGGTAACCGTGGCGCCGTAGGAACCGCGTGGTATGCTCAATTCAACTTGGCGTCTCGACCTGCCCCGGCGCATCGGGGCCGCACGGCTAAGCTGGTGCTTGTGCGATTCGAGCGCGCGGCGACCACAAAGCACCTTTCAGCGCTATGAGAATTCGCGGTCCACGGGTCATCCTTAATCCTCCATCAAGAAGCCGTGATCCACGCAGGCGGGACCAAGCCAATGCTGGAGTCCAGGTTTACAAAGTCGTCTCTGGATTCTGGCTCCCGTATGAAGTACGGGACAGGCTTTCGCCAGAGTGACGATCAGGCGGAGGTTTTCTTTCCATGTCGCGCAAGCTCTCGGACTTAACCGATAACCTCCGCTACCTGGCCAAAGCTGGGCGGCTTTCTTGACACTTAGAGAAATGCTGATAGAATTGGGGTATGTTTTCGCTTTGGCTTTGCGAGATAGCTCCACATTGCAGACGGAGGTAGCATGGAGTACATCATCGGCATCGACACCGGAGGCATCTTTACCGATGTAACTGTGGTTGCCGACGGCAGCATCTCCTTTTACAAGGCTTTGACAACCCCCGGCAGGCTGGACGGCGTCTTCAATGCCCTGGAGTCCGCCGCCGACGGCTTGGGCGTGACTCTCAGGGTACTGCTCAGCAATACCCAGCGCTTCATCTACTCCTCTACCTTTGCCACCAATCTGATGGTGGAGCGGTCCAACGAGGGAAAGGCCGGGGCGCTGGCGACCAAGGGGTTCGGCGATACGCTGATCATCCGCCGGTCCATGAAGAACAGCACCTGGGATAGCCAGGAGCCGTACCCGCAGCCTCTCATCCCGCGCCGCCTCACGCGCGAGGTCACCGAACGGGTCGACTACGCCGGCAAGGTCATCACGCCCCTGGATGTCGAAGAGGCCAAACGAGTTATCGACGATGTTTGCAAGCTCGGCGTCGAAGCTGTAGCCATATGTTTGCTCCATGCCTATGCCAATCCGGACCACGAACGGCAACTTAAGAAACTGGTCGAGCAGAGGTTCCCCAATATCTTCGTCTATTGCTCGTCGGACATATCACCGGAGTTGCGGGAATACGAGCGGATGAGCACTACTGCTTTCGCCGCTTATGTCGGCCCCGGCGTCGACCGGCACCTGGCCCGGTTGGAGAAGCGGGGGCGCGATGGTGGGTTGAAAGTGGAGCCGCTGATCATGCAGTCGTCCGGCGGCGTCATGGGCGCCGAGGAGGCGCGGCGCAAGCCGGTGGCTATGCTGTTCTCCGGCCCGGCCGGAGGCGTCATAGGCTCGCATTTCCTTTCCAAGACAATGGCTATTCCCAACTTCATCACTACAGACATGGGCGGGACCAGCTTCGACGTGGGCCTGGTCAAGGACGGCGAGATACAGACCTCTACGATGGCGGAGTTGGAGCGATGGGCTTTGATGGGGAGGCGTGTTGACTTGCATACCATAGGGGCCGGCGGCGGCAGCATCGCCCACCTGGACCCGCAGGGCATTATCAAGGTTGGCCCCAGGAGCGCGGGCGCTGAGCCGGGGCCTGCCTGCTACGGCAGGGGCGGCATCGAACCCACCGTCACTGACGCCGACGTCGTGCTGGGATACATAGACCCTGACTACTTCCTGGGCGGCAAGATGAAGCTGAGGGCCGACCTGGCCCACAAAGCGGTCAAGGAACGCATTGCTGACAGGATCGGGATGTCGCCGGTAGAGGTGGCCAGCGGTATCTACCAGATCATCAACGCCAAGATGGTGGACGCTATGAGGGTGCACTCGGTGGAACGGGGCCACGACCCGCGGGACTTTGCCCTGCTGGCCTTCGGCGGCGCCGGGCCGGTCCACGCCGCTGCGTTCCATGCCCAGTTGGGGACAAAGACCCTTCTCATCCCCATGCTGGCCCCGGTGTTCTCCTCGATGGGGGTACTGGCTACTAACCTCAAGCACTCCTATTCCAGGACCTATCGTTCGCTTCTGAGCAAGCTGGACCTGGAGCGTGTCAATCGCATCTACACCGAAATGGAGAAAGAGGCCAGGGTCGTCCTGAAGCGCGAAGGTATCGAAACCTCGAACATCGTGATGCAGCGCTCCATCGATATGTCCTACTCCGGCCAGATCCACGAGCTGGAGGTCCCCATCCTCCAGGGCCCCCTGGTAGCTGGCAGCATAAAAGGCATAATCAATACCTTTTCCCAGAAGTACCTGTCTATCTTTGGCTACCAGGAGGACGAGAGCATCATCCAGGCTATTACCTTCCGCCTCGAGGGCATCGGGAAGGTGCCCCAGCCAACCATGGAGAGACTCCCGATGGGAGGGAAGGATGCCAGGGCCGCCTTCATGAAGCAGAAGGAGATGTACTTGCCCGAGGACAAGAAGTTTGCCAGGGCCAACGTGTACAATGGGGATAAGCTGGCCCCGGGGAACCAGATATCCGGCCCGGCCATCATCCAGTATGCGGCCACCACGGCAGTGCTTTTCCCTGGCCAGAAGGCCACCTGCGATGAATGGCGGAACCTGGCCATAAACTGAACCCCGGGGGCGAACTCGAAATCCTAAACTCTAAACTCTAAGAAAGCTCGAATGCTCGAGGCCGGAATTTCCCGTGAGCGGGGGGGATTCGGAGGCTTCGCGGTTTGAACTTGGAATTTATGTGGAAAACAAAGAAACGTTATTATCCCCCGCCTCGACTCGTTGAGGCGCCCCCTTATTAAGGGGGTAAGGCGGATTCGCCCCCCGTCCTGAAGATGGAATCGGCCGCTATTTTGATTGTCCCTGGTTGTCGCGGTACGCCGTAAGCAGTCGTTTGAGATTTGGTGCTGTGATTTGGGATTTTTCCCCTGCAAGGAGGCAACGATGCCGGTAATCAAGCTGAACGGTAACAAGGAGAAGCTCGTTCACCAGTTGGAGCACGCTAAGGTGCCGAAGGTGGACCTCATTACCTTCGAGATCATCTTCAACCGTCTCCAGTCCATTTGCGCCGAGATGGGCGCCACGGTACACAGCGCCGCCCACAACCCCCTCTTTGCCGAGACCAAAGACTTCTCCTGCGCCCTCTTCGATTACGAGGCCCACCTGGTAGCTATGGGCGAATACCTCCCCGGCCACCAGGGCGGCATGCAGAATACCCTGGAGGGCGTTATCAACACCATCGGCTTCGAGGGTTTCCGCGAGGGCGACATGATCATGTGCAACGATGCCCTCTTCGGGGCCAGCCACGTCCCTGACCTCAACCTGTTCCACCCTATCTTCTACAAGGGCGAGCTTATGGGCATCTGCGGCATCCTGGTGCACCACGTCGACATGGGTGGGGCCGCCCCGGGCAGCTACGTCGTCGATGCCACGGAGATATACCAGGAGGGGATTCGCTATCCGCCTACCACGAAGCTGTACGAAGGAGGCAAACTCCGCGAAGACGTCCTGAATATCTGGCTGACCAACGTACGCTATCCTGAGATCCAGCGGGGCGACCTGATGGCCCAGGTCTCGGGGTGTCTCACCGGGGCCAAACGGATCGTCGATCTCACTGACAAGTATGGTTCCAGGGTAGTGAAGGATACCTGTGTCGCTATTCAGCACAAGTCGGCGGAGGTCATGCGGGAGACGATCAGGGCCATGCCCAGGGGCGTGTACTACGCCGAGGACATCATCAATGGGGACGGGCGAGAGGACAAAGACTTCCGCGTCAAGTGCGCCATGACGGTGGAGGAGGACCGGCTGATATTCGATTTCGCCGGCACGGACAAGCAGGCCAAGGGCATGATCAATTGCCATTGGGGCGTGTGTGCGGCCAACTGTTACTCGCCGTCCATGACCTTCGCTCCGCCTCATTTGTTGCGGAACTATGGAGCAACGGTCCCCATCGAGATCATTACCGAGCCGGGCACCCTGAACAATTCCTCACGCACCGCGGCTATCGGGGGTTCAACCATCGAAGCCGGGTATGCCACATATAACTGCGCCTACTCCTGCCTGTCACAGGCGGTCCCCAGGCTGGCAACCGGCCAGTGGGCAGGGACTATCGGGTTACTTCTCACCTGGGGGAATAACCCGGCCTCGGATACCTATTTCACCTTTTT
Source organism: Chloroflexota bacterium (assembly GCA_016210545.1). Lineage (GTDB taxonomy): Bacteria > Chloroflexota > Dehalococcoidia > JACVQG01 > JACVQG01 > JACVQG01. Next base: position 5,237 of record JACQTY010000153.1, read on the forward strand.
CAATGCAGCCTCTATGGCCGCCGGAGGCGGCGCCCGCTCTAACCAGGACGGCTGGCCCGTCGGTAGCCTGAAGGTGGCCAACATGACCATCCCCAATGTGGAGATCGAGGAGTCGATCGCTCCGTTCCTCAGGTACAGGTTCCGTCGCCTGCGAAAGCCGAACGCGGGCAACCACGGGCAGGGGAAGTACTGCGGCGGCCCCGGGATCGAGTTCGAGTTGGAGCCTGTCGGAATCGACGCCAACATCACGTATCTCACAAACAAGTACCGCCAGCCCCCCGAGGGCGTTTATGGCGGCTACCCGGCGCAGATGGCCCGTCTCAAGATCAAGGATGCCGCCACGGGACGGGTCAAGAAGGTGCTGCCCCCTAAGGTGGGCCATCCGCTGTCGGCTGGCGAGACTCTTTACTGTGCGGTCCCTGGCGGCGGAGGCTACGGCAATCCCAAGGAACGGGACCCGCAGCAGGTACTGCTGGACTACCTGGACGGGTTTATCACCCTGCGAGAGGCCAAAGAGGTCTTTGCTGTGGCCCTCAACGTTGTCAAACGGCAAGTAGATGCGGCCGCGACGCGCCGGTTGAGGGCCTCGCTGGCCAAAGGGAAGAAACGGCCCGCGTAGGGGCATCCCGATAAATCGGGACCGTGCCCCGGTCCAAGAAGGGATGTATAGGGGCGCAGCATGCTGCGCCCAGGGAGCGGAGCGAGTTGGGTGGGCACGATGTGTCGTGCCCGCGGCGGTGCATCAAGGAGGAGTTCTTGTTACTGGCTGAAGAGAGAGACATAACCCCTGAGAAATCGTGGCATTACGAGCAACTGGCCAAGAAGTGCCAGGCGGCCCTCAAGAAGAACAACTTCGGCGCCTTCTTCGCCCCCACCCGGGCTGAAGCCCTGGCGCAGGTCATGTCCATGATACCCGAAAATGCCATGGTGGGTATCGGCGACTCGGTCTCGGTGCTGCAAATAGGCGTTATCGAGGCGTTGGACGGCGGCAAGTATAACGTTCTGAACCCGTTCCGCGCCCCCGATGGGCGTTATTTTGCCTCCGGCCGTTCATCCATCGACATGATGCGACAGATAGTGAACGCCGATGTCTTCATCACCGGGACTAATGCGGTGACGCTGGACGGCAAGCTGGTTAACACCGACGGCTTCGGCAACCGGGTATCGGCCATTGCCTTCGGCCCGAAGAAGGTCATCCTGGTGGTCGGGGCTAACAAGATCACGGCCAATGTGGACGAGGCGCTACGCCGCATCCGGGAGGTGGCCGCCCCCATGAATGCCCGCCGCCACACCCGGCACGGGATGGGCGACCTCCCTTGCGGGATCACCGGCTCGTGTTCCGATTGCCGCGCCCCCAGACGGATATGCTGCGCCACGCTCATTCTGGACTACCAACGCAAGCCCATGACCGACCGCGAACCGAGGATCAACGTGGTGCTGGTGGGGGAGGAACTGGGGCTGTAGGACAAGTCGAAGGAGCGGTTTGTAAACCGCCCCCTATGTTTGGCCCGTTATGGCGTTACTCTACCCACAGGGCTGGGCCACATCTAAAAGTACCAAATTGATTAAATGGAGCAAAGTAGGGTTTACTACACACCATTTGCCATGACGGTATTGGCGCTCCGTAGGCAGCCGGGTCAGCGGCAGCTGCTAGTGTCCTGTTCTCGGTAAATTGGTGTACACCGATGTCGTCATGCATGCCCCGGTCATGATAAAGTATCCATTGTTGTGCCCCATTAAGATAGTAAAAACCTAGAGCCCAAGAATCCTCAGTCCTGGCATGGTCTTTCCACATGCCCACAACTAATCTATTTACAGTAGCGCCAGTAAAACTGAAAGCCTCGCCCGTGCTCCAGTAAGCTACTACCCGCTGGTTGACACTATTCCCTATCTCGGTTATATTGTGTCTATCATTTTTCCCTCAGGAGAAACCAATGGATGACTGGTTCCATCGTATCGTCGGGTCCCGGCATGAACACGCCAAAAACTGGAAACAGCGCACCGGCCGCAAGGTCGTCGGCTATTTCTGCGCCTATGTACCCGAGGAGCTTATCTGCGCCACGGGCGCTCTCCCTGTCCGAGTCATAGGCAGTCTGCGCCCTACCGAGCTAGCAGAGGCCCACATCCCCAGCATGTACTGCTCCTTCTGCCGCGATGTCCTGGCCGAGGGGCTTTCCGGCGCGTACGACTACCTGGACGGTGTCGTCATGGCCAAGTCCTGTATCCATCTGGAGCATGCCTTCGAGTGCTGGGGGCTGAACATACCCGCCGCCTTTAAGTACTATCTGCCTATGCCCTGGGTGCTGGACAGCCCCGAGGCCCGGAAGTACTACCTGGCTGAGCTAGGCCGTTTCAAGGAAAAGCTGGAGGACTGGTCCGGAAAGCCCATCACCGACGATGCCCTGGGCCAATCCATCGGCATGTACAACCGCTACCGCCAGTCAATGCACCGGCTATACGACCTCAGAAAGACGGACCTGCCGCTGGTCTCCGGCGCCGAGGTCTCCGAGATCGTCCTGGCTTCCATGCTCTCGGACAAAGAGGAGTTCATGCCCCACCTGGAGAGGGCTATCCAGGAGTTGCCTTCCAGCCCTAACCGCCCCAAAGCAGGGGCGCGGCTGATGGTTGCCGGCGGCGAGAACTATGACCTGGAGCTATTCCGGGTCATCGAATCGCTGGGGGCCAATGTGGTAATCGACGAGCTGTGCATGGGCAGCCGCTACTTCTGGACCACTATCCCCTCTCCCGTCAAGGGAGAGGGTAAGGGTGAGGGTGCAGCTCAGGACCGCCTGGAGGCCCTGGCCGACCGCTATCTGTGTCGCCCGCCCTGTCCCGCCAAGGCAACGCCATCGCCTCGCTACGAACACCTTCTGGGGCTGGTGAAGGACTTCAAGGCGCAGGGAGTGCTGCTTATACAGCAGAAATTCTGCAGCCCGCACGCCCTGGACATCCCCGATCTCATGCGATTCTTGAAGGAGCACGGTGTGCCCAGCTACACCTTTGAATTCGACATAACGCTGGCCAAAGGGCAGCTCCGCACCCGTACCGAGGCGTTCCTGGAGATGCTGGAGCTGGAGCCGGTGTAGGCGAGTTAGTTGAGTTCGTTGGGTTGAACGAGTTCTTTGAGTTCCGAGGAATCCGCCGTGGCCCCCTTTAGTAAAGGGGGCGGCCCCGATTCACGATGTGAATCGGGGCGGGAGATTCGAGTGAGTCCAGAGAGGGCGTAGCCCTCTTTGGCGGGGTATTAGGGGTGTCCCCTAAACAAGATTCCTTCCCCCTTCTCCCGTCGGGAGAAGGGGGATCGAGGCGGATGGGGGCTTCTCAGGGAGTTAATGATGACCTATAAGACCGCCAAACTGGAAAACTGGCAATGGGCCAAGGAAATACGCCTGAAGCACTATAAGAAGCTGATGTCGGCCCGCGAGAATGGCACACCCATCGTGGCCGCCAGCGGCCACGGCCCGTGGTCAGTGGTTGCCGGCATCGGCGATTTCGCCGCTTTATGCGGCGAGCCGTGGTCGGGCAGCACCGGCTACTACCCCGACCTGTCGCTGGCCTGCGCCGAGGCTGCCGAGGCGCGGGGCTATGGACGGGATGTCTGCGGCTACATGAAACTGTATTTCGGCAGCATGTTCCTGAACAAAGGCCCTTTCGGCGAGTTCCCCAAACCCGATCTCGTCTTCCAGAGCCTGGACTGCGACCTCGAACCCCACTGGTACAACATCGTGGGCAAGGAACTCAATGTACCGGTTTACTTTGTCGAGATAGGCACCGATTTCAACCACCTGAAGCCCCGCGAGGCCAGCATCCAGTACCTGGTGGACGGCTATTTGCGGGGCATCGAGTGGCTGGAGCAGAAGACCGGCAAGAGATACAGCGATGAGCTTCTTATCCAGGCCGTGACCAACAACTGGGAGTCACGGCGACTGTGGACGGAGGTCTGTGAGATGCAGAAGGCCATCCCCGCCCCGCTGGACATCAAGAGCATGTTTACCCTGTTCATACCCGCTGAAATCAACCCCCACGAGGCTGAGTCGGTAGCCTTCTACAAAGCTTTAAAGGACGAAGTCAAGCACCGCGTGGACAACCAGATCGCCGCGGTGCCCGGGGAACGCTGCCGCATTATCCACGACTCGGTGCCGCCGTGGTATGCCCTGCACATCTTTCGCTACATGGAGGAGTACGGCGTGGTGGCCATCGGCGGCTCCTACGTGTTTACCCTAAGCGGCTCATGGGTAGAGGGCGAGGACGGCCACCTGAAGCCAATGACTTCCATTCCCGGCGTCCACATTCCGCCCCGCAACCGCGAGGAGGCGTTGCGCATCCAGGCGTGGATCGATATGTCGGTGGTACGGCCGGTGTCCAGCATGGACAGCGCCATCTTCATCTGGAAGAGCCTGGTCAAGGACTGGAAGTGCCAGGGGGCCGTGTTCCACGTCAACCGCGGCTGCATCCTCATGGGCTATGGCATGGTCGAGGGCAGCCGGGCGCTGCGGGCCGAGGGTTTCCCCACGATGGTCTACGAGGCCAGCCACGTCGACAAGCGCGATTGGAACGAGAGCGATGTCCGCGACCGGATTGACTCCTTCATGGAGAGCCTGGGGTTGAAGAGGGTGACGACCTAACCCTAAATCCCTTCCCGATACGGGAAGGGACTTCGAACTCCCCTTCCCACCCTGGGAAGGGGCAGGGGGTCAACGCCTCGCAACTCAACAAGCTCAACCGACTCTACGAACCCAATGAACTCGTCCCCCTCTTTGTTCCCCTCGGCGTTCTCTGTGGTTAGCGCAACACCCCCTCTCTCTAACTTTCCCCCCCAAAGGGGGGAGGGGACACGGCTCGCTTGACAGGCCGCGCTGGAAAAGCTAGAGTGCTTTTGTTACACCGCCGCCTAGCGGCGGCGGATACGGGCGCCCAGGCCAGCAAGCCCAGGCCCGCACAGGAGGCATCCTATGGTTGCATCGCAAACAAGCCCCGGCCAGGAAAAGGTCGTCACCACCACGTGTTCCAGCCACTGCGGAGGCACCTGCGTCCTCCAGGTCCACGTGAAGGACGGCGTCATCACCCGCATCGAAAGCGATAGCGGGGCCGAGCCTCAGTTCCGGGCCTGCCTCAAGGGCCGCGCCTACCGCCAGAGGGTCTATGCCCCCGACCGCCTGAAATATCCCATGAAGAGGGTCGGCAAACGGGGCGAGGGGGAGTTCGAACGGATATCGTGGGACGAGGCCCTGGACACAGTGGCCGGGGAACTGAAACGGGTCAAGGAGAAGTACGGCTGCGGCGCCATCTTCTTCAAAGGCTCGGGCGGGGACATGGGCACCATCCACGGCCAAATAGGCATCGACAGGCTGCTGAGCATGTTCGGCGGCTACTCCACCAACTGGGGCTACTACTCGCACGAGGGCGGGGTCTTCGCCGAGCTAGCCACCTACGGCACGCTCTTTACACGCAATACCCGGGACAACCTCCTGCACTCCAAACTCATTATCATGTGGGGCTGGAACCCGGTGCACTCCATATCGGACACCAACGCCACCTGGTATCTGGCGCAGGCCAGGGAGAAGGGGATAAAGATAGTCTCCGTCGATCCCCGCTTCAGCGATTCTACCGCCGCCTTCGCCCACCAGTGGATACCCATTCGACCGGGCACGGACGCCGCCATGCTGATAGCGATGGCCCACGTGATGATCTCCGAGGGTCTTCACGACCAGGCGTTCCTGGAGAAGTATACTGTCGGCTTCGATAAGTTCGAGGCTTACGTCCTGGGGTGTGAGGACGACGTCCCCAAGACCCCGGAATGGGCCGAGGCCATCTGCGGCGTACCGGCCCAGACCATCGTGCAGCTTGCCCGGGAGTATGCCGCCACCAGGCCGGCGGCCCTCATCTGCGGCATATCACCGGGCCGCAGCGCCTTCGGCGAGCAGTACCACCGGGCGGCCATCACCCTCACGGCCATGACGGGCAACACCGGCCGCAAGGGCGGCGACGCCGCCTCCCGGTCGTGGGCGGGTGGGACAGTCGATGCCTTCCCGTTCATGAAGCTGGGACCGGGCCTCCGCGGCAAGGCCAACCCCCAGGAGAAGAACTGGCCCACCCCCAGGAACGTCCTGGCGGCCCGCCAGAGGTACTACCGCGGCAAGGGCGTCGCCTCCCAGGGCAGGATCTGCGATGCTCTGCTCACCGGCAAGGCCGGCGGCTACCCCGATGACTACAAGATGCTCTACATTGTGAACACCAACTACCCCAACCAGTACCTCAACATCAACCGGGTGGCGAAGAGCTTTCAGGGCCTGGAGTTCGTGGTGGTGCACGAGCAGTTCATGACCCCGGCAGCGAAGTTCGCCGATATCCTGCTGCCGTCAACCACCTACATGGAGCGCAGCGACGTGGTCACCGGCGGGGCCACACCTTACTACGGCTGCATGAACCAGGCCATCGAGCCGGTGCACGAGTCCAAGTCACACCTCCAGATCGCCATTGAACTGGCGCCGCGTCTCAGCATCAGCGACTACCTGGACAAGACCGAGGAAGACCTGGTCAAGGACGTGGTCAAGGGCAGCACCATCCCCGACTACGGCGCCTTCAGGGAGACGGGCAGCTACAAACTGAAGTTCGCCGAGCCACACCTGGCCTTCAAGCCGTTCGTCGACGACCCGCTCAAAAACCCACTGCCCACGCCATCGGGCAAGATCGAGATCGACGCCAAAGTCATCGCCGAGCTGAAGGACCCCCGCGTGCCGCCCATCCCCAAATACATCGAGACGTGGGAAAGCCCGCGCGACCCTCTGGCGAAGAAGTACCCGCTGCAGCTTGTCACCTCGCACTCGCTGGCGCGGGCCCACTCCCAGTTCCACAATATCCCCTGGGTCAGGGAGAACATACCTCACAAGGCGGTGATCAACGCCGCCGACGCCGCCAAACGAGGCATCAAGGACGGGGACATGGTGCGGGTGTTCAACGACCGCGGGAGCACTATCCTCCCCGTCCGGGTGAGTGAACGCATCATGCCCGGCGTCGTCGACGTGCCCCAGGGGGCCTGGTTCGACCCCGACGAGAAGGGGGTGGACCGGGGCGGCTGCGCCAATGTCCTGACCCGCGACGAACCGTCGCCCGTCGGCGCCTTCTCGACCAACACTGCCCTGGTGCAGGTAGAAAAAGCGTGAGGGGGCTTGCCTTTGCACTGTCATTACTAAGAAAATGCGGCCATAACTCCTCTCCCCCCTTCGAGGGAGAAGGGATTGCAAACAGCATTTTCCCGTGGTGAGTATCGTAGATAGTCATGGCCGATTCTGGAGCCTGTCGTAGCGAAGCGGAGACTCCGCAGCGCGGAGGGCCACGCGAAGGGGTCGCGAAGAATCTCGGGGCGGGGCGTTCTGTGCCAGTCATTTCTCAGTAGGGTGGGTGAGCGCAGCGCAACCCACCGTTTCGTTGGAGCGGGTGTGGTGGGTTTCGTCCCGATTTCATCGGCACTGCACCCACCCTACAGGTTTGATGTGCAGCCGTAGCCGTAGGGTGGGTGAAGCAAGAGCGCAACCCACCATCTCGCTGGAACGGGGGTGTGGTGGGTTTCGTCCCGGTGGGAGACCGTGACTACACCCACCCTACTACGGGGTTGATGTGCAGCCATAGCCGTAGGG
>JACQTY010000154.1 GCA_016210545.1 Chloroflexota bacterium
GCCAATAGATGGCAGGACCTGCACGTCTCATCAGTGGCCCACGGATGATCCTTCTTGAAGGGCTTGGGCGACGCTGGCCCATGTCACGTGAGTCAATCGCCCAATTTGTCAACCGAATGGGTTATCTCCGTTATGTCCTCAGGCTTTAATGGCGTGGACGGAGGCAGCGGCTTGAGCTTTGCCGCCAATTGGTGGCACGACCTGCACGTCTCGTCAGTCGCCCAGGGGTGCTCCTTCTTGAAGGGCTTGGGCGACGCTGGCCCATGACACGTGAGACAATCGCCCAATTTGTCAACCGAATGGGTTATCTCCGTTATGTCCTCAGGCTTTGATGGCGCGGCCGGAGGCAACGGCTTGAGGGTTGAAGCTGACTCATGGCATGCCGTGCACGTCTTGTTGGTCGTCCAAGGGTGTTCCCTGGAAAGCGGCTCTGCCGCCGCTGGACCGTGGCACGTCAGACACTCCTCAAGTTTGTTGGTTGCATGAGTTATTTGCTTTATTTCCCTGGGGGCGGACAAAGGCAACGACTTAAGCTTAGGCGCCGATTGATGACAGCCGCTGCAGGCCCCATTAGTGGTCCACGGGTGGTCTGCCTTGAACGGCTCTGGACCTGAAGGCTTATGACACACCAGGCAGTCGTCAAGCCCGTCAACCGGGTGCGGCACGGCGGGGGCCACCGGCGAGATGACGTCCGATTTCGGGCTGTAATGGCACGTGTCGCACTCACCGTCGATTCTACCTGCGGGAGGTCCTCCTCGCTTGAGATTGTCACCGCCGGGCTTGACGTCGCTGAGACTGGCGGTACTGCCAGAATCACCCTTCAGGCTGACAAATCTCATGGCGCCGCCGGAATTAGGGCCGCCGGCGCTTGCGTTTTGGCTGGTCCCGTTCTTGTTGTCTACCTTCACCAGGTTCCCATGACACCGGAAACACCCGGGTGATTCGTCACGGCGAGAGATGCCCTCCCAGTCCACCTCCATTTCCGAATTGGGCTTATCGTGAATCGCATGGTCTGGATAGGTGTTCCAATCCAAACCGTCAGGGAAGGTTGTGAGCCTGGCAATCTCCCTCAGTTTCTCGACCGCCCGAACAATCGATACGGCTTTATCCTGGGAAATCGAGGGGTAGGAAGCCTGATAGAAGTCCTTTATCCTGTCTACTTTCGCGTAGGCCTGTTCCAGGCTGGCGTTCTGGGGGACCAGGGCGGCCACGGCTTCATGCTTTATGAACGGGAGCTTAACGTCAATGCTGCCATCGGACAGGGCATCGTCAACAAGCGAATCGGGGGAGCGATACAGATGAGTAACGCGGTTATGGCAGTCCATGCAGTCCATTAGCCGCTTTTCTTTATTAACGCGCTCAGGAGTAATCTCACTACTCCGGTTGGGGTCGACGTACGCCGTGATGTTGCCCGAAGCATCCTCACTTCCTACCCACCCTATTGTCAGCCGCTTCTCATCAAGAGGTAGGTACCATACCTTGGCTGTACTGTGCCAGTGAATGCCGCTGGCCACCTCTTGCCTCCCACCACCGACCTTCAGGACCCGGGTGACAACGTTCCTGGTGTTCAATTCATCAGCGTTGTAGCTAACTGCAATCTGCGGCACATCGCCAAAGAACTTCTCCGAATAATGGCATTTCTCGCAGGTCTCGCTCGATGGGCGGCGGTCCTTCAGGGGGGTGGGGATGGGACGCTCATAATTACGGGTAAGCGCCGGTATGATATCAGTCAGGCCCCTGAGCTTGGACCGCACCAGATTCCCGGTGCTCGGGCCCACGTGGCACCTGGCGCAGGTCACTTCCGAATGGGGCGACGCCTGATAGGTGACTTCTTCCGAGTAATGCACGTCGTGACAGGAGGTGCAGAAAGTTGTGGAATCAAGAATACCGCCGATCTCGTGGCCGCCAACGACTACCAGCGGGATCATACCCACAAAGCCCGCGGAGGCCACGGCGAGGAAGAATAGCTTCTTCCGCATCATGAGGTAAGCTATGAAGCGTTTCGTTGCATCCCCCTCTCAGCGTACGCAGTCTCCGCCTTGCTCCGACGTGACCGGCGCCCAATGATGACTATCAGTGCCATTGCCTTGAAGCGGCGGGACAGGTCCAACCGGACTTCGTCAAGCAGCGCCGGTGCGCCCCGCGACCCGCCGCGGGCAACGACTTGCCAAATTCATAGAACGCTGGACTTTCCAAAGCGTCAGCACGACCGCAAGAACATGGTAACCAGATTCCTTCTTCAAGGTCCTTAGACGCCTCCCCGTACACCCACCACTACTATCGGGACCCGTGCTCCAGTGACCGATTGACGCGGCAGTGTTTACCTGCACTGTAAGTCACAGCACGCCCAGTTTACCGTTACTAACCGTTGTTGACCATATATTAACCGATACATTTTTCACTGGCCGTGGGCACATTACGTTGTTGCCCTGTTACGCAATGGGCACTTGCATTCTGTTCACATATAACCTTGCGCCCCGTGACATCGTTGCACCCACAGGTGAGCGACGGGCGAGGCCATCCCGGCTGTAACAGTTATATTACTTTACCAATTGAGAGCGCCAAACATAGCCAACATCATTAATCCCCCAATTTGGAGGGAACCTGAGACCGCGGTGCACCCTCCACCAACGATGAATGCGGGACAGAGTCTCGTCTCATGCTCTCGGAGCGGGGATGAGCGAGGCGTCAACGGACTCAACACAGGTAAAGCAATCCAACAGAGTAGCATTTACGTGTCCCATGATCCGCCATCAAGATTGACGTCAAATGGAAGAAACGTGGGGGGCCTTACCGTTTCTCCCCTTTTGCGAAACTGACCCTTACCCATATCCTGGGTTGCTGGACACAGGGGGATTTCGGGGTTGTGGGACATTGGTCGCGGTTACTGCTCTGAAAACAAACAACCCCCGTCATTGCGAGTGAA
>JACQTY010000013.1 GCA_016210545.1 Chloroflexota bacterium
GACCTACACACTGAATGGCTGATTTTGGTTGCCTAAATCCGCCACCTCTCCAATTTACTCAAATCGAAAGTTCTTTCACCAGCTTGGTGCTATACGCGCCTTTGGGACGCGACTATGGCCTCTCCCTTTGGTAAATCCCGATTCATCGGGATGAGCCTGTCGAAGGGGAGATTGAGAGGGATTTTGATGGCGGATTAAGGAGGAACCGTAATCCGTGGATTCTTTGTAGATAGAAAAGGCAGCAAGGAGGTCCTTTCTCAAAGTCGGGCACGATGCATCGTGCCCCTACGGAGGGCGTTTCACCGGGGCACAGCGCCTATCTTAACAAACAGTTTCTTTTGGCCCACAAACCTGCTAAGATAAACAACGAAATGGTTCCACGGCCGCGCCATAGTTGAAGCCGGTCGTAGTGGCGCGCCTCCGCGCGTTCCACTCTGAGTTGAGAGGCCGCAGACAGCCTTGTGGCATTCGGGGAGGTTAATGGGGAAGACGCTCCGTCTTGCATTGGTTCTCTTATCTACAGTAGCGCTTTTCTCGCTTCGTGCCGCCCCCGCTGCGGCCGCAGCAGGTATCTCTGTATCCCCGAATAGCGGCCCCTGGGGGATATCAGTTACCGTCACCGGCTCAGGCTTCGGCCCCGGCGAGACAGGCATAAGCGTTACTTACGATACGACCACAATGGCCTCAGGAATTACTGCCACCACTCCCGGCGGGGGGTGGACTACCACGTTCACGGTACCATTCTCAGCACCCGGCGCCCATACCATAAGCGCCTCCGGCTCCGTTACCGTCGTCCCTGTCACCACTAACTACACCGTTCCCAACCCGGCTATAGCCCTGGGACGCACCAGCGGGCCTCCGGGCGTCTCTGTTTCGATCAGCGGCTCGGGCTTTGGGGCCAGTGAGTCGGGGATAACAGTGACCTATGAGAGTACCACTGTCCTCTCCGGCATCACCGCCAGCGTTCAGGGGACCTGGAGCAATGCCTTCGTCGTGCCGGTCTCGGCGGGCGGCCCCCGCACCGTCAAGGCCTCCGGCGCCAGCACCCTGGCATCCAGTGTTCCGGCGCAGACCTTCGTAATTGCCCCGGCCATTTCAGCCAGCCGGGCGAGCGGGGCGGCGGGTAACTCGGTCACCGTCAACGGCTCCGGATTTGGAGCTAGCGAAAGCGGCATCACGGTCACCTACGATGGTTCCAACGTGGCCCCAGGCATTTCGGCCAACGCCGACGGGACGTGGAATACGACTTTTACCGTGCCCGCCTCAGCCGGAGGGTTGCACAGCATTCGGGCCTCCGGCTCCATAACCCAATCCTTTAGCGTCCCCGATCTGAGCTTCACGGTGAACCCGGGCATTTCCTTGAGCCGGACCACCGGTACGCCGGGCACGTCGGTCACCGTCAGCGGCGCCGGGTTCGCGCCCAACGAGGCAGGCATCACCCTCACCTATGACGGCAACCCCGTAGGCTCAGGCATATCGGCCAGCGCCCAGGGCACATGGAACGCGCCCTTCGTGGTACCGGCGTCGGCCTTTGGCTCGCACAACATCCGGGCATCCGGCTCCGTGACCCAGGCCGCCAACGTGGGCGAGGCTGCTTTTTCCGTGGCGGCGGGCATCACGCTTAACCGCAGCACCGGGACTCCGGGGAGTTCCCTTACCGTTTTTGGCTCCGGCTTCGCCGCCAATGAGAGCGGGATCACTGTGACCTTCGATGGCAATCCAGCGGTATCGGGTATCTCGGCCAACGCTCTGGGGACATGGACCTCCACCTTCCCCGTTCCGCCCGCAACCTTTGGCAATCATACCATCAGAGCCATGGGCGCCATTACTTCCGCTGCCACCGACCAGACCTTCAACGTCCTCGGAGGCATCAGCCTCAGCCGCAGCACCGGCGCCGTGGGGAGTGTCATTACGGTAAGCGGCTCCGGTTTCAACCCCGGCGAAACCGGGATTGCCGTCACCTACGACGGCGCCCCCCTGATGTCGGGCATCACAGCAAGCCCACAGGGAGCGTGGAACACCACCGCCACCATCCCCCCTTCCCCTTCGGGCACGCACAGCATCAAGGCTTCAGGCTCAGCCACCCAGGCAGCCAGCGTAGGGGAAGCCGGCTTCAATGTCACACCTGGCATATCTCTGGGACGGGCAACTGCCGGGCCGGGCGTTTCCGCCACGGTCACCGGCTCGGGCTTCGGCCCTGGCGAGACAGGGATTACGGTGACCTATGACGGGGCTACGGTGGCCTCGGGCATCTCGGCGAACGCCCAGGGGTCATGGAGCGCCAACTTCCCTATCCCCCCTTCCACTACCGGAGCCCACAGCGTCAAGGCTTCAGGCTCAGCCACACAGGCAACCTCCGCCCCTGAAACCAGCCTGACTATCGGTCCCAGCATCTCCCTTAGCCGGACAGCCGCCGGACCGGGTACTTCCCTGACCGTGACAGGCGCCGGCTTTGGTCCCAGCGAGGGGGGCATCACTGTAACCTACGATGGCAGCCCCGTCGCTTCAGGAATATCGGCCAACGCCCAGGGGTCATGGACAGCTACCTTCACCGTGCCGCCGTCCACGTCCGGAGTCCATACCGTTCGTGCCTCGGGTTCGGCCACGCAGGTGTCTGCGGGCACCGAATCGGGCCTTTCTGTCGGCCCGAGCATCTCGTCTAACCGGACGAGCACCACGCCGGGGACTTCCATCACCATCGCCGGGGCCGGCTTTGGGTCCAACGAAGGGGGCATCACTGTAGCCTACGATGGCAACCCCGTCGCATCGGGCCTCTCCGCCAGCCCGCAGGGTTCGTGGTCAGCCGTCATTACGGTGCCTCCTTCCGCATCCGGCCAGCACACAGTGCGGGCCTCCGGCCTGGCCACACAAGCGGCGGTTGCCCCCGAGTTTAACCTGACCATCGTCCCGGGGATCTCCGTCAACCGGGCCGGCGCCGCTCCGGGGACTCCCCTTACCATATCTGGCGCAGGCTTTGGTCCCGGCGAGGGCGGGATTGCTGTCACCTATGATGGCGTGGCCCTGGCCTCAGGCATCTCCGCCAACTCGCTGGGATCCTGGACCAACACTATCACTATTCCTGCCTCGACTTCCGGCCAGCACACCATCAGGGCCTCCGGCTCTCTAAGCCAGGCCAATGCTCCGGAGGTGAATATCTCTATCGGCCCGGGAATGTCCCTAAGCGGGACCAGCGGCGCACCGGGAACGCCGGTCACTGTCAACGGGGCTGGCTTCGCACCCAACGAGACTGGCATCACCATTACCTATGATGGCGTCACCGTGGCTTCGGGCCTCTCCGCTAATTCGCAGGGGTCATGGAATACCGTGCTCACCATTCCGCCGTCCGTATCAGGTGGCCACAGCATCAAGGCTTATGGGCCAGTTTCGCAGGTGGTCAATATAGCTGAAGCGACCTTCAACGTTGCTCCCGGTGTGACGATAACCCCTGACTCGGGCAACGTGTCCTCAAGGGTGGATATTGCCGGATCGGGGTTCGCCCCTGGCAGCCCTCTCAGGTTATCCTACGACGACGCCGAGATCCCCAGGAATGGCCTGACCACCGACGCCGCGGGCAGCTTCACCAGGTCCTTCGTAATACCGAAATCGAAGGCCGGCGCCCACACAATACAGGCCGAGGACGGCCAGCGGCGCCAGGCTAAAGCTGCGTTCACCATGGACGGCGTCTCGCCGCCGGCGCCGCGCCTGCAGGCTCCGGGCAACGGAGGCAGGGTAAGCGTAACAGGGAACAGCACTCCATCTTTCCGATGGACGGAAGTCGCCGACCCCAGCGGCGTCACCTATGTCCTGCAGGTGGACTCCACCCGGGATTTCCTCCGCCCTGTGCTGGAAAAGGCAGACCTCGCCAGCGCTTCCTACGAGCTGGCCGAAGACGAGGCCCTGCCGCGAGGCGAGTATTACTGGCGGGTAGCGGCCATCGACGGCGCTTCCAACCGGAGCGGGTGGTCCCAGCCCTTCCTGCTCAAGTCGGGGCTTATGCCCATGTGGCTGTTGCTGACCATGATCGTTGCGGCTGTCGCCGGCGCCGGCGGCGGCGCTTACTATCTTCTCCTTCGTCGGCGTCTTGCGGCGCAAGTGGCCCCGGCCCCGGAGGCTGTGCCTCCTGTGATCCAGGCGTACTGGCGGGAGCTTGAACCTGAGCGCCGGCCGAAGCTGGAGGCGCCGGCGCGAAAAGCCCTCCCGGCGCCGGCCAGGGCCGCAAGGTCCCTGCCCCCTGAGCTGCAAGCCCGAATCAAGATCCTGGCGGATTTCGCCCAGTCGCTGCCTCTGGCAGAGCCGGGTTACAGCGTTGAGTGGCTCATGGAACTCGTGGAAAATGCCACCGGGGAGAAGCCGTCGCCTCAGGTATACGAGCAGTTGCTGCAAGGGCAGTTCGTTGTCCTCTATCAACCAGCATGGGCGAACCACCCGCTTTATACGGAGCTCAGGGCCTTGTTGGAAGGCCAGCCGGTGCTGGAGGACCTGGACAAATACGTTGAGTCGGTCAGTCGCTCCGCATCGGACGGCCTGTCGCTGGTGCAGGATATCTACCGCGACGCCGGCGCCGAAGTCGCGCAGGACTTCGTCTCAAGAGGGGGATGGGCCTTCGTCAGCGCGGTCTATTCCGATACCCTGGGGTGGTTCCGGGGTAAGTCCCTTCGCGAGCCGTCGGACAGGGATTATGCCGTCAAGACAGCCGATAGCCCGGATGGGGGGCCGAGCATCGTCTGGCTGTACGGAGTTGAAAGTACTCTTTTCCCCGGCGCCCTGGTCCAGGCCGCGGACGAGGCCGACGCCCAGCGGCTACGCGCCCTCCACATACAACTGCGCCGCGAGTACAGGGCCAGCGATAAGGCCAAGCAGCTAGTGGCAGTGGTAACCCAGCTTCAGGTGCAGCGCTTCAGACTGATCAGTGCCCTGGGACAGCTAGGCCGCTTCACCGAGGCAAGTTAGCTTCCGCAGGCCATCGCAGCATGGGACACGTCATCACTCGCAGCGCCGGGCCGCAGCCCTCCGAGGCAAGCCTGCTATTTGAACCCCAGCGCCCGGTGCTTCTCGGCAATGGCGTCCGCCAGGGCATCCAGGGCATTGAGATCAGCCTCTCTGGGCAACCCCTTGCAGATCACCGAGGGCAGAGCTTCCAGCTTCAGATTGGGAAGCATCGCTCCGATCTGCTCCACCACCTTGCTCCCCCAGCTATATGAGCCGATCACCGCGGCAAACTTGAGCTTGGGTTTTACGGCATTGGTGAGATAGGTCGCATAGACGACGCTGGGGTGGGGATTGGCCATCACCGTAGGCGTGCCAATAACTATGGTGGCTGCATCTACCAGCGTCACCGCCAGCTTACCAAGGTCGGTGACCGCCAGGTTGAACTGCTGTACCCGCACGTCCCTTTGCGCCAGGGCATCGACCAGGTGCATGACCATTATCCTGGTGCTGTCGTGCATGGACACATAGGGGAGCACTACAAGGTTCTTCGGCGGACCGCTGACCCAGTCCTGGTAAGCGTCCAGGACCAGGCTCGGCTTGTTGTAAACGGGCCCGTGGCTGGGGGCGATCATGCCTATGTCGTACGGTTTCAGCTTCTCCAGGTTCTTCTCAACTGCGGCGCGGAAAGGCATCATGATCATGCCGTAGTACACCTTGGCTGCTTCATAGACGTGCGCCTCGTCGACGGCGTACAGGTCCGATGTGGCCAGGTGGGAGCCGAAGAGGTCGCAGGTGAAGAGCATCCGGTCCTCCTGGAGATAGCTGACCATAGTCTCCGGCCAGTGCACCCAGGGGGTGTACACGAACTTCAACGTCTTCCCGCCCAACGGCAGGACCTGCCCGTCCTCCACCATCATAAACCTGTCTTCAGGCACCTCCAGCAGGTCGGTGAGCAACCGCTTGCAGTTAGGATTGGTGACGACCTTGGCGCTCCTGTACTTGTCCAGGACACGGGGCAAGGTCCCGGAATGGTCCTGCTCAGCGTGGTGGACGACAACATAGTCGATGTTCGGCACACCTTCCAACTGGGACATGAGCGTATCTACGGCGCACGGGTCCACGGTGTCCAGCAAAGCAGTCTTTTCCGTGCCCTGGACCAAATAAGCATTGTAACTGGTCCCGTTGGGCAGCGGCACCAGGGAGTCGAACAGACGCCTGTCCCAGTCTATGTAGCCAAGCCAGAAAACGCCATCTTTGATTTTTCTTGCTTTCATAGAGTGCCTCCGTTGACAATTTGAGTCTATTGCGATTCTACGAGCGACGCCACATTATCGGAAACCCCACGTCCGAAGCACCAAGTCATGGACAATACCAAGACCGATCCAAGTGACCGAAACCTTGCCTGACTCTGCCGCTTCGGTCATCTGGACCTACCTGGGAAATAAGGCCACAATGTCCAGCGAACGCTGGAATCCAGACGTGGAGGGGGGGGCCGAAGACTGGATTCCGGATCAAGTCCGGAATGACATTCTCCCCGACGCAGAGCGTCGGGGTATCACAGTAACCAAAGTCGATTTCCTTCAGTGTGAAGGTCTCACTCGGTTCGCCGCGAGCGGCTGGGTATCAAACCCTAAGAGAGAATGACACCTAAGGGTGACATTTTCATCGTTCGCTGGTGGCGCAACGCGCCGCAGGCGGTTGTTTAGGATTTCGGATTTCGTGCTTGGGGTTTCGTCACCTCTGCCGGTGGCGGCTGGCACTTAGGGCAGAAGTAGGCCCCCCGTCCCCGCAAGGCGAGACGCTCTATCGGCGTACCGCATGCCGGGCAAGGCTTCCCCTTCATATGGGCTACCTTGAAAGCCAGATGGGCCATACCTTGCCCGCCATCGGGGGTACGATAGGTATCCACGCTGGCCCCACGGCTCCGAATGCCTGCCTGGAGCACGCTCCTGATGGCGCCATATAGCTTGTCCACCCGTGCGCGGGTCAGGTCTCTGGCCGGAGTCAGCGGGTGGATGCGGGCCGCAAACAGCGCCTCATCGGCGTACATGTTCCCCAGCCCGGCCAGAAACGACTGGTCGAGCAACAACGCCTTGATGGGGGCGCTACGCTGGCCCAACATGTCGGCCAGAGCCTGGACAGTGAACCCCGCTTCCAGAGGCTCCGGCCCCAGCTTACCAACTATTATTTCGGCGTCCGGGACAAGCCACAGGCCTCCCAGCTTGCGGCGGTCGGTAAAGGCAAGCTCCGTGCCATGGTCCAGTCGAAAATAGGCGCGATAGCCATCCGGGCAGAAGTTGATGAGGAGGGCGCCGGTCATCTTAAGGTGGACGATGAAGGCATCGCCGCTATGTAAATCAAATATGAGGTATTTGCCCCGCCGCCTCAAGCCCCGGATGCGCTGGCCCCTGAGCCCGCGGCGGAACTCCTCCGGCGACGGTGCTTTCACCACCTCCGGAGAAGCTACGACAACCTCAGCAAAGCTCCTCCCCACCACGTGCGGCAGCAGGTCGTTCTTGATGGTTTCGACTTCTGGGAGCTCAGGCATGCTTGAACCAAGACCATTCTTGCAACATTCGCGGGAATCTGGTAACAAATGGCAAGTATGACATGGGATAGGAGCGGCCTAATGCAGACAGGGAAGTCACAACATCAACCGTGGTAGAGTTTCTTGCCGGCATTCAGGATGCTCAAACCCACGATCTTGCCTTCCCTAAGACGAACAATAACGCCCTCATCGGTGATGTCTGAGTCATCGGCGGGCTGAGGACCACCGAAGCTAATGTAAAGAACGTCACCCTCGGGGTCATAGTCCATCTTTACTTTGTCCAGAATCATTCTCCCTGCCATACTTGGTCCCCAAGTGCTCCTCTAAACCCAATGGAATCAGTGTCTGGCACATCAGGACAAACAGCCTGCTCGTAACTTGTCATTCCAGCGTCCCGACAGGTCGGGAGAATCCAGGCCCCGTGAATCTCGTCTGGATTCCGGCTTCCGCCGGAATGACGGTTGATTTGATGTTCGCTTTCCAACTTGGACAAGACAGCACACTGAGGAGCCGGGTAGCCTCCAGATGGGTATCGCCTTCGGCAAACTCCGGATGTGCCACGACAATCTTATCATACCAGATGCTTTTTGTAAGCCTTATCCCTCTTCCTGACCCAGGGTCTTTGCATTATATAGGAGAGTCCCATATCAGAGAGGCCATGTCACCTGTCATGCTGAGCTAAGCGAAGCATCTGGGGAGCGGGGAGCGCCCCACCCTTCCCGACTTGTTCCCGACTGGTCGGGACTACGCTCCTCCGAGTAAAACATCGGAGTCCGATGCGTCGGACAGAATGACAATGCAAAGACCC
>JACQTY010000001.1 GCA_016210545.1 Chloroflexota bacterium
GCCTCGGGTAATGTTTTCTGAGTCCATTTTATTTTAAGACGATTAGTAACATAAAGTTAACTCCCCAGTAACGTGAAGTTAATCCCACAATAATGCGCCCGAAATAAGGGTGGCCAATAATAGGTGCATGGTAACTACATCGACAAGGCGAGGAGACCACTTGCCAATATCGGCGCCTTCGGGACCTCTCTCCCGTCTCAGGTGCAAAGAGGCAGCGTATGACGCCCGGGCTATTAGCCCGGCCATGCCGGAGAAACCTCCGTTGAGGATGTGTCTCGCCGTGGGCAGCGTGGGCATAATCTCCGGAAAGGCGAGCGCAGCCGGGCCGAACTCCGTTCTGGCCGAAGCAGGCTATGACACCTTTCTCTTTCCAGACTGGGAGGAGGCCATTGCCCAACTGGAAGGGAAGCCGGTCGCCCTCATCCTGGTGACGCTGGCCCCGCAGAAGGGCCTGTTGCAGGAGCTGGCGGGGCGGCTGCGCCAGGTCCGCTCCCTAAATATTGCATCCGGACGTGATGTGCCAGCCCTCGCCATCTTCCCAGACGACGTATCGGACCCTGACGTGGTCCCCCGCAGCCTGAACGATTTCATCGTGGAGCCTTATCACCCTGATGAACTCCTGTCCAGAGTGGAGCGATTACTTGGCCCAGCGGCGCCCGCGGGCCGAAACCTCATCATCAGCGGTGACCTGGTGATAGACCTCGACCAATACACAGTCTCAGTGGCGGGACGGCCCGTATGCCTCACCTTCAAAGAGTTCCAACTACTGAAGTTCCTGGCCTCTCAGCCCGGAAAGGTCTTCAACCGCGAAGTCTTGCTCAATGAGGTATGGGGCTACGACTTCTTCGGCGGTGGAAGGACTGTAGACGTCCACGTTCGCCACCTCCGGAGCAAGCTGGAAGACAAGGACCACGCGTTTGTTCGCACCGTGAGGAATATAGGCTACCGGTTCGAAGGATAAGTCACACGCCGACCTCCCGAAGTATTCCACTGTTCCGCCCAGCATTGCCCGTTGCAGTTCTCTATCTCAGACAGCCTGCCCCACCGGAGGCTCCGCGCTCAGTGGGCGGCGATGACTCAATCCGCCTTGTCCCCTTCAGTAAAGCAACCACTTCAATGCATTGGGGTGGGGCATTCTATTCCTGGAGGATCGTTAATGCCCGCTGGCGGTGGGCGCCGCGAAGGACGAAAATAGCCCGCCCGTGGGCGTAGTCGCCCAATTCATTGGGCAAACCGTGCCCGATAAATCGGGCAACTACATTTGAATGGGTCTATTTTCGGGAGAAGACCCTGTAACACGATCATAATGTGACCATAACGGACTGGAAACAAAAAGTTGACATACTCATGTTTGTAGGCTGTTAGCGCTGACAGCAGATAACACCAAAAGGAGGCAAACCAATGCCGGCAGAAGCCGTATTCGCAGGACTAGCCTTCGTAGGGCTGTTCGTCGCCTGGGTGATCGTGCCGAGCCGTTTGCGGAAGCATGACGCTTCGCCGGAGGAAGTGGCAGAGGACGAAAGACCCGGGTAGATACCAACCGTTACCTGGGAAATTGGAGGAGGTACAATGCATAGCTTTATGCCAACCTTATTCGGGGCGGCTTCGCCGAGGGATAGAACCCCTTTGTTGACAGATTGGATCATGCGGCGAGGGCTAATCTTCTTGCCCATGTTTCTTCTTCTAGCCGTAACCCTGTCAGGCGTCGGCGCTATGGTAAATGCGGCAGATCCCACTGGCGCTGACACCCTGAAGGATAACCCCAACGCTGCCGTGAACATGGCGTGGACGTTGATCACAGGCTTCCTGGTGTGGTTCATGCAGTTAGGTTTCGCGTTCCTGGGCGCCGGGTTGATCCGGTCCAAGAACCAGACCAACTATTGGACCAAGAGCTTCATGGACTTTTGCATAGCCTCTCTCGGTTTCTGGGCCTTCGGTTTTGCCCTGATGTACGGAGGCTCCAAACTATTTCCCGGCCTGGACCAGGGCAATAGCTTCATCGGGTTCTCCGGGTTCTTCCTGAGTGGAGCGAGCTATGACGTGTCCACCATCATGATGTGGTTTTTCCAGATGGTGTTCGCGGCCACGGCTACCACCATTGTGGCCGGAGCGGTAGCAGAGAGAATGAAGATCACTGCTTACATGGCCTATGCCTTTATCATCGGCGCTATCGTTTATCCCATATATGGTAAGTGGATATGGGGCGGCGGATGGCTCAGCACCCTGAGTATCGGTGGGGTCACCGGCGCCAGAGATTTTGCCGGTTCAGGGGTGGTGCACATGGTAGGCGGTCTCGCTGCCCTCATCGGCGCAGCAATGGTTGGCCCCAGGATTGGCAAGTTCAACAAGGATGGGACTCCCAATATGATCAGGGGCCACAACCTGCCGTATGTTGTCATAGGCACTTTCATTCTGTTCTTCGGCTGGTTCGGTTTCAATCCGGGAAGCACCCTGGCGGCCACCGACCTTCGCATTTCGGTAATCGCAGTGAACACATTCCTGGCGGGCGTCACCGGGGCTGTGGTGGCGCTTTACTGGGTATTTGCCCGCACCGGCAAGATGGATATCATAGCAGGCTGCAACGGGGCCCTGGTAGGACTGGTCGGTATTACAGCGCCCTGCGCTTTTGTGTCGCCGTGGGCGGCGGTCGTTATTGGCGGAATATCAGTCCCGTTCATGTTTGCTACGGCCCACATTGTTGAACGGGTGCTCAAGGTGGACGACGCCGTGGGGGCGGTCCCCGTACACCTTGGCGGCGGACTTTGGGGTCTGCTGGCAGTGGGTATATTCGCAGACGGCGCCTACCTCGGTGTGAAGGGGCTGATCGCGGGTGAAACCGGCCAGATACTCCTCCAGCTAGTCAATATCGGCGCCCTCGTTGCCTGGGTCGGAATCACGATGTCCATTACTTTTCTGGTAATCAAAAAGACCATCGGGCTGCGGGCCAGCGCCAAAGAAGAGTTGCAGGGTCTGGACGTGCCGGAGCATGGCATGGAGGCATATCCGGTGGATCTGCCGGCAATGGCCGGCGCCTCCGGAGGGGCCGAGCGGTGATCCGGGCGACGACAGAAGACCGGGTGCCCTGTGAGCTCGCCGCAAGGGGCAGCGAACCAATCAATGTTTGATTTGGGCAGGTCGGTGTCGGGCTGCTGGTGAAGGCAAAGGCCAGGAGTGTAACGTATGAAAAAGATAGAGGCCATAATCCGGAGGGAAAGGCTGAGTCCAGTGCGCCGGGCCCTGGGCGCGGTAGGCTACCCCGGCCTCACAGTTGGCGAAGTGAGGGGCCATGGCCGGCAAAAGAAACGCATTTGGGCCGATGAAGACCTTGCCGAATTCCTGCCGAAACTGAAGCTGGAGATTGTGGTCCATGACGCTGCAGTGCCGGCTGTCCTGGAAGCTATCCTCGGTAGCGCCAACACTGGCCGGATGGGCGACGGAAAGGTATTCGTGTCAAACGTAGATATGACCGTGCGAGTGAGGACTGGAGAGACCGGGGAAGCGGCGGTATGAGCAACGACCGTCCCTGCTAAACGGCGTGATCACCATCTGGCCCGAAGTTCGAGCTTATCCCATAATCTGTGAATTCAAATTGAAAATGATCACCTCGAAGGTTATCTACCACCCAGCGAAATCCCGATAAATCGGGACGCTCATAAGTCACCTTGCCCCTTGCGGGAGAGGTCATAGTGGCCTTTCCAAAACAATTGCCGCACCAACTTGGTGAAGAGGCTGCTATTTTGCCAAGATTCAACGGGCGGTGGATCATGGGCGCCGCCGTTTATTGACACCTATCCGTGATTTAGACTACTATTCAATTGGCAGAGATAACTCGTCGGCCAATGCATGGTCACGGAAGGACAGGCGCTTGCCCGTACCTGCTGAGCTAATAGAGACCTCCCCATACTTCTCCGGGCTGGCCCCTCAAGAGCGTGACAAGCTCAAGGGCCTCTTTTTTGAGAAGTCCGTATCCAAGAGCGAAGTCATCCTGTGGGAAGGCGAACCCGGCGATGCCCTGTACATATTGGGAACTGGCCGGATCAAGATCTTCCGCACCTCGGCCGAGGGCAAAGAGCAGGTGCTGCGGGTAATGCGCGCCGGCGACAGCTTTAACGAGGTGCCCGTATTTGACGGCGGGCCCAATCCTGCTTCCGCCATGGCCCTGGAAGATAGTGTCATCTACGGTATCCACCGCGGAGACGTGCAGCACATCCTCAAAGACTACCCACAGGTGAGTATCAATGTGATCCGCGTTTTCTCCCGCCGCCTGCGGGACATGGTATCACTTGTCGAAGACCTCTCCTTCCGGCACGTGACAGCCCGGCTGGCGAAGATATTGTTGGAGCACGCCGTGCAGTTCGGGGAGGAAAGCCCGGAACGACGGCTAACCCAGCAGCAGATGGCAGCCATGATAGGGACAGCCAGGGAGATGGTGGGCCGCTCTCTAAAGAATCTGGAGACGATGGGCGCCATACGGGTTGAACGACAGAAGATCATCATTGTGAACCGGGAGATGCTACAGCGCCTGGTGTAATACGACCGTCGCGGGACGGGTAAGGAGACAAAAGTCGCAGACTCCGATGTCCGCCGGTGCTAAGCTGGGCGCAGAACAAGGCCAGGGTAGCATCAATGATTGCAGCAAGGGGCCGGGTAGAAGCGATCAAAGAGGGTAGGGACCTATGGGTGGACCAACTATCGTTCGAGAGCTGTGCAACGGTTGCGGGCTGTGCATCGACGTCTGCCAGCCAGGAGGTCTGGTGCAGATTGATGGCAGCGTGGAGCTGGCCCAATCGGCGGAATGCGACGACTGCGGCGAGTGTGAGGCGGTGTGCCCCACCGGGGCAATCGGTTTCGCCTACGATATAGTCGTGGAAAAGAGTTAGGTGGTGGTGGCATGGGTACCCCGACAGGTGTCGGGACCGTGCCCGATTGGTTGGAGGTTCGGGCACGGTGCATCGTGCCCCTACGAATTTTTGTCCCAACCGGCGCCGCAAGCAGTTTCGCTTGTTGCCGTTCGCACGGTTCCTCCCCCGCTTTCGCTCTTCCTGCCCCGCGGGACGTTCAACATCCAGCGCTATCTGAGACAAAAGTCGCAGACAGGTTGTAGCTTCGCCACTACAATGGAGAGTACAGAGGATAGCTCCGATGCATCGGGCCACCTTGCCAGGCCCCCGGCTTCAGCAGGTGGATACAAGGAGGCGAAGATGGAAACACTTACAGCGACGCGCAAGACGGTGGTGCTGGACCTGCGCCTGACCCCACCCCAGGAAAGGCGCTTCCGCATATTCGATATCTTTGATAACCTGAGGGTCGGCGACACGTTGAAGGTGATGTTTGACCGTGACCTTCAGGCGGTGCGCCAATTGCTGTCGGTGCACAGACGAGGCGACTTTTCCTGGGAGTCGCATGAAGAATCTCAAACGGAGTGGTCAGCCTGGATAAGAAAGCTGAGATAGCTCTCACTGATAACGTCCGGCGGCGCCCCTCGTGATCCCCCGCGAGCACGGGGCGTGGGGTATTTTGACCTTTTCCATTGCCCTGGGTACCGGCGCAGCGCCGCACATCGGTCTGCCTTTGCTCTTTTTTGTTGTCGCTGCTTTCGCCCTGTTCTTCGCCCGCTATCCTTTGACGTTGCTGGTCAAGGGCTCTTCCAAAAGCAGGATTCTGTTCTGGGAAGCAGCTTACCTGGTAGCGGCGCTTCTGGCGTTGCTACCTCTGGTACTCGTCTACCATTTGTGGTGGCTGGTCGCCTTCGGCATCGTTTTTCTGTTGTACCTGGCGTCCTACCTGTATGTGTCGGTGAAAAGGAAGCAGCGGACGGAATGGGGGGAGATGGTAGGCATCAGCGGACTGGCGATGGCCGCGCCGGCAGCGTTCTACGTGTCCTCCGGCGTATGGCAGATGGATGCCCTGTATCTGTGGTTGCTGGGGTTCCTTTATCACGCCTCCAGTGTGTTTTACGTCCCGTTAAAGGTGCGGCACCGCACCCTCCCGCAACTGGACTTATCGTCGGGGCGCAAATGGCAACTGGGCCGTAGTCTGCTGTTCTACCTGGCGGTGCTTGGGGCGATTGTGCTTTCCCTGACACTGAAGGATCAGGTACCGTCGCTCGCCCTGGTTGCCTACCTGCCTCTGGTTGTGAAATCCATCCAGGGCGTCTTCTATCCATCGAAGATCGCCTCCGTGCAGAAACTGGGGTGGACGGAGGTCGCCCATGGGCTTGCGTTCACTGGGCTGATGGTCGCAGCCTATCACATTACTACTTGAGATAGGTCCCCATGCCTCGATGGGGGCGCCACCCCGATAAACCGAGGGTCTTCGACAAACAATGAAAAGGCTCTATCCCCCATTGCGAGCCGAAGCCCCGAGTCAAGGCCCTGAGCCAAAGACCTGAGCGAAGTGAACGGGGAAGCGAAGGGGAAGCAATCCCCCGCTCGAATCCTCCTCAATCCCCCTTTAGTAAAGGGCGCAGGGGGATTCCCACGGTCCCGACCTGTCGGGATGCCTGGCGATGGCTCTAAAGCTTATTTCCAGGGCAGGGAGGCCCCGGGCTCGACCTTGAGGCACTATCATAGCGAGAGACGAATGAAGGAGGAGCAATATATGGAACACCAAGAAACAGCCCATGGGACGCAGGCCAAGAGTGGGTCTACTCCCAAGTGTATGGCGTGCGGCGCTGATAGCCAGTCCCGCCCGTTGCTAAGCGCCCTGGTGAAGGGCGAGGCCAAATGGGTGTGCGTCCGGTGTTTGCCCATGCTGATCCACGGCTAGGAATAGTCTGTCTGTTGGGGCGTCGCGTCGCCATTCACACGTGGGCAGCGCCCGCGGCTAACGGTCGTCAAGGGATGTCTGTGCGGATGCCAGAGACGCGACGCCAACTGCAGCCCGTAGGGGCGGGCCCGAGTACCCTGTCAAAGCGAAGCAGAGAGCCGCGGCGCTATTTTCATGGGACGTACCTTCGTGTACCTGTATGTAGCGTCCTGAATAACTGCGCATGCTCCAAACCTGGACTAATAGATTATCTCAAAATGTGAGCGGAGTGCTACTAAGGTCGTTGCGCTTGCTTCGACCTCTCCCCCTGGTCCCCTCTCCGATTCGGAGAGGGGGTGGCCCGCTAGCGGGCCGGGGGTGAGGTTGGAACCCTGACGCACCCCGTCTGGACTACCAATATCA
>JACQTY010000152.1 GCA_016210545.1 Chloroflexota bacterium
AGGCTGATAAAGTCTGTGACCCGTGAGCCTTTGGGAAGTTCCGCAAGGGTCCTCGCCATTTTCGGTATCCTCCTTTCCTATTAAGAAGGATACCACAAAACATGTTAAATGAACAGTATTGCGATTAATCCCGATTCATCGGGACTGTAGCGCCCGGTTCCCGATGTATCGAGGCCCTGCGCAAGGAATCGCAGTTTTCGGTCGCTGGACTGTGACAAAAGTCCTATCTACGGCGTCGAGTTTGCCTGTAATATGGCCCTGTAGGATTGAATTGCCACGCCGCAGCATGTCTGATATATTTAGGGTGTCAGGACTGGAGATTGAGATGAGCGGATTCTGCCCCGGAAGCAAGGGAATGAAAAGCCCCACCCCTGAAGATGTGAAGTGTCCTGAGTGTGGGTATGAGGTAGAGATCTGGAGCAGCGAGGTGATGCGGCACTGTCCGCAGTGCCATACCCCCGTCATGCGTCCCCAGAAGGTCTCCTGTATCGACTGGTGCTCGTTCGCCAAGGAATGCGTGGGGCCTCAACTCTACGCCAAGCTGAAACCTGCTCAAGGCGGGAGCCAGAGCGCCGGACCAATTCAGTCGCTGGCCCACGAACACGATGAGGGCATAAAGCGCCTCGGGATCCTCAAGGGGGCCACTCTGTGCCTGAGGGCGGGTTCGCGAAGTTCCGACGCCGCATCCACGCAGACCCTCGGCCAGGCGGTACGCAATGTCGGCGAAGTGTTGAACTTCTTCGATGCCGAATTGCGCAAACATTTCCAGAGAGAAGAGGACGGCCTGTTCCCGCTGATGGAGAAACACCTCTCGAGGGATGGCAGTCCAATCGCCCAGATGCTCGTCGAGCACCAGGAGTTGTGGCAGAGGATAGCCCGGCTCCAGGAAGCCGCCAGCCTTCTGCCGCCCGGGGGCAAGGGGGTCACGCCCAAAGTCGCCGACGAGGTGGAGCGGGCTGCCAGCGAGGTTATCCGCTTGCTGAGGGAACACATCGAAAAGGAAAACACCATATTGCTGCCTCTGGCCACTGACAGTGTTCCCAGAGAGGAATTGGCGGACCTGGGCCGGAGTTGGTCCCCCAAAGCGGACGCTGCAGTCGGCGTCTAACCTCCTCTCTCATGTGCCACGGGATGCGGGACCACGCGTGCCGTTGTTGGAGCGTCGTTGAAGTCTCCGGCCTGTTCAAGGCCGGCGTTAAGCAGAATATCGCTGAAAAGGGGGAAGTGTCTATGGAGAAGACGGTGCTTCAGCCGGATAACGTCGCTAAACCGGCAGGTACGTATTCCCAGGGCGTCAAGGTTGCGGGCAAGACCCTGATCTTTGTCGCCGGACAGGTCTCGGTGAACGCCAAGGGCGAGTTGGTGGGAGAGGGCGACATGAGGCTGCAAGTACGCCAGGTGCACGAGAACGTAAAGGCAGTCCTCGCCGCCGGCGGCGCCACTTTTGAGAACGTGGTAAAGACCACCACTTTCGTTACCGACGTGGAGGAATACCGCAAGCACGGGGACGTGAGGAAGGAGTACCTCAAAGGCTACCTGCCTCCCAGCACAGTAGTCCAGATCAGCCGCCTGGCGCGCCCGGAATTTCTCATAGAGATGGAAGCTATCGCAATCATATAGTCCTTCTGATCGTGGCCAAGAGGGGGGAGCTATGACCGTCACCGTAACGGACAATAAGACTGGACAGGCTTTCACGGGGAAATTCGCATCCGTAGGTAAGGACCAGGTTGGGCTTTTCTCCGGCTGCATGTCTGACAAGAAGGGCGGCTTCAGGGGCTGCGGTAAGAAGACTGTCTTTGCCGCGGACAGCGTCACAGTCAAAGCCGACGACCCTGCCAAAGAGACAAAGCAGGCGTGATGCCGTTTTCTGTTCTCCCGGCGGAGGCTGATTACGCGACACTTTTTCGGATTGGGCGCCCTTAGCTGTGCCTTCGTCCCCCCAATCTCCCGCCAATCCCGATACATCGGGACTGGACTCTCCCGTTCAGACAGCGTCGTACAGGTCGGAGTGAAGCGTAGAATCAACTTGAGAAAGCGCAGCCAATGGGTGAGGGGAGTCTGATGAAAGAACTATTAGAGTTGCCCAAGTTCCCCACTGCCCACATGCCGGCCTTCGACAGGGTGGCCTGGCGGCTGACGGTGGACGGGCTGGTGTCGAATCCTTTGAGCCTGACCCATGACGATGTCCTTGCGTTGCCCAGGATTGATCAAGTAAGCTCCTTCTCCTGCGTGGAAGGCTGGCGTGTTTCGGACAACCGGTGGGAGGGGGTGGCGGTAAGCACGCTTCTGGAGAGGGCCGGTCTCTGGCCGGAAGCCCGGTACGTGATCTTTCATGCCGGAGCCTTCTTCGTCAGCCTGTCGGTGACCACCGCCATGAAGCCCACGACTTTGCTCGCCCATAGCCTGAACGGCGGTCTTCTGCCCCCCGAACACGGCTTTCCCCTGCGTCTGGTGGCGCCCGGCAAGCAGTGCTACTACGGTGTGAAGTGGGTGCAGCGGCTGGAGGTGGTGAGACGGGCGCGGCAGAGCGGAAAGACCATCGCTCTGGGCAGGGTGAGGGGGACGAGGGCACAGGTGACGGCGTAGTTCCACGAGTTGCGGCTGGCCCAGATTTCCGTCGTGTCATGGACATCGAGGAACTCACTGCACTGCCAGGGTGGTCGCCACGGCCCACCGCTGGGGGAACGGACTGCTTCGACCCCTGCGGGGCCTTGCAATGACTCGCCTCAGTCGTTGCGAGCCGAAGCGAAGCAATCCGTGCCTTAGGGAAGGCGGCAGTCTATGTCCTCAGCAGGGAAGAGTACGGCGGCAGGTTCAGGAAGCCTTTGACTTCGCCCTTGACCTGAATGGCCCAGGGCTTGGCGCTAAGTACGCCCGTCGCTGAGCGCAGCCACAGGAGGTCGCCCTCGGGCATCCTGGCGGGGTCCTCTGACACGACTGCTTTGACGATCTTAGCGTCGTACTTCCTGGGGCCGGGTGTCAGGTCCCGGATGGTTATCTCGATCTCCTTGCCCTGGGGCAGGCTCTTGAAGTCTCTAACGAAGGTTACGTATTCCTTTTTCATGCTTCCCTCGCTTTGTTTGTGGCCTCTACTGGTCAGTTATTCTCATGTTCAATGAATGAACAAAGGCACAGGCGAAGAATCCCCCATCCCGGTCCGCCGAAGGCGGACGTCCCGATGTATCGGGATTTACCCAAAGGGGGCAAGGGTTACTTGAAGCCGTACTTCTTCCAGTTCTTGATCACCTTTTCCTGTGTCTCCTTGGAGAACGTCCCGGTGAACGACGACTTTACGGGCACGTCGGTATTCGGGTCCCAGTCCAGAGGCCAGGTGGCGTCGAAGGCCACCCCTGCGCCCGACAGCTTGCGCCTCTCCTCAGGGCTGTAGCAGGGGGTGAGGGCGTTGGCCCTGCCCTCGAAGGTGGTCACGTGTATGCCCTTGCCGGGGTGGCACTTGACGGCAAAAGCGTGAAGCACCTCGGCCATGTTGAAGGGGTCCACGTCCTCGTCCACCACGATCACCTTGCTGGTCATAGCTCGCCGGGCCGTGAATATCTCGATTATCTGGCGCGCCACGTCGGCGCCGCCCTTCTTCACCCCCACTACGATGAGGTGGGTGACACCCTCCGGGGGTACATAGACGTCGGTCACCGGAATGTTGTGACGCACCAGCCTCCGTTTCATGGCCAGGCCGGCGGTGAGGGACGCCGCTATGGAGGAGTCGTCGGGCGGAACGCCCAGGGCGATGACTGTCATTATGGGGTTGGTCCGGTACGTGATCGCCTTGACCTGGCACAGCAGACCGCCGCCGGTCTGACCGCTGCGGTACCCCGGGTACTCGCCGAAAGGCCCTTCCGGGGCTGTCTTGTCGGGGGCAATCTCCCCCTCGATCACGATCTCGGAATGGGCCGGCACCAGCAGGTCGCTGGTCTCGCACTTCACCAGTTCCACCGGGGCCTGGCCCAGAGCGCCGGCGTAGTCGGCCTCATCCACATTGATGCCATAGCCGGCGGTAGCTACCATGTGACATAGCGGCTCGCAGCCGATAGCTATGGCAATGGGCATGGGCTGTTTCTTGGGGATATACCGGCGCGACAGCATCATGGCCAGGTGGCTGAACGGGGCGGGGTAGCCAGTGAGGGTCGTCTTGTCGTGTATCATGAAGCGGTACATACCCCAGTTGCTCCACCCCGTCTCCGGGTCCTTGCTGACCACCACGTCCCAGGTGCCCAGGTACCGGCCGCCGTCCCCTTCGTGGAGCATGGGTGTGGGAAGCTGGTAGAGGTCTACTTTATCCCCGACCCGTATGTTCTCTTTGCACCCGCCAGTCTTCACCACGACGGGCTTTACAGGCTTCTGCTCGCGCCTGTCGTATTCAGCGTACAGTTCTCTTATGGGAGTCTCAGGCGGCAGCCCCAGGGCGATGGACAAACGCCGCCACGTGCCCAGGGAGCCGTTGAAGATGGTGTACTCTGGCGGATAGTCCCGGATCTTCTGGAACCACTGGGCGGGCTGTGATAGCTCGTATGCCCGCCGGCCTATGGCGCCCAGTTCCAGGTCCCAGTCGACCTCCTGTTTGATCTTCACCACGTCCCCGGTCTTTTCCAGGGCTGTAATGAACTGCCGCAGGTCTTTGAAAGCCACGATCGCACCTCCTCGACTTTCAGATGCTTGCCTGTGTCTGACCTTTGCCTAGACAGGATGGAATTGCAGTACGTGTTCGTCCAGAAGTTGCCTACAGTTTAGCAGTTTGCGGGTAATAGTCAATATGAGCTCTGTCTCCGTAATCTGTGAATTGTGACAGCTTTGAGGAGAGATGCTGCTCCCTCTCTCTAACTCTCTCCCTCCATGGGGCGAGAGGAAGCAAGATTATCTGGTCAGAATGAAGCCCAGGGCCAGATTGACGCCGATGCTCACGAGCACGAAAGACGACGCCCTGTGGCCCGCGGTCGCGGTGAAAACCGTGGCTATCAGGACCAGCAGCAAGACCATCGCGCCCAGGGTCCTGCTCAGCTTGAAAGACGCTCCGAGGAAGAGCCCTCCCAGGCTTCCGGCAGTGGCGAGCAGTCTGCTCATCTCCCCGCCGTAACCCCCGAGAACGAGGTTGGCGAGGCCGATAACCAGTCCTGCGAGCCAGAGAACGGGTTTGCTCAATTCAAGCGCCTCGAATCTGCAGTATGCACTACCAGGCCACTCACCCGTTGGTATTCTATTCAGTATCGCGCAGTCCTGCTCAATTTGGTAAGCCCTCCGTACGTCTGGCCAGGGTCTTTGCATTGTCATGCTGAGGCGCAACGAAGTCCCGATACATCGGGAGGGTTGAGGGGCATCCGGAGGGACCGAACCCCACCCCAGACTCTTCGGACGTCCGCCCCGAGCGGATTTCTCAGAGTGACAGTGCCCCAAGAGGATTGCTCCTTGCTTCGCCGTGTCAGTTTTCCCCCCAGTGACGCCCCCCCCAGCAAGCCGGGGGGGCATCGGGTGGTATGACTTGCCTTACACCGTAGATTGAGAGCATTACGTTGAACTTATTCAACCCCCTAATCCCCCAATCTTGGGGGACTTGGGTAC